>FUZM01000002.1:0-300000 GCA_900167925.1 Bacteroidales bacterium WCE2008
GAAGCGACGATGGCGGCGTAAAAGGACTGAGTTAGCCGTTTAGGCGGCGACAGCGACTGAGCAGCTTTTCCGAACCTGACGGAGGCGGCCCGTCAGCCGGACGCAGCAGAGGGACGGCACCCTGCGCCAGCAGGACAGCGGCAGGCGGCTGCGCAAGTAGACCCGAGCAATTGCGGAGGAGGGAGGGCGCCGTGTGAAATGCGTCTTTTTGATAGAATGGATTATTGGCCAGGATTTTGTGGATAGAGTATTATTGCTATATTTGTATTAAGCAACCATTATTAATCATGACTAATAGTTTAGGCAAAAAGCTTCCATGGGGAAAATGGACAGCCCTTTTTATCCTCGGTACGCTCATTCTCTTCGCAATTTACGTTTTGAGCGTTGGTTTGAACGACTTCATACACAAACCTTTATATCAGTATCTTGTGCATTTCGGCGGAATCGCCTTGCTGTTATTCACGTATCACAGACTTACTGCCGTATATGAAAGACGGAAAGTCCTCGAACTCAGGCCAAAGAGAAGGGCGATCTTCGAGGGACTGATACTTGCCGTAATCCTGTTCGGAATATACACGTCACTTTCCCTGATTTTCGGAGGTGGCAGCATTTCATATAGCGGGCTTACATGCGAAGAAGCATTATCCATGCTGGTAAATTGCCTTGTGATCGCCATAGGAGAAGAGATAGTTTTCCGTGGAATGATCTTCAGAATGCTCTACAACCAGGTAGGAATGCTTATAGCAATACTTGTCTCCTCGTTAATCTTCGGATTCGGGCATGCCTTCAATCCAGGGGCATCAATTCTTTCTTCGCTGACCATAGCAGTCTCGGCCGGAATCGTCATGGGCCTGCTTCTGGTGCGTTTCAGGAGCCTCTGGGCGCCGATTGCCTTCCATTTCGCATGGAACTTCATCGAAGGTCCTGTCCTCGGTACTGAAGTGTCCGGCATGGCAAGCCCGTCACTTTTCAAACTGGCGGGAATGCCAAAGAACATGATCTGGGGCGACCAGTTCGGCCCGGAATCCTCCGTGATAATCCTTGTGCTCGGCATTCTGGTCAGCCTGTATTACACTTTTCAGATCTACTGCAGGCAGGCAGACCTGCGATAGCTACTTGCAATTCTCCTTATAGAAAACCAGGGCGGCGCGGACATTCTTGATCACCGCGCTCGATGAGAATGTCGCCCCGGAGACAGCGTCAACCTTCATCTCAAGAGCCTCATCCACGGTCTTGCCGTTCCATTTCTCCAGAAGACCCTCGGCCACGGCATAGTCAAAATAACGCGGAGTCTCGTCATTCGGCAAGGCTTCGACGCTCGTCACTACACCCTTCTTGCTGATAGTCACCTTTACCGGCGTCCTGCCCATGTAACCGTCATACTTGGCCCCTATGACGGAAGTATTGATCACCGTCTCTCCATTCTGGCCGGTCTCCACAGTCTTGACTTTGTCATCAGCGCTCAAGGCAACGCTGCACAGCACAGCAATGCCCGCGAGAATATATTCAGATATATTTTTCATCATTATTTTTCATTAAAGCGCTGCGAAGTTAAGCATTCTCGCGGAACGAACCAATCCCCATTTTTATGTATATTTGCAAGGATCAACCCAAATTAAGATGAAATTCACCCTGAAATGGCTGAAAGCCAACTATGTCAAGACCGAGCACATGGTCCCGATGCGCGACGGCATCCGCCTCTATACCTCCGTATATGCCCCTGCAAGCCGCACTGAAGCCAGCCCGGTCATGCTGGTCAGGACGCCATATCCCCTCAATCCATACGGCAAGACCTTCATCAAGGACCTCCGCACGCACATGGACAACTTCGTGGCAAACGGATACATCCTTGTCTATCAGAATGTAAGGGGAACATTCCGCAGCGAGGGTGAATTCATCAACGTCCGCCCACTGTCTTCCGGAGACATCAAAGACCCGGCAAGAATCGACGAAGCCACGGATACATACGATACGGCGGACTGGATCATAACCCACCTGAATACGAACGGCTCCATCGGAGTCAAAGGAATCTCATATCCCGGCTTCTACGCCACCATGGCAGCGATTTCAGGGCATCCGGCAATCAAGGCCGTATCGCCGCAGGCTCCGGTAACGGACTGGTACATCGGCGACGACGCCCATCTCAACGGTGCCTACCAATATGGGATGTACAGCTTCGGAGCCGCATTCTGCCGCAACAGAAAGAAGCCATGTTCCATATTCCCGAAACCAGTCATCGAAATCGAAGGAAACCCATATGACTTCTTCATGGATTTCGGGGGAATGAAGAACGCATACGATGCCCTTGAACATGCTTTCCGCGAGAAAGGGGGAGTCCCGGAATTCATTTCCCAGTTCAGGGCTCATCCCGATTATGACGACTTCTGGCAGCGCAGAAACGCTGTCCGGGACCTCTCATCAGCCAAGGCTGCATTTCTCGTAGTCGGCGGATGGTACGATGCCGAGGACTTCTACGGAAGCCTCGCCACCTACAGGGCCGCAAAAGAAAACGGTCTGGGAACATCATTCGCATGCGGTCCCTGGTTTCACGGCGCATGGAAACGGAAACGCTATGACTGTCTCGGAGACGCTACTTTCGGACGCGGTTCGGCCGAATATTTCATGGACAAAATAGAATATCCGTTCTTTGCCTGGTATCTTGAAGGGAAGGGGACGAAGCCTCAGGAGAAAGCATGGATATTGCCATCATCAGAAACAAGGCCAAGGGCTGCCGGACTGACTGACGGCCAATGGGAGACATATCCGGCCTGGCCTCCGGCAGAAGCCGGGGAAGCGCGCCTCTATATGTCCCGAGGCGGCATCCTTTCCGAAACCCCACAGCCCGGAGATGTCATGAAATATGTTTCTGACCCGCTGAATCCTGTACCATTCTGCAAGGAAGGAGTGGGAGCCCGCGACGCCCATGTGGCGGACCAGAGTTTCCTGGAAGGTCGCTCAGACATCCTCAGCTTCGTATCGGAGCCTCTGGAAACTACCCTGAAGGCCGAAGGACATCTCAAGGCGTGTCTGAACATTACTTCCAGCACGTCTGATGCCGATATTGTCGTCAAGCTAATCGACCTCAGGCCTGACGGCTGCCAGCTGCTGATCCGCTCCGGAGTCATGCCTCTGCGCTATCGCAGCAGCCTTTCCGTGCCGGAGCCGATGGTTCCCGGGAAGGCCGTGGACATAGAGTTCAGCCTCAATGACATAGCCCATCATTTCCTTCGCGGGCACAGAATCATGATCCAGATCCAGAGCAGCCTGTTTCCTCTCGTCGCCATGAACCCGCAGTCATTCTTGCCGAATCAGTATGAGGCCCGTCCGGAGGACTACAAAAAAGCGGAGATCGCATTGAACTGCGGCCCCCGCTCATATATAGCGCTCTCAGTTGTCGATTAGAGAATGTTCATGCACTGCTCGCGGATCTTCTCGAGCTCATCCTTCATCAGAACAACGGTCTGCTGGATGCCGGCATGATTAGCCTTTGAGCCTGTCGTATTGATCTCGCGGCCCATCTCCTGGATGATGAAACCGAGCTTCTTGCCAGGCTTCTCTTCGCCGTCGATAGTGTCCATGAAATACTTGCAATGCTGGCGGAGGCGTACTTTCTCCTCGTTGATGTCGTACTTCTCCAGATAGAATATCATCTCCTGCTCGAACCTCGAAGGATCCGGCTTCTGCTGAAGCTCTTCCAGACTCTTGGTAAGCTTGGTGCGGACAGTGTCGATTCTCTCGTGCTCGAAAGACTCTACACGATTCTCAAGCTCAAGGATATTGCCGACACGGCTTGTCACATCCTTGTAGAGTGCCTTTCCCTCACGTGAACGGTAATTGTTGACAGCCTCCAGAGCCTCGTCTATAGCGGCCTCGACCTTGCTCCAGTTATCCTCATTGATTATTTCCTTCTTGGCCGCATTGTCGATGACATCAGGGAATCGGAGAATCGCGGTAAATACATCATTGTCACCGTCAGAATCGCCGGTTTCGACATTGAGTTTCTCGCGGATAGCGTTCAGCTGCCTGTAATAATCCTCGATAAGTTCCTCATTCAGCTTCTTCGCCTCGGTAGCGGCATTTGGCTCCCAGTTTACGAAGAAATCGATGGTGCCCCTGCCGAGCTGGTCGGCAATCTTCTGTCTTACCAGAAGCTCCTTGTCCTTAGGCAAAAGGGAAGTCTTGAGATTGATATCAGCGCTTTTTCCGTTGAGAGTACGGATCTCTATAGTCAGTTTTCCTGCTTCCAGGACGGCCTCGGCCTTGCCGTAGCCGGTCATAGATTGAATCATAGTTCTTTTGAAAATTTTAAACCATGGTCCCGGATTTCATACCATATATTCAAAAAATCCGGATACCGCTGCAAAAATAGCAATAATTTCATTAATTTTGTAAATTAAAGAATAATGATAGGAATATGGAGAAATTGAATTTTCTTGAAGAGATAATTGAAGCAGACCTCAAAGAGGGAAAATATAAAAGCATAATGACGAGGTTTCCTCCGGAGCCTAACGGCTACCTGCACCTCGGCCATGCCAAGAGTATCTGCCTCAACTTCGGATTAGCGCAGAAATATGGCGGAAAGACAAACCTCCGCTACGACGATACGAATCCTGTGAAAGAAGATACCGAGTACGTAGATTCAATCAAGGAGGATATCAAGTGGCTTGGTTTCCAGTGGGATAAGGAACTCTATGCATCCGATTACTTTGACCAGCTCTACGAGTGGGCCGAACTTCTCATCAAGAGAGGCCTTGCGTACGTGGATGACCAGACCCAGGAAGAAATAAGCAAGGGCCGCGGTACAGTCGACAAACCGGGAATCGAAAGCCCGTACAGAAACCGCAGCGTCGAAGAAAACCTGCAGCTCTTCCGCGAGATGAAGGCCGGCAAATATGCCGACGGCGAGAAGGTCCTCCGCGCCAAGATCGACATGGCTCATCCTAACATGATGTTCCGCGATCCGCTCCTCTACAGAATCAAACATGCGTCCCACCACCGTACGGGCGACAAATGGTGCATCTATCCGATGTACGACTTCACCCACGGCCAGTGCGACTCCATCGAGCATATTACCCATTCGATCTGCACCCTCGAGTTCGACGTGCACCGTCCTCTCTATGACTGGTTCATAAAGACTCTCGATATCTTCCCGAGCCATCAGTATGAATTCGCCAGGCTGAATCTTACCTACACCCTTATGAGCAAGAGAAAGCTCCTCGAACTCGTACAGAAAGGTCTGGTAAGCGGATGGGATGACCCTCGCATGCCTACGCTCTGCGGCGTTCGCCGTCGCGGATATACCGCCGAGGCCCTCAAGATGTTCTGCGAGAAGATCGGCGTTTCCAAGAGAGACCAGCTGATCGACCTTCAGCTGCTCGAGTGGTGCGTACGTCAGGACCTCAATGCGAGGTCAAACCGCTACATGGTAGTCCAGGACCCTATCAAGGTGACAATCACCAACTGGGAGCCGGGTAAGGTAGAGTATTTCGACTGCCCTCTGAACCCTGCCGAGCCGGAAGGTGCTACCCGCAAGGTTCCGTTCAGCGGCGAGATTCTCATCGACAGGGCCGACTTCATGGAGGATGCTCCGAAGAAGTTCTTCAGACTCAAACCGGACGGCGAAGTTCGTCTCAAGTATACATACATCATCAAGTGCAACGAAGTCATCAAGGACGAGAACGGCCGCGTAGTAGAGCTAAAATGTACCTATGATCCGACCACGCATCCTCAGACAGGGGAGTGGCGCTCGGTCAAGGGTACTATCCACTGGGTATCTACTGCCCATATGAAGACTATCGAGCTCCGCAACTATGACCGTCTCTTCACTCTTCCTGACATGAGCCAGGTACCTGAGGACAAGGATTACAAGGACTTCCTCAATCCTGATTCGCTTATTGTCACCGAAGGATATGCCGAGCCTGCGCTTCTTGAGGACAAGTCCGGAATTGCCGTACAGTTCGAAAGGACCGGATACTATGTCATGGACAAGGACTCTACTCCTGAGAAACCAGTCTTCAACAAGACTACTGCACTTAAGGACTCCTATAAACCGGAATAGTCAAAAGCGACTGCGATGTTCAAGAAATTCAGGACCAGAATCAAGGGTTACAGAATGACGATGAGGATGAAGCTTACGCTCGCCCTCAGCTCTATTGCTATGATTCTGATAATATCCAGCGTCATTTCGATTCTCGAATACACGAGGATGAGCAATTACGTCTCGACCCTTATTGCAGACAATATCGAGAGCATCAACGCAGCCCAGAAGATAGCCAACGAGACAGACGCCTACAACCTCCAGATTCTGTCGGTGGTGGGCGAAGATGGAGCCAACGAAGTCCCGGACTTCAACAGGGAAGCGTTCATCAGCCACTGCGACAGTCTCCGGAGTGCGCTGTCCTCGATCAACAAGCAGAATCTCGCTGATTCGCTTGTGTATTCGTGGTCTGCCTACATGCTTACGTCGCTTGAGCTCCCGAATGTCCTCCAGTCGGACTTCATCGATACGAGGTCCTGGTACTTCGAACGCCTGCAGGTTGTATACAACCGGATGCATCGTGATATCGACGTGCTTAATACTGCCATCTTCTCCGAGCTCAGACGTAATTCCGAGACTTTCGAGAGGGGATTCTACCGCAGTATAATACCGGGAGCCGTCGCTGTCGGAGTCGGAATCGTGCTCGTACTCCTGCTCCTTACCTTTATCCTGGCGTTCTACGTCAATCCGATTTACAAGATGTTGAGAGGACTGAACAATTACCGGTCGCTCAACAAGAAATATACATACTCCTTTGAGGGAGATGACCAGCTGAAGGAACTCAACGACGGTCTCACCGAGGTCATCGAAGAGAACCAGCAGCTGCGTAAGAGAGTCCGCACCCTGCGTGACGCTATCTCCCAGAAAGACATCCAGTAATGAACCTGAAGGTCATATCCAGAAACGTCGGATACGCGCTGCTAGTCAGTGCGCTCTTCATGTTTCTGTCCATTATCGTCTCTGTGCTCAGTGGCAACGACAGCGCTCTGGCCGCTCTTGTCATCAGTTTTACGATAACCTTCATCTTCGGCGCCTTCCCGTTCATATTCGTACGCAAGACTTCCGGGATAACCCTGAAAGACGGATTCATGATCATTTTCCTTTCATGGACCCTGTCCTTCATTTTCGGAATGCTGCCTTATGTGCTCTGGGGTGGACCTTTTACTGTCGCAAATGCTTGGTTTGAAAGTGTTTCCGGGTTTACGACTACCGGATCGACCATACTTGAAGACGTGGAGTCCCTGCCTAAGAGCCTGCAGTTCTGGAGATGCTCGACGCACTTCATCGGAGGTTTGGGAGTAGTTGTCTTCCTTCTGCTGATAATTCCTTCTTCGAGCCAGATAAGATTCCGCCTTACCAACATGGAGCTTTCCTCCCTTTCCAAGGAAGGTTACCGTTCTCAGTCCAACAAGACTGTGATGATATTCACCTCGGTCTATCTGGGACTCGTCGCTCTGTCCATCGTAATATATCTTATCGGCGGAATGTCGCTCTTCGATGCTGTATGCCACGCTTTCAGCGTAAGTTCTACCGGAGGCTTCAGCAATAACAACCTCTCCATCGGAGGCTACAATTCCAGCTTCATATCGATTGCTACGATTGTCCTTATGCTGTTGAGTTCCATTCACTTCGGCATAATCTACATGACAGTCGTCAACCGTTCCATAAAGCCGTTGAAGAACCCTGTGCTGAGATTCTATCTCGTATCCGTGCTGATAGTCTCGCTTGCCGTCGCCCTGTCTCTGAAGATCAATGGCACGGCTGCCGGATGGGGTCAGGCTTTGATGGACGGATCCTTCCAGGTAGTAAGCTACGCCTCGACTACAGGTTTCGCTACGGCCGACAACGGCCTCTGGCCTATGTTCCCATGTATCCTTCTGATGTATATGGGTGTCCAGTGCGGTATGGCCGGTTCCACTACCGGTGGTGTCAAGAGCGACCGTATGCTTCTCCTCTATAAGGCAATCCGCCGGCAGATCCGCCGACAGATCTATCCGACATCCGTGTTCGGCCTGAAGATGGGCAACAGGACGATGCAGGATGAGGAAATCTATCCTCATATCCTCTATATCGCCGTATTCTTCAGCCTTATCATCATATCGACAATGCTCTGCATGCTCTTCGGCCAGGACGTGCATTGCGCCATTGCCGGCACTATCGCCAGCCTCGGAAACGTAGGCCCTGCTTTCGGAGAACTCGGAACCTACGGGAACTACAGCCATATTTCGACTATGGTCAAATTCATCTTCACCGCCGATATGTTCATGGGCCGAATCGAAATCTATCCGGTGCTCGCCGCCTTGTCAATGATGATACCGGGGAGGAACCGATAGATGGACAGGGCCGGCCAGCTATATTCCGATTTTATCTCGAGACTCGGATATCCTCCGACTTCGTGTCAGGAGGGCCTGATGCATGATATCGCCGACTTCATAACCGGCGACGACGGCGACATAATGGTCGTCAACGGCTATGCCGGCACCGGCAAGACCACTGCTGTCGCGGCCGTGATATCGACTCTCGCCGACTACAAGATTAAGAGCGTGCTGCTCGCACCGACCGGAAGGGCGGCAAAGGTGCTTTCGTCTTATGCCCATAGGCCCGCATATACTATCCATAAACATATCTACCGCCAGAAATCTGTCGGCAGCGACGGCTTCGGACAGTTTTCCATGTCCCCGAACAAGGCCAGGAACACTCTCTTCGTCGTCGATGAGGTATCGCTCATAGGAATCGATGCCGGCAACGGGCAGTCTACCGCAGCCTTCGGTTCCGGAAATCTTCTCGAAGACCTGGTGACATTCGTCCGCAGCGGAGCCGACTGCAGGCTGCTTCTGATCGGCGACCGCGCCCAGCTGCCTCCGGTGGGCCTGGATGTCAGTCCGGCGCTGAATGAACCGTTCATGCAGTGTCTCGGCGGTGTGCGTTTCTCGACTCTTACTACTGTAGTGCGTCAGGACAAGGAATCCGGAATATTGCGGAATGCTACCAGAATCAGGGAGATGATCTCTTCCGGAGAGGAGTCCTTCGGATTCGAGGAACTGCAGCTGGTGACTGAAGGATTCGATGATTTCCAGAGTATAACCGGCGGGGAACTGCTGGAGACTCTCTCGGATGCCTATGGCAGATTCGGAGAGGACGAGACAATCGTTCTATGCCGTTCCAACAAGAGGGCCAACCGGTACAATGCCGGAATACGAGCTCAGGTCCAGTACAAGGAGGACAGTCTTGTGCGTGGAGACCGCCTCATGATAGTCAAGAACTGCTATCAGTTCGTGCAGGATGTCGAGAATATGGATTATATCGCCAATGGCGACATGGCCAACCTTATAAGGATTTCCCATTTCGAAGAGCGTTATGGCCTGCATTTCGCCGATGCCGAGCTGGAGTTCCCGGATTATGGAGTCGAAATAGACGCCAAGGTCTGTCTGGACACACTTCAGTCCGAGGCGGCTTCGCTTTCCTATGAGCAGCAGAATATGCTGTATCAGGGCGTGAATGAGGACTATGCCCATATCACGACCAAACGTAAACGGTATGAGGCGGTGCGGGAGGATCCCTTTTACAATGCTCTCCAGCTTAAATATGCCGATGCCATAACCGGCCATAAGTCGCAGGGAGGCCAGTGGGACTGCGTCTTCATCGATAATCCTTTCTGGCAGGATGAACTTACGCTTGATGATCTCAAGTGGCTATATACAGCGATGACCAGAGGTGTCCGCAAGGTCTATCTGGTCAATTTCAAAAAAGAATGTTTCAAGAAATGAAAAGAACCATTATCTGCCTTATCGCGGCATGCTTATGTGCCGCTTCTTTCGGACAGGAACGTATCAACGAGACCTATTCTCCGGATTCCACGAAGATTGCCTACACTATGGACAATGATCTTTATGTGTTGTCTCTTCCGGACAGTACCCGGACAAGACTTACCTTTGACGGATCCGAAACAATACTGAACGGCTATGCCTCCTGGGTCTACTACGAGGAGATATTCGGCCGTCCGTCAAGGTACAGGGCGTTCTGGTGGTCTCCTGACAGCAAGACCTTGGGATTCTACCGCTTCGATAATAGTGAAGTCCCGATGTTCCCGATTTATTCTCCGAAAGGACAGGATGGCTCCCTGAACAGGACCCGCTATCCGAAGGTCGGAGAAAACAACCCTAAGGTGCGCATCGGAATGGTCCCTGCCGCCGGCGGAGATGTCGTATGGGCAGATTTCGACGAGAATGAGGACCAGTATTTCGGGACTCCGTTCTGGGGACCTGACAGCAAGTCTCTCTACGTCAGTCGCGAGCCTCGCCGTCAGAATGAGCTTGACCTTTATTGCGTATCCTCCGCAGACGGCAGCAAGAAACTGATCTACCATGAGGAGTACAAGACATGGCTGGACTGGATCGAGGACGTGATCTTTACTGAGAAGGGCCTTTATATGGTCCGCAGCTTCGAGACAGGCTGGCAGCAGATATATTTCCTTTCTTATGACGGATCGGATTTCAGGCGTCTTACTGACGGCCCTAACTGGAAGGTGAAGCTGATCCGGGTAGAGGAAAAGGCCGGAAATGTATATTTCACGGCGAGAAGGGATGCCACCATCCGTAATACTTTGTATAAAGTGGACCGCAAGGGCAGGATAACAGCCCTTACCGATCCTGCATTCAATGCTTCCAATGTCGAGTTCTCGGAAGACGGCAAGTATTTTACCGTCAGTCTCTCCAACTATTCTACGCCTGACAAGATATGGAAATACAATGTCAGGAACCTCAGGAGGGAACTTGTCGAGGACACGGCTTCGTCTGTCGAGAATCTTGACGAATTGCTTATCCCGCAGAGCATAAGCATTACCACGAGCGACGGCCTGGTGCTTCCTGGCGCCATAATCTATCCTAAGAATTTCGACCCGGAAAAGAAATATCCGGTCCATATGGACATATACGGCGGACCTGACCATCCGATGGTGACTGACAGATGGAACGTGGATGCTTTCGGCCAGTGGTGCGCCCAGAACGGAATCATCGAGGTCGTGGCTGACTGCCGTGCTGCAGGACATAACGGAAGAGCCGGCCTTGACATGATATATCGTCAGCTTGGAGTGCTGGAGGTGCGTGATTTCGTGGAATGGGCGGATTATCTGAAGTCTCTCCCTTATGTCGACGGAGAGAAGATCGGAGTCGAAGGCTTCTCTTTCGGTGGCACGATGACTGCGTTGCTTGTCATGGAACATCCGGACGCTTTCCATTATGGAATAGCAGGAGGCGGTGTCTACGACTGGTCTCTCTATGATTCCCATTACACGGAGAGGTTCATGGATACGCCTCAGGCCAATCCTGAAGGCTACGAATCGACCAAGGTGATCGGAAGGACAGGCAATTATCCTGTATCCGTGGACTTCAAGTACGACGGGATCGAGCCTGTGATGCTCATGCTGACTCATGGAACAGGAGACGACAATGTCCATTTCCAGAACACGCTTCAACTCATAGATGTGCTTCAGTCGGAAGGAAAGAAGTTCCAGCTGATGATCTATCCGGACGGCAAGCATGGATATCATGAGTATCAGGCGGAGCATGCCGTGAAATCCCAGGCTGAATTCTGGCTGAAATACCTTATCCGAAGATAATCATCGGACACTGGTTACCAATAAATAATTCCCTGACCCTGAAGCCGTGTCTATCCGGCAGGCAAAGATATGGATGGCGGACGACTCCTTGAGCTTCAGCTTCTTGCGCAGGTCGTCGCTGCTTATCGGAAGATTCCTTGCCGTCACGGATGCTGCCGGAATCCGCTTGGAAAGAGATTTGATTTCTGTGCTGCTGAAGGGCAGCACTTCTTCTATCGTGAATGACTTGCCGAACGGAGATGACCATCCTGCCTGGGCGACATAGAGATGGGTGGACCGTCCAAGTTTTCTAACTCCCCATGCTTTCGAGACATGGTTGAATAGGCCGGCCTTCGCAAGGGCCTTGCCGGGCTCGAAGAGTACTGAACCCTTAAGTCCGCCCAATTCTTCGGTTGATTGCAGGAATTCCGGGACGGAAACCTTTTCGGCGTCTTCAGCTACGCTTATGGTATCTTCAGTGCGGTCAGGTTCGGCGACACATAGGGTATATGGGCCCGAATAGCCCCTCTCGGCGACCAGAAGAAGTTCCTTGCATTCTCCGTCGGTCGCCACCACATGCACTTCCTTCACGTCGTTCCCAGGAGCTGCTGCATTCAGCCTTTCAACGGCCATGCTTATGTCAGCCATCGGGGAGAGCTTGACCATCAGCAGGGGAGCGGCGTCAAAGAGCTTCTGCTTGAGATTCAATATGTCCGGAGAACAATCCTCGAGCAGGAATACTTTCCGTCCAGCTCCGTCCCTTCTTGCCGGATCCAGGAAAATTACGTCCGGGCTGAAACTGCCGAGGACTTCGTCTATCGTGGCGGGAGAGACTTCATGGTTGCTTACGGTGATGTTGTCGATGCCCAGCTCCCTGAAATTATGTTCCGCAGCCTGCGAGAGCAAAGCGTCCATCTCGTTATAGAGGATGCTGCCCGCCTTTGCGGAGAATGCCCAGTCGTCGATTCCGAGGCCTCCTGTCAGGTCGGCCAGCCGGAATCCGGGACGGCCCTCCATCAGCCTGGACAGCAGCATGGCCTTATAGCGTGCCGTGGCCGTGGATGAGCATTGTTCTGTGCAGAGCCTGGTGGGATAGATCATGGACGGGATTTCATGCCACTGCGGGACCTTCTTTTTTATCCGTCTGCGCCCTTCGATGGTGCTGACGGCCAGGTCTATGTCGATATCCGGCCATCTGCTGCGTCCGAGCAGCAACTTGGCTGTATCGTCGTTCTCATGTTCCAGAACAAATCTTGTAAAAACGTCACTCATAATTAGCGGCAAAGATAGATATTATCTCGGAGATATTTTTTAAATTTGCTTAACACAAACAAATATGTAAGCCGAGGCTTGCAAAAAATTGACAGATATATGATCCAGGATTATAATGCAGTAGCACAAAGCTGGCTGAATGGAGATTTCGACCATGCTACCAAATGTCAGATTCTTGAACTGAGAAATAGCGACCCTGCCGGGTTTGAAGATGCTTTTTACCGTAATCTCGAGTTTGGAACCGGTGGCTTGCGTGGTATCATGGGAGTCGGGACGAACCGTATGAACAAGTATACCGTCGGAATGGCTACCCAGGGACTTGCCAATTATCTCAAGAAGCAGGTCGGCGGAAATCTCAGCGTCTGCGTTTCATTCGACAGCCGCAACAATAGCAAGGAATTCGCGAAGATTACCGCCAACGTGCTGTCAGCTAATGGTATCCATGTGTTTTTATATGACAATATCCATGCGGTTCCTCTGCTTAGCTATGCCGTCCGTGCGAAGAAGGCTAATGCCGGTGTGATGATTACGGCGTCGCATAATCCTAAGGAGTATAACGGATATAAGGTTTTCTGGTCAGACGGTGCCCAGGTGACTTCTCCTGTCGACAAGGAGATTGTCGCAGAGGTCAACAAGATTACGGAGCCTTCAATGGTGCGTTTCGACGTTACCGACGAATGTGGCGGTATCGATCCGATGGGACATGAGATGGATGAGGCGTATCTCAACGACGTCCTCGGTCTTCTTCTTTCTCCGGAGGCCCGCGCCAAGCATAGCGATCTCAAGATTGTCTACACTCCGCTTCATGGCTGCGGCGTACGTATAGTGCCGGAGGCTCTCGGTCGTCTCGGTTTCAAGAATATCATCCATGTCCCTGCCCAGGATGTGAGCGACGGAGATTTCCCGACCGTCGTTTCTCCGAATCCTGAGGAGAACTCGGCCCTCAAGATGGCGATCGAGGTTGCGGACAAGAACGGTGCCGATATCGTCATGGCTACCGATCCTGATGCTGACCGTGTCGGAATCGCCGTACGTGACAATGAGGGCAAGATGGTTCTTTTCAATGGAAACCAGACTGCAGCTATGCTTACCTATTATATTCTTACCCGCTGGAAAGAGCTTGGTAAGCTGGATCCTTCAAAGTATGTGGTGAAGACTATCGTTACGACTGAGCTTATCGCCCAGATCGCCCGCAGTTTCGGGGTGAAGGTCTATGATGTCCTTACCGGATTCAAGTATATTGCCGAGGTGGTCAAGAGAAATGAGGGTAAAGGGGAGTTCATCTGTGGAGGAGAGGAGAGCTATGGTTTCAATGTTGGCCAGTTTGTCCGCGATAAGGATGCCCCTATCTCATGCTGTTTCGTTGCCGAGTGCGCTGCCTGGGCTGCCGAGCAGGGTCTGACTCTGTACCAGCTTCTCCAGAATATCTATAAGGAGTATGGTTACCGCAAGGAGGCTCTTGTCTCCCTTGTACGTAAGGGAAAATCCGGAGCTGAGGAGATTCAGAAGATAATGGCTGACTACAGGTCCAATCCTCCTAAGGAGATTGTCGGGTCCCGTGTAGTCAAGGTGGTCGATTATCTTGAGCCGGAAAAGACCGGTCTTCCGAAATCGAATGTGCTGCAGTTTGTCGACGAGGCAGGGGACATCGTCTCCGTACGTCCTTCCGGCACGGAACCGAAAATCAAGTTCTATTTTGGTGCTGCCGGCGCCGATGCTGATGAAAAAATCGAGAAACTCAAGGCTCAGTTTGTTGGTTAGAAGGGGGAGTTTTTGTCCCGTTTGATGTTTCTTTTTTGATATATTCTATGATTGTCCGGAACAAGTTTAATTTGTCCGGACAATTTTTTTTCTTTTCTTTGTCTAAGAAATGTTAAAAATACATTTATGGTGAATAATTCAATTAATCGTTTTAAATGAGCGTTTCCAGAATTATGCGATGAGTTTTTGTATGTTTCGTACATTATTGGACACTCATTGCAACAATCCGGACAGGTATCGGCAATATCCGGACAACATGTTTCAAAATTGATAGTTTTGTAAATTTCTTCGTTGTATGTTTGCACCAGAAAGAAAAACAAAAGTGATACCTACAAGAACTAAGGAAAAGCTTCAGCACTTAAACTTCGGAAAACTTCATGACTAATTTTTTAGTTATACGTTAAATTAAATGACTAAACTTAAACAGTGGACCCAATCATTCTTAACCTGATTTAGAGAATTAGCTTAGACTATGAAACTTCACTCAAGCGGGGCATTCCCAATGGTTGTTATTATTCTTTTTCTTTAAGCCTCGCTTGCAGTTAGCTTTAAATTCAAGATTTATATCGGACGTCGAGATGACGTCCGATATTTTTTTATCTCTTCACTTGCCGGCAGTGCCCGGCCGGCTCCGTCAAGTTCGGAAAAGCTATTCGGTCGCTCCCTCATTTAACGCTTTTCCTCAATTCCTCCGCCAGCTCGGGCACTGACCGTCCGAAGGTCTGATGGCGTCGGAGACCGTGGCCACCCTCGGCCACGTTAGAGGGAGGGGCCCAGCCGTCAGGCTGGGAGGGATGGAGTGAGCGAAGCGAACGGAAGTCGTCCGGCGCCATCAGACCTTCGGACGATAAGTCCGTTATGTACGGAATCCGGATTCAGATGAGGAAGATGGAGAAGAGGTCGTCGATGGGGATGGAGGGACCGTCGGCAAGGACGACGAGGCGTGAGGCTTCGTCGATATTGCGGACATGGCCTTTGATGCGGAGGTATGTCCCTCCGGCTTTACGGGAGTCCGGACGGAAGTAGGTCAGTATGGCTTCAGGACGCTCCAAAAGACGTCCGCGGATAGTCTGCAGGACGGCATTCAGACTGGCCCTCTGCTCCTCGTCAAGTTCAATCTTGGACCCGGTAAGACGCCCAGTCTCCGCTATGACATCATCATAGCCGGTAAGCGCCGCAAAAGGAGCGAATTGTGCCGCACGCTCATGAATACTCATGCGCGGATGCCTCTTAGGACCTTTGTACTCCAGCCCGATTATATCGTCATACTTTCCTTCCATCATTTCCTGTGGCCTCCTATCTGCTGATTCCTTTCCTTCGCGGTAGCTCCCTCCTCGAAATTAGTTCCTTTCAAAATCGCATTCTTCCCGAACTTCCTTCTGATTGCCAGGATGGCCTCCTGCTCGCTGCGCTCCTTCTTTTCATCCACCGGCTCCTCGAACAAGCTCAGCTGAATGCCATCAACCTTCCGCTCGTCGATCACATGGTTCGCGACGACATACATCCGACGCACCAGCAGCGCCGGATCGACAATCCGGTCGAACAGCTCCATGACAGCTTTGGTAATCAGTTTCGTCGAAGAAGTCTGCCGCCCAAGATTGACGGAACCATGGGCCGGCTTAGGTACGGGGCGGCCGTAATGGTCCGAGACGACCGGCCCGGAATAGTCCTTCTGCCTGTCCGGCTCGGACAGATTTTCGATGTCATAACCTACTGTCAGGACCATCTGATCGCAGACCAGCCCCTTCTCGACGAGGTCCAGCACAAGACTGTCCGTCATCTCCTTGACCACGGTCCGCGCTTTCCCGAATTCGTAGGGCGTCTGAAGGACCTGGCCGCTGCTCAGGCTGTTGGCTGATGGCCGGTATGACTTGATCTCCTTTATGGTGCATGGCTCATAACCCCATGCATGGTCTATAAGTAATTCAGCATTGACTCCGAAAAGCTTGTATAGCAGATCTTCGTTGTACCGTTCATACGGACGTCCCAGAGAGCAGCGCGCAATGTCGCCCATGGTGAACATGCCGTTGGCCTCCAGTTTGGCTGAAAGCCCGCGCCCGATGCGCCAGAAGTCCGTCAGAGGACGGTGATTCCAGTATTTCCGCCTGTAACTCATCTCGTCCAGCTCGGCGATCCGGACTCCGTCCTTGTCCGCCGGACTATGCTTCGCCTCTATGTCCATCGCTATCTTCGCCAGATACATGTTCGTGCCGATTCCGGCAGTCGCGGTCACGCCTGTCGTCGCCAGCACGTCGCGGACCATCTTCATCGCGAGACTATGGGCATCAGTCTTATAGGTCTTGAGATAATCGGTCGCATCGATGAAGACCTCGTCAATCGAGTAGACATGGATATCCTCAGGCGCGATGTATTTGAGATAGACGGTGTAGACCTGGCTGCTGACCTCCATGTATCGGCCCATCTGGGGCGGAGCGACTATGTAGTCGAGCTCCAGGGACGGATCTGCGAGAACCTTCGTGTTGTCTGTCTCTTTGGCGCGGAGCCGGCCTCCGGGAGCGTTTCGACGGCGGCTGTTGTTGACGTTCCGGACCTGCTGGATGACCTCGAAGAGGCGGGCGCGTCCGGGTATGCCGTAGGATTTCAGGGAAGGGGAGACAGCCAGGCAGATAGTCTTTTCCGTACGCGTAGGATCGGCTACCACAAGGTTGGTGGTAAGTGGGTCCAGCTTACGCTCTACGCACTCCACGGAGGCGTAGAAAGACTTCAGGTCTATTGCTATGTAAGTTCTTCCGGACAGATTATTTCTTTCTGATATTCATGAACATGCAGAAACGGGACTGTAGACCGAGGACCGCCTTCGCCATACGCACATGGGCGGCAATATATGCAACCATCATTATGGCTTCGTCATATTTGAAATCAAAGCCGAGGAAATGCTTGATTGCTATGATGAAGTGGAATACGATGAACAGCAGCGCTCCGAATAACATATATGATCCTGCACGGTGCAGGGCGTCGCTCTCGTTCCATGAGTCCGGATCGTCATCGTCGTCAAGTTTGTCGAACGAGTCGGAGTGGATAAGGGTCGCATAGCCGGTCAGGGCCATTATCAGAAGAGTATAGGAATAACCGGCGACAGTGAATATCAACGGCAGGTTGAGGTCCAGTGTGAAAGGAATCAGCACGGCCGGTATCAGCAAGGTTGCAGCATAGATTACGAATTTCCTGGTCCTTATCTCCGGAATCATTCTGAAGAAGAACAGTATATAGGAGAGATGCCCCATCAGGAAAAAAATCATTCCATGGACGAAACAGTCGTCGCATTCGGACATCATGAAGATGTTGCCGGCCGTATACATTATGAATGTGCAGAGAAGGTGGAACTTGTCTTTACATCCGAATGATATGACGATTGATTTGGCGTTTTTCTGGGAAGAGAGTTCGATGAAAAGGGCTACGGCCATCAGAGGAACAATGAAAGGCTGGGCATAGACTCCGATCTCCCTGTGACCTGTGGCCAGGGAGAGGATGTTTATCGCTGAGCATATGAAAAACAATACCCAGAAGATTTTGGCGACCCTCTTCATTCCTTAAACTCCATCGTTTCTTACAAAGGTAAAAAAAATAGTGAAATTCAAGAAATCATTTACTATTTTTGCGCCCGCTTTATTATCTAAGTGATTATGGTAGAAAGGAAAAACAGCTGGCTGCCGGTCGTGGCGCTGACAATCGCGGCCTTTGTGTTCAACTCTTCGGAGGCGATGCCGATCGGTCTCATGACCGATATCGCGGAGGGTTTGGGCGTGAGTGATTCAGCCGTGGGAATGCTTGTCTCCGGGTATGCTTGGGTGGTGGCTTTCATGTCGCTGCCTCTTATGGTCGCATTCTCGAAGATGGAGTATCGTCGGCTCATGATCGGAATCGTGACTCTTTTTATGTTGAGTCATGTCCTTTCGGCTGTTTCGACGGGCTACTGGATGCTGATGGGGTCGAGGGTCGGGGTCGCATGTGCCCATTCGATATTCTGGGCGATTGCTCCGCCTGTGGCGGTCAAGGTTGCTCCGGAGGGGAAGGGGCCGCTTGCCATGAGTATGATTATTACCGGAACGTCTATTGCGCAGATCGTGGGGATGCCGACCGGGCGTGCTATCGGTCTTCTGCTGGGCTGGAGGCTGACTTTCCTTACTATCGGAGTCATTGCATTCCTTGTGCTGATGATTTTCTTGTTCTCGTTTCCGAGGATTCCGAATGATATGGATTTCTCGCTCAGGGATCTGCCTTCGATTCTGGGGAACAGGGCTCTGATTTCGATTTATGTCACCCTTATAATTATTGTGACCGGTTATTTTTCTGCATATAGTTTTATCGAGCCGTTTCTTGACCGTGTCGCCGGACTGGATAAGGTTCTGGTTACTGTAGCGCTGATGCTTTTTGGTTTTTCGGGAATTATCGGGAGTGCGATTTTTTCAAGGAAGTATCCTTCGAGAGGAAGGGCGTTGGTGGTGTCGAGTCTTGTGGCTGTCCCGCTTATGCTTTTGATTCTGCGTCCTACGGCAGGGTTTATCGGGGCGCTTGTGCCGGTGTTGCTTGTCTGGGGTATTGCGAATACTTTGTTTAATCTCGTTTTCCAGGCTGAGCTTATGCGTATTGAGACGCGGGCGACTACTATTGCGATGGCTCTATATTCAGGGCTCTATAATGTCGGAATCGCGACTGGTTCGTTTCTCGGTGGCGTAATCAATGATAGTGTCGGTCTTCCGTATATCAGTCTTTTCGGAGCTGCCATCTGTTTCATTTCCCTTCTTTACGGCGTCTTCCGCATGCTACCTCTCCTTCATCTCTGCCGCCGTCTTCCGTTGTAGTGTCCGGCGGACGGGCCGCTGTCGTCCGCGGCGGGAATCCTCGTGGTCTCGGCTCTGTTCCGCCGACTCCGTCGGCTCCATCCCTCCCAATGTCTACTTCGTCCTGCTCCGCAGAACTCGTATCCATCGGGCCCCTCCCTCTGACGTGGCCGAGGGTGGCCACGCTCGCCGCGACCAGAGGACACCCGCCGCATTCTCTCCACTGCGTCCGGCTGTCGGGCCGCCTTCTCGCCACCGCGACCGGCTGACGGGCCGCCTCCGGCAGGTTCGGAAAAGCTGCTCGGTCGCTGTCGCCGCTGACCTGCTGGCGCAGGGGGCCGGGGGACTCCGACGCTTCGCGTCTCCGGCCTTCCCACAATCTACTTCGTCCTGCTTCGCAGAACTCGTATCTTGCGGGCCCCTTCCGCTACTCGTGTCCGCGGATGGACACGCCCCCGGCCCCCTGGCCACCAAGGCCAGCGACATCCCACTCTGCTTTTCACCGGTGTCTCCGCCGCCTGTTTTCCTCCTGTCCGCCGCCTGCGGACCTTCGGACAATTGACACATCCTCGCTCGCCGAGTCCTCTGATCCGTCGGATAAAGTATTGAGGGTGCAGCAATGTGGCCCTGAGTGCCCTGTACTGATGGATGGCGCCCCCTTAACCTTGATTTTCTGGTGTTGAGGGTGCAGCAATGTGGCCCTGAGCGCCCTGTACTGATGGATGGCGCCCCCTTAACCTTGATTTTTTGGTGTTGAGGGTGCAGCAATGTGCCCCTGAGCGGCCTGTACTGATGGATGGCGCCCCCTTAACCTTGATTTTCTGGTGCTGAGGGTGCAGCAATGTGCCCCTGAGCGGCCTGTACTGAGGGATGGTGTCCCCTTAACCTTGATTTTCTGGCGCTGAGGGTGCAGCAATGTGCCTCTGAGCGGCGTGTACTGAGGGATGGTGCACCCTCAACATTAAACTTGTCCGCGTCGTTCTTCACGGCGGCAGATGTGCGAAGCGCTGCCGGAACGACGATAGCCGGGCGAGACAACTCCGGGGTATGAAAAAAGGAGAGTCGGAATCTCCGACTCTCCTGATATGATTGCGATTACGCGTCCGATTAGAGCTGAGGACCAGCCTTAACGAGGGCCTTACCAGCCTTGTTGGACTCGTACTTGTGGAAGTTCTTGATGAACCTCTCGGCGAGATCCTTAGCCTTGACCTCCCACTCGGAAGCTGACTTGTAGGTATCGCGAGGATCGAGGATACCGGTGTCAACACCCTCAAGCTTTGTAGGAACTACGAAGTTGAAGAAAGGAATGGTCTTGGTAGGAGCAGCGTCGATAGAGTGGTTGAGGATAGCGTCGATGATACCACGGGTATCACGGATTGAGATACGCTTGCCTGTTCCATTCCATCCTGTGTTTACGAGGTAAGCCTTTGCACCGCTCTTCTTCATCTTCTTGACAAGCTCCTGAGCGTACTTTGTAGGGTGAAGCTCGAGGAATGCCTGGCCGAAGCAAGCTGAGAATGTAGGAGTAGGCTCGGTGATACCGCGCTCTGTACCTGCAAGCTTAGCAGTGAAGCCTGAGAGGAAGTAGTACTGGGTCTGCTCTGCGTCGAGGATTGATACTGGAGGAAGAACTCCGAATGCATCTGCAGAGAGGAAGATAACCTGCTTTGCTGCAGGACCCTGAGACTCAGGACGGGTGATGTTGTTGATATGGTAGATTGGGTAAGATACACGGGTGTTCTCGGTAACGGTCTTGTCGTTGAAGTCGATGACGCCCTTTGCATCTACGGTTACGTTCTCGAGGAGAGCGTCGCGGCGGATAGCGTTGTAGATATCCGGCTCAGACTCCTTGTCGAGCTTGATAACCTTTGCGTAGCAACCACCTTCGAGGTTGAACACACCCTTGTTGTCCCAGCCGTGCTCGTCGTCACCGATGAGGAGACGCTTAGGGTCGGTAGAAAGGGTAGTCTTACCGGTACCGGAAAGACCGAAGAAGATTGCGGTGTTCTCACCGTTCATATCGGTGTTGGCTGAGCAGTGCATTGAAGCGATGCCCTTGAGAGGGAGGAAGTAGTTCATCATAGAGAACATACCCTTCTTCATCTCACCACCATACCATGTGTTGAGGATAACCTGCTCCTTGCTTGTAACATTGAATGCTACAGCAGTCTCGCTGCGGAGACCGAGCTCCTTGTAGTTGTCAACCTTAGCCTTAGCTGCGCAGTATACTACGAAATCTGGCTCCTGGTCGAATTCTGCCTGGTTCTTCGGACGGATGAACATGTTGGTCACGAAGTGAGCCTGCCATGCAACTTCCATGATGAAGCGGACTTTCATACGGGTATCCTTGTGGGTTCCGCAGAAACCGTCGACAACGAAGAGCCTCTTGCCTGAAAGCTGCTTCTGGGCGAGCTTCTTGAGCACGTTCCAGGTCTTTACAGACATCTTGTGGTTATCGTTATGATACTCCTCGGTATCCCACCAGATCTCTCCTGGTGCGCCTTCCTTGGTAGTCTTGTCATAAACGATGTATTTGTCCTTAGGAGAACGTCCGGTATAAACGCCGGTCATTACGTTGATAGCACCGAGCTCGGTAACCTGACCTTTGTCAAAGCCCTCGAGTCCTGGTTTTGTCTCCTCGTTGTAGAGAACCTCGTAAGACGGATTGTAGAGGACTTCTTTGACGCCCTTGATTCCGTACTTGCTTAAATCCATTTTTGGCATAATAAAAGATGTATTTATTTAAATAAACTAACTAACTTCATCCTTGTCTGACTCCGGTTTTGAACAAAACCGAAAATCATGCGAATTTACGAATATTTTTGTTCTTGCTCAAATATTTCGTATGTTTACATTGTAAATTTTGCTGCAAATTGCAAGCCATGCCGAACGGTCGAAAAACTTAAAATGTTTTAGTCTGAAAAATAATGACGTCTGTTGAAATTTTGAATGAATATTGGGGCTACAACAGCTTCAGACCGATGCAGAAGGAGATAATAGACGCTGCCCTCGAAGGCCGGGATGTGCTTGCCATTCTGCCGACAGGAGGCGGGAAATCAGTATGTTTCCAGGTACCCGCCCTGATGCAGGACGGCCTTGCCTTGGTGATCACTCCGCTTATCGCGCTGATGAAGGACCAGGTGCAGAATCTGAAGGACCGCGGCATCCGCGCCATCGCCATCCATGCCGGCATGGGAAGGCACGAAGTAGACCTTGCCCTCAATAATGCCGCATACGGGGACTATAAGTTCCTCTATATTTCTCCGGAACGTCTCGGAACCTTCCTGTTCCAGTCATATCTTCCCGTACTGAACATCAGTTACATCGTTGTCGACGAAGCGCACTGTATCTCCCAGTGGGGATATGACTTCCGTCCCGATTATCTCGAAATCGGCAATCTACGCAAGCAGGTGGACGCTCCTGTGATAGCGCTGACGGCGACTGCGACCCCGGAAGTGGCTGATGACATAATGTCGCGTCTCGGATTCAGCGAAAAGCTCGTGCTCAAGAGCGGCTTCGAGCGTCCGAACCTGTCGTACATAGTCCGGAAATGCGAGGACAAGCTGGGCCAGCTTCTGTCGGTCTGCAACGGAGTCCATGGCACCGGCATCGTCTATGTCCGCAACCGGCGCAAGACCGAAGAAATCGCGGCCTTCCTGAAAGCAAACGGGATCGAGGCCGCTTATTACCATGCCGGACTGGGCCATGAGACGAGGGCGAAGCTCCAGGACGACTGGAAATCCGGCCGCACAAGGGTCATGGTCTGCACCAACGCCTTTGGCATGGGCATCGACAAGCCGGATGTGAGATTCGTCGTCCATTTCGACCTCCCGGACTCTCCGGAGGCCTATTTCCAGGAAGCCGGCAGGGCGGGACGCGACGGTCTTCCGTCGTTCGCGGTCCAGCTCTGGAACTCTTCCGACATCCGCCGTCTCCACCAGATAGAGAAGATATCTTTCCCGAGCCTCGAGTTCATCGAGGACATCTACCATAAAGTCCATCTTTTCTTCCAGATCCCATACGGGGCCGGTATCGGCCGCCAGTTGAAGTTCAATCTGGAGGATTTCTGCAAGCATTTCTCCCTGCCGCGGGCCGAGACCTATTATGCTATCAAGTATATCGAAAGGGAAGGCCACTGGTCATTTACCGAAGACATCGATGTCTCTACGAGGGTGAAGATTGCAGTGGACCGATCCATGCTCTACGATCTGGATCTTCCGGATCCGCGCATGGGAGAACTTCTGGAACTGCTTATGAGACGTTGCGAAGGTATTTTCTCTTTCGCTGTCCAGATAGATGAGGATTATTTCTCCAAATCTGTCGGACTGACTGTGCCGTCATTCCGCCAGCTCTTATATAAAATGAGTCTGGAGCACATAATCAATTATGTGCCCCAGGACCATTCTGACGTTATATTTCTGCATCACGACCGTCTTGAGCCGGGGAACGTCGCCCTCAGTCCCAAACGTCTGGCCATGCTCAAAGATTCAGCATCCAGACGTATCCAGGCCATGATTGATTATGTCTCTGAAGAGAATCAGTGCCGTTCGCGTTTCCTCCTTGCATATTTCGGCCAGGAAGAATCGGAAGATTGCGGCAAATGCGACATCTGCCGCGGCTGATTCTGCCTACTCTTCCCAGTCGTCTGTACGGAACGGGATGAGAGGAAGTCCCATAGCGTTTCCGAAGTTACCTATCTGGAAGTTCTTGAAGCAGTAGCGGACTGCGACAGGAGCCGGAACTTCGTCACTATGGACGAATATGCGTCCCCACTGATGAGTGCAGGTGGCCGGATGGAATACATGGTCTTCACCGGCGATTTCAAAGCCTTCGATGTCCATCATGCGGTTGACGCCGCCGTCCATGTGGTCGAAGGTAAGATAGATCTTGTCTCCGTCGATCTTCATTGATTTATAAGACGGAGAATCGGCAGGGAAGGCGGTGTGGCCATAGACTTTGTTGAGTACGGCAGAGGCGAGGCGCTCGCCGACTTTGCACTTCTGTGCCGGATGGATCTGGGTGATTTCGTATGGATATACAGCATCGTTGGTCGAAACCATTCCGCTGTTAGGTATTATCGTGGAAGCGCGGAACTGCTGTTCGCGGAGACGTGCTGACCAGGTCTTGTCCACTTCGCTCAGGTTTCCGGAGTAAGGGGCGATCTCAACGAAGAAGAAAGGAATCTCGCCGAGACCGAAGAGCTCTCTCCACTGTTCTGCAAGAATCTTCATTCTCTCTGAATACTGGTTACCCGGATCGCCTACGTTAGAGCATCCCTGATAGAACAGGATACCCTTCACTGTATATTTCAGAATAGGATTGAATGTTCCGTATCCCCATGTCATCGGACGATGGAAGTCGAAACGGAAATTCTTTATCATAGCCTCGCGGTTGAGGTCTTCTTTGGTATATTTCTCGAGATTCTCCCTGGTAAGCCAGCTTTCAACTCTGGAACCGCCCTTGTTGGCCTCGATTATACCCACAGGAACATTCTGTACGCGGCTGAGCATCCTTGCGAAGAAATATGCCGTAGCGCTTGCGCCCATGACAGTCTCCGGGCTGATCACATTCCACTGGGTCTCGGCATCCTCGAGAGGCTCCATGCTCTCGACGGCCGGAATCTTGGCGTAACGGATGGCCGAATTGTTGACGGCGTCCACGAGAGTTTCCTGAAGGTTGTTGATAGGGCAGCCGGTGAATCCACCCACAGGCATTTCCATGTTACTCTGGCCGGCTCCGACCCATACTTCGCCGATAAGAACGTTACCTATCTTGACAGCCTCGCCGTCGTCGAAGGTTATTTCATATGGAGTGAAACTTGCGGCAGGGGTCTGGACTTTTACTTCCCATTTCCCGTCCTTGTCCGTCTTGACGGTGTATTTCTTTCCGTCCCATGAAGGGGTTACTTTAACGGTCTTTCCCGGTTCGTCATAGCCGTAAAGACGTGCTTCAGTCTGCTGCTGAAGAACCATGTTGTCACCGATAAGATGGTGCAGGGTAACCTTTGCGTCAAGAGAATAGACAGCGGCAGAAAGTGCCAGAGCTGCAACTAGTAGTTTCTTAGTCATGATGTTAATAATAGTAATGTTGGTTTTTTATGTATTCACAAAAATACAAAACAGGATTGAATTAATGTTAAAAAATTGGCTATATTTGAAAAAAAAGAACATTATATGACCCTATACGATACGTTTAAAGCCCAGATCTCCGGGATTGCCAACATAAACGACCATATCGATATCGACGATGCATCTGCACGTATCAAGAGCAGCATCTGGTTCAAGGGACCGAATGTATGGATTCTTGCGTTCTCGATAGTCATTGCATCCGTCGGACTGAACGTCAACTCGACCGCCGTAATCATCGGCGCGATGCTGGTATCTCCGCTCATGGGCCCGATCATCGGCATGGGCCTGTCTCTCGGCACGAATGATACGGTCCTTCTGAGGGATGCCGCCCGCAACCTTCTCATTATGGTCATCATAAGTCTTCTGGCTTCATGTCTCTACTTCGTGCTGACTCCACTGAATCTGACCAACCCGACGGAACTTCTTGCCAGGACGTCTCCGACTATCTACGATGTGCTGATAGCGTTGTTCGGCGGTCTGGCCGGAATCTTGGAGAACT
Source organism: Bacteroidales bacterium WCE2008 (assembly GCA_900167925.1). Lineage (NCBI taxonomy): Bacteria > Pseudomonadati > Bacteroidota > Bacteroidia > Bacteroidales > Bacteroidales bacterium WCE2008. Next base: position 26,096 of record FUZM01000002.1, read on the forward strand.
GCCGGAAGGAGAGGGGGACGGTGATATCCGGAGTGGCTATCGCAACCGCGCTCATGCCTCCGCTCTGTACTGCGGGCTATGGCCTCGCCAATCTCAACATGCATTACTTCCTCGGGGCGATGTACCTGTTCCTTATAAACAGCGTGTTCATCATCCTCGCTACCTATATCATCGTCAAGTATCTGCGTTTCCCTTCGGTCCAGTACGAAGACCTCAGTCTCGGACGGAAGAGGAAACTCATAGTGACTCTGCTTATGCTGGCTTTTATCGTTCCGAGCGTGATAAGTGCAGTCTCTCTTGTCCGTACCAATAATTTCGAGCGTAAGGTGCAGTCGTTCGTCTCGGCCAACAGGGTGTTCGGGCGCAGCTATATCTATGATTATAAGATACTGGACGGACGCACGGCCGAGATTTCCCTTACAGGGGACCAGCTTGACGAAGCAGAACTGACTTCGCTTTATTCTTCTGCCGCTGAATTCGGCATCGGCAGGGACCATATAGTCGTCAATGACCATTCAGTCGGAGTCATCAGCAATGATTACGAGAAGATGTTCAAGGGAATATCCAGGAACAACGAAGAACTCCTCGCGAAGAAGGACGCCCGGATCTCTGAACTGGAATCGCAGATCGAGGCCGAGAAGCGTTCCGAGGACGAATATGTCCAGATAACCAGGGAATTGCGCTACCGCTATCAGGACATAAGCGATGTATCCATATCCAGGGGACTGAACATAGCTTCGGAGAATATGGACGTTTCCAGAAGGATCAACGTGATCGCATTCACCCCGCAGCCTCTTGATCAGTCCATTGTTTCTGACATAGAGGGCTGGCTCAAGGTCAGGATGAACGATTCCACAGTCGTTGTAATGAATATAGTAAGATAATGGCAGAGAATGAATTGATAGAGTTGTTTGACCGCCATGAGGTCAAACCGACGGCCAACAGGCTAATTATCGCCAAGACGCTTCTTGCGGCTGGGCGGCCGATGTCCCTTGTCGAACTTGAAGCCATGATCGATTCCATCGACAAGTCCGGAGTATTCAGGACGCTGATGCTGTTCCGCGAGCATCACCTTGTGCATGTGATCCAGGACGGGGACAGTGTCCGCTACGAATTGTGCCAGAGTTGCAGCGACGAGGATGACGAGGATACCCATATCCATTTCCATTGCGAAATCTGTCACAAGACATATTGCCTTGAGGACATACCAGTCCCGCCCGTATCCCTTCCGGAGGGGTATTCGGGGCATTCCGCTTCATATATAGTGTCAGGAATCTGTCCTTCCTGCTCCAGGAAGGCCTAAGTCCTCTGGCGGTACTCGTGAGGCGAGATACCGTATTTCTCCATGAACAGAGTATAGAAAGTCGAACGGCTTCCGCATCCGCAGTCTGCGGCAATACTGTCGATAGTGTATTCCTTGTTGTCCCTCAGCATCTGGGCGGCATACTCCATGCGCAGATTGTTCATGTAGTTGCTGTAAGACATGCCGGCGTACTTCGTGAACAGGCCGGCGAATTTATAGGCGGGGACTCCGCTCTTTTCTATGAGATCGTCTCTTGAGATGCCGGATTTCGTAAAGAGCCTTTCCTGTCTGATCAGATTGTCAAGCTCCCTGAACTGATTGATCTCGTCTAAATCCTTAGGTTTGTCAGCCTCTTTTATTCCGAGCGTGGCAGGCCCGTTCTCGATGCTGACGGCTTTCTCGGCTATCTCTTTATAGCGAAGCAGGTCGTTGATCGTATTGATAGCTGCGACATTTTTCTTGCGGATAAGGTTGCTGTATCTGTGGATATTACCCGCATAAAGTCCGCCACCGATTAGAAGAAGAAGCGACATCACGATAATTACTCCCATGACCTTCATGGTACTTCTCTGGGATTCGTATTTCCTTTCTATTTCGTGGGAACCGAGAATCGTCGATACCTGGAGAGCATCCGTCTTGAGGTTATTGTTGTTGATCTGGTCTTTGATCGAGATGATCGTCTCCGAGGTCGCCAGGGCCTTGCTATAGTTTCCCATGCCCTGATAGCCTTTCATCCTTGGCTCGAGAACATCGCTGAGGTATAGCTCGGAAGTCGTATCTCCTCTCTGGCGGTAGTTCTCCTCGATTTTGTCAAGATTGCTGAACAGAGTCTGGTAATCCTTTCTCCAGAGCAGATATGAAGTCATCATGGTAAGGCCATAAGGTGTCTTGACTGTTTCCGTCTGGTTGCTGAGACGGTAGTATTTGTCCGCAAGCTTAGGCTGATTGGCTTTCTGGTAGGTTTCCATGCACTGCGCGTAGACGGAGGCTTTCCTCAGGTCCAGCAGCCCTTCAGGAGTCTCGGGATCCTCCTCCATCTTGTCCAGAGCCTCCTGCATACGGGGAAGAAGGAAGATGGCTTCTTTGACATCTCCTTGTTTTGTCATTGCATTTATCGTCTCTCCCAGAGCATACAGATAGTAATCTCTCTCGGAATTGTCTCCTGTTTTCTTAGCGAGCTGCTCGTATAGGTCGATACTCTCGTACAGGTCGTAGTATGCGTCCCTGCTGCTTCCCAGAGCGACTTTGTTCAGGCCCAGATTAAGCAGGAAGTTCGCTACCTCCGGCTCCAGTTCCATAGCCCTGGCCTTTTCAAGACCTTCGGCTATATAGTTGAGGCTTTTTGCGTTTTCTCCCAGTTTATAGTCGTTGTGCGCCATCGTGCTGAGACTCCTCACAAATCCGACAGGATCCTCTTTCCTGAAAGAAGAATCGTTATAGGCTTTCTTGTAATAGAACTGTGAAAGATAATACTGAGGAGCATTGTGATAGATTATGCCCTTTATCACATTGATCTGGTAAGGCTTGAGGAGGGAATTCTCTTCAGCTTCTTCAGTAAGCCTGAGGGCTTCTTCAGGCTCCCTGTATGCAAGCTCCATCAGATAGGCCTCCGAATAGATGTCATCATCGGCTTGTTCCTGATTCTGCATGGCTTTCTCGTTGCATGAGAAGAATAGCGCAGATATGATAGCTAAAAAAAAGTATTTTCTCATAAAGAGTACGTCCAGGTCCTACTTTCTTGTCGTGATCAGAATTACGCCGTTTGCGCCGCGGACTCCGTAGATAGAACAGGATCCGGCATCCTTAAGCACATCTATACTGACGACATCAGCCGGATTGATCGTCGAAATATCGTCCATTTCGACATTGTCCACCAGAATAAGAGGGTCGGTCGCATTGCTGTTCGTCGATATACCCCTGATCAGGATCCTGGCGGAACCGACACCGGTCTTGAGAACTTGCACGCCGGCAACTCTTCCCTGGATATAGTCGTAGATGTTGGAATAAACAATAGCGTCGCGCCTTTTGACTTTTATGGTCGAGACAGAAGTCGTAAGATGGTCTCTTTTGATTTCACCATAACCAATATTGGCAACGGCAGGCTGCTCGTCAACGGCTGCAGTCACTACCGGAAGTTCTTCTATTTTGCGCGATACAGTATCCTGAGCTGTATATTCAGACATAGGCAGAGAGCCTATAATCATCATTAAAAGCAAAGTTGTCCCCATATTCTTAATTATCGGACATTTCCCGATGATACAAATATATATTTTTTTATCAGAAAATGCAACCGCCTGACTAAGAATGTGATTTTGCAACCCGGTTGCATAGAATTCATGATACCTTTGCACCGGAAAACAAAAAAACATAAGATATGAGTCACGAACATAATCATCATGAAGAACACCACCACCATCACGAAGAAGGTGGTACGAGAGAGACTGTCATCAAGATAGTCCTGGCCGCCGTACTTCTGGTCGTCGCCGTCATAATAGAGAAGACGACTTCCCTGAAAGTATGGCAGCTGCTTCTCATTTACCTTGTTCCTTATTTCATCGTCGGCTGGGAGACGCTGGAAGAGGCAGTCGAGAGCCTGTTGCATGGAGATGCCCTAGACGAGAATTTCCTTATGGGCATCGCGACAGTAGGAGCCCTGGCGATCGGATTCCTGCCGAATGCCGAACCCCAGTTCGCCGAGGCAGTATTCGTAATGCTGTTCTTCCAGGTCGGCGAGCTCTTCGAAGGCATCGCCGAAGGCCGTAGCCACAAATCCATCGCCCATCTCATGGACATAAGACCGGACGTCGCCAATGTAGAGAGAAATGGTGCGGTCGAGACTGTCGATCCGGACGAAGTGGAAGTAGGTGAGATCATCGTCGTCAAGCCGGGCGAGAGAGTCCCTATGGACGGAATCGTTATCGAAGGAAAGTCCAGCCTCGATACCGTCGCCCTGACCGGCGAAAGCGTCCCGAGGAGTGTCGGAGTCGAAGACGAGATATTCTCCGGCTGTGTCAATCTCTCCGGTCTGCTCAGGGTAAAGGTACTTAAGGAATTCGATGAATCTACGGCTTCAAGGATACTCGACCTTGTCGAGAATGCTTCCGAAAACAAATCCCGCCAGGAGAACTTCATAACCAGATTCGCCAGAGTCTATACCCCGATAGTAGTCGTGTGTGCAATTCTCATGGCTGTCGTTCCGTTATTCTTCGGCGGAGTATTCGCCACCTGGCTGTACAGGGCTCTTACATTCCTTATAGTTTCATGTCCTTGCGCATTGGTGCTCTCCGTTCCGCTGGCATTCTTCGGCGGTATCGGGTCCGCTTCCAGAAAGGGAATTCTGGTCAAGGGCGGAAATTATCTGGAGGCGCTTTCCCGTATAGGCACTGTAGTATTCGACAAGACCGGAACTCTTACAAAAGGAGTATTCGAAGTCACCGCGGTGCATCCTGAGAAACTCGACGAAAAGGAACTGCTTCATCTCGCCGCCCATGTCGAGAGATTCTCTACACATCCTATCGCCGCATCCCTGAGGGCTGCCTATCCGGACGAGGCTGACGCCTGCGAAGTATCAGATATCAAAGAAATCGCCGGAGAGGGTGTGCAGGCCAGGGTCAACGGGCAGCTGGTATGCGTCGGCAACTCCAGGATGATGGAGGATATCGGAGCAAAGTGGCATCCGTGCGAGAAGACAGGTACTATCGTGCATGTGGCCATCGATGGGGAATATGCCGGTCATATCGTCATCTCCGATGTGGTGAAGGATGATGCGGCTGAGGCTGTCCGATCACTGAAATCCCTCGGCGTCGAGAAGACGGTCATGCTTACCGGAGACCAGGAAGAGGTTGCCGCTGTCGTTGCGGCCCATGTCGGAGTTGATGAATATCATTCCGGTCTTCTTCCGGACGACAAGGTTGCAGCCGTGGCTCGCATGTCCGATGCAGGGGAGAGGCTGGCATTTGTAGGTGACGGAATCAATGACGCTCCTGTACTTGCCAGGGCGGATGTGGGAATCGCGATGGGCGGCCTGGGCTCGGATGCTGCAATAGAGGCTGCCGATGTCGTCCTTATGGACGATCAGCCTTCCAAGATCGCGACTGCAGTAAGAGTCGCACGAAAGACAATCGGCATTGCAAAGCAGAATACATGGTTCGCCATAGGCATAAAGATCGCGGTGCTTGTCCTCGCCGCCATGGGCCTCGCCCCGATGTGGCTGGCTGTCTTTGCGGACGTCGGAGTTACAGTTCTTGCAGTGCTCAATTCTATGCGAGCATTGAACTGATATTACGGTCGGTTTTTATCGCTCCTCGAGCAGTCTTACAGCTGTCTTGAGGAGTTTTTCTATATCGGAGTCTTCGATGACCGTCTCGATAGGGAAGCCGAAGCTTACGACCGAATAGTTGTCTGCCTTGTAGAATACCGCAGCGGAGATATCGGTGTCCTTGTAACGGAGTATGGATCTGGCTTTGTCCGATGCAGGGGCGATACCGTCCGGATTCTCGACGTTATAAACCTTGGAGTTCGGCAGGCGGTGGATCCTGATCGTCCCGATATCGGAAGATACCTTCCTCATCGGCCAGATGGTTCCGGTCTTTGACGCAAAATTGGTCACCCATCTGTATCCCAGAGTACCGGATATGAATTCAGCTCCTTCTGCATGTGAAAGAGAATCGGCCTTTACGCCCGGATATATCTCGTCGCAAGGGTCCGTGCCGATGTATGCTCCGGAAATGATGATCGAGCCTCCTGCTGAAGTATACTTGCGGATGGCGTCTTTCATGTCGGTCGGGAAGACCTTGAATCTGTCTGGAGCTGCACCTGGACGGCCTGTGGCTACGGTCACCTGCTTTCCGCATATTATGTCGGCGATGCCGAAGGTGCTGAAGTCCCCGAACTCGAATGCCTCTGCGCTGACTGAACTGAATGCCCTGCCGGCAGCCATGAGAGCTTTTCCATGGACATAAGGATAGTCGAACGTATTGCCGGCATATTTGTTTCCGGCCTCGTCGCTGAATGATGCGCCGAAGCCTGGATTATCGTCGTCTATCCATGGATTTATCCTTCTGTATTCGTATGATTCTCCGATGAATGGGATATCCCAGCCCCATGCTACTCCGCCGTCGATGTTTCTCAAGAATCCGGCGTATGAAGGGGAGTCGAACCATGTCGGTCCCGATACTCTGTCGAAGTTGTTGACGACAAGGACGTCCTGACCGCTGGAGGCGGCAGGGATTCCGACGCTGAGTATCTCTGAAGGGAAACTCATGCCGCCGTCGTTCCAGGCCGTGATCCTGAAGCTGTATATATGTCCCTTCTCAATCGGGACTCTGATCGTCTGGTCGGAGACATTGACTCCGTCATCGAATGCACCGTCGTCGATTCTTGTGTACAGGCGGTATCCTTTAGGCAAGGCAGTAGGTTCGAGCCTGTCCTCGGTAGGGAACCATGAAAGTACAGCCTCCTCTCCGTCCAGAATAGCCGAAAATGCCCTTACAGGCAGCGGCTGGACGGCATAAGGGACTCCATAACGGCCGCTCAGGAATTTCAGCATCCCTTTATAGACGGCCCGGCTGAGAATGAATCTGAAACCAGGGTCGAGACCATATTTCATGTCGGCGAAATTCTGGTGCGAGAGACTTTCGGTCAGCAGTGCCGGGACCGACGGAGTCCTGGCTTCGCTATATGAACGGTCCCATATCTCCCTGCGGGTCCATGTCGAATCGACGAGAGCCCTGATGTCGGAGACAATCTGGGACTGGACGTAGTCTGCGTACTCGCGGGCCTGGCTGCGGTCTTCTCCGTTGGGCAGTTTAGGACTGTTGTTCGCAAGCCGGGTGTAGATGGCCAGAGTGCCGACAATCGAGTCGTTAGGGGAGACTCCTGCGTCGCTGTGGAAAGCAAGGCTGAGATCGAACGGAATCCCGAGTCCTTCCTCTTTAGGGTTGACGCGGGAACCGCCTGACAGTCTCGCAACCCAAGGGCCTCTGTCTGCGAAATCGTTGGTATAGTCGCCCTCGTGCAGGTGCAGTATCGTCGAATCTATTCCCGCATACTGCATGGAATAGAGAGCGCCTTCCATATAGGCTGGCATTCCGGAGATTCTCCATTCTTCCTTCGGCTCGTCCTCCGGGCCGCGTGCTATCTTGCCCATTCCGCCTCCGAAACGCACGGCGTCGGCAGTGACTACTTTTCCGTCCTTGCCCCTGTTGTCGAGACGCACGAAATTGTCGGAACCTTTGCCGAATTCGAATGTTCCGAGATATATCCATGTACCTCCGCCCATCTTCTGGTTGACTATGAACAGGCTTTCGCCTCCGAGATGCCTGACTGTGTAGTATGCGGAAGTAGAACTTTCAGGGAGTGTCTTGTATGAGACATATACGGCATAGAGACCTCTTTCCGGAATGTCCGCCGTCCATTGGGCCGTAGTCCCTCCGTCAGGAGAGCATTTTGCCTTCCGTGCCGAGCCCATGACAAAAGGATTGTCAGTCCCTGTATAGGCCTCCTTGGCGTCGGCAAAGCCGGTCCCGGCGTATTCCCATTTCCCGGTCTCGGAATATCTGCCTTCGAGTCTGAGTTTCCCTGTCCTCGGGCCCCGGAATGCAGGGTCATTGTCGGCAACGACTTCCCGGGTCTGGGTATCTCTTTCTCTCGGGGTCATGACATAGGCGCCGGAGTTCTCGAGCATCGGAATAAGGAACGGCAGCACGAAACTCTGGGTGAACATGTCTTCGACAGTCCCGAATATCTGCGCACGCTGCCATTTCCACTGGTCGGTCTTGTCATTGTAGTAGCGTCCATGGCTCTGCCATATGGCTATATGTCTGCCGCTCATGCCTTTGGGATAGTTCATCCCGTCAGCCTTGCGGACTATCACAGGTCCTTTAGAATCGTATGCCGTCTTGTATTTTGACTGGTGGACGTAGCCGTTGTTGTGGAGCGGGGGAGTAGGCAGGTCGCTGAAATCCAGGGTCTTGCACTTGATTTCTCCTATCGAGCAGTCCTTGAATTCGTCCGGAAGAAGTTCTTTGAGCCTGGCGCGGAACCACTGTATGTCTCCTTTTCTCCAGGGAATGTCTCCGAGGGTTTCGGAGAACTGGAAGTCAAGGGAGTTGCCGTTACGGGTGATCGTGCGTACTTTGAGGTCGGCGAGGACCGTGGTACGTTCGTGGATGAGGACTTCGAGGGAGTCGAGGGTTTCCTTGAACTTTCCGGCTTTTACTCTCTGGGCATATATCGCGGTAGTACTCAATATTATCAATAGCGTTATGCAGAGGAACTTCTTCATTGTTATGTTTAGTGTCTAAATAATGGATTCTATTTATTTACTCTTATCTTTTTTTGACTCTTGTCTGTTTATTGACTCATATCCGTGTGTAAATCAGTCAGCTCTGTCTGAAAGCCGTGGCCGCCCGCGGCCATCGTGAGCGGGAGGGGCCCAGCCGCAGGCTGGGAAGGATAGCGCCGAAGGCGCGTAGCTTTCAGACAGAACTGACTGATTTACATAACATGACAGAATCATAATGATTATGATATGTTAGAAATATATTGAAACTATCATTTCTGTTTGTAGAGGTCGATACAGAGGACTATGATGCTTGAGACAAGGAGTGCGATGCCGTCGGCGAGGAAATCCTTCGGATCGGCACTGCGGTAACGGGTAAAATACTGACCGATCTCAGTACCCATCGCAATGACACACCCTGCCAGAAACGTCACAAATACAAACCAGAACGACCTCCAAGGCCTCCTGTTATGCCTGTCCGCCGCACCATACACAAGGAACGGAAACGGGAAAAACAGCATGAAATGCACAATCTTGTCCGTCGGAATCCCGAGAAACGAAGGGGATACCGACGACATGCTGTCGAAATGCCCGAAACACAGATAAGCCACCGCCAGGAGATAAAATCCGAGCAGCACCCTTATCGCAAATGTAGTGTGCCTTATCATAGACTCTGCATATCGTTAAGCTTCTTGTAATATCCGCCAAGAGCGATAAGCTCCTCATGACGGCCCCTTTCCACAATCTTGCCCTCATGCATTACCAGAATCTCATCGGAATTCTTGATGGTAGAGAGCCTGTGGGCGATCGCAATCGTGGTCCTCGTTGACATGAGCCTGTCGAGAGCCTCCTGGACAAGTTTTTCGGACTCGGTATCAAGAGATGCCGTAGCCTCGTCCAGAATAAGGATCGGAGGATTCTTCAGTATGGCCCTTGCAATGGAGATACGCTGACGCTGGCCTCCGGAAAGACGCGAACCGCGGTCTCCGATATTGGTATCGTAGCCCTCCTCCTTCTCCATGATGAAATCATGGGCATTTGCAATCTTGGCGGCCTCTATGACCTGTTCCATGGTAGCGCCCTCTACGCCGAAGGCTATGTTGTTGAAGATTGTGTCGTTGAAAAGGATTGGCTCCTGGTTGACATAACCCATCAGCCTGCGCAGATCCTGCATCCGCACGTCACGGATATCTACGCCGTCGATAGTGATGCTGCCGGAGGTGACGTCGTAGAATCTCGGGATAAGGTCGACGAGGGTTGATTTTCCGGCACCCGACTCTCCGACGATGGCGATGGTACGCCCCTTAGGAATATCCACGTTTATGTCCCTGAGAATCTGTCGTCCGTTGTCGTAGCTGAAGTTGACGTCCTTTATCTGTATGCTGCCCGTAAAGCTGTCCAGCGGCTTGGGCGTAGCGGTCTCCACGATAGGGTTAGGGGTCTTGAGTATCTTGTCGATACGCTCGATGGAAGCCATACCCTTAGGAATGCTGTAACCGGCTTTCGAGAATTCCTTCAGCGGGTTGATGATACTGTAGAGGATCACCATGTAATAGATAAATGTCGCAGCGTCGATAGGGGCGTGCTCGCCGAGAATCATGATTCCGCCGAACCACAGTACGATCGCTATCATTACAGTACCCAGGAATTCGCTGACCGGATGGGCCAGGGCCTGTCTTGTGGATACTTTGGCCGTCTTTGAACGAAGGGAACCGGTCACCTTGTCGAAGCGCTCGGACATGTTCTTCTCTGCGATAAAAGCCTTGATCACACGGAGGCCTCCGAGGGTTTCCTCTACCTGGGAGATCGTATCGCTCCAGAGTTCCTGGGCGAGAAGGGATTTCTTTTTCAGCTGCTTTCCGATCACTCCCATTCCCCAGCCGAGGACAGGAACGACGACTATTGTGAACAGAGTAAGCTGCCAGCTGATATAGACGAGGGCGGCGAAATATCCTACAATCAGGATAGGGTTCTTGATAAGCATGTCAAGAACGCTCATTATGGAATTCTCGACCTCGTTGACATCACCCGTCATTCGGGCGATAATGTCTCCTTTACGTTCCTGGGAGAAGAAGCCGAGATTAAGGCTCAATATCTTGTTGTACAACTGGTTGCGGATATCCTTGAGCACTCCGGTACGGATAGGGATCATCACTGCGGACGCTCCGAAATAGCATGCCGTCTTGATGAAGGTAAGCACGCAGAGGAATACGCAGAGAATGAGGAGGGTCTTAGGGGCGCCGGATCTTGCCATGAAGTCCGAAACCCACCAGTATCCGTTGTTGGTTGCTTTGTCGAGGAAAGCCATCCCTTCAGTATCCCAAGGTATGAACTCGTAGACTTTATTGTCGAGTTTGAAAAGGATGTTCAGTATCGGGACTATGAAAGCGAAGGAGAACAGGTTGAATATGACGGAAAGTATATTCAACAGAATGGATCCTCCAAGGTATTTCTTGTATGGGGTTACGTATCTTTTGAGAACTTGTATAAAATCTTTCATCGTAAATGTTTATAATCTGCAAAGATAACTAAATTTTTTCCAGCCACTCGAAGATAAGGAATATTCTTTTCTTGAGCACGGGAATGTTCAGCGTCGATGGCAGGTCGCCAGGCTTGTTATTGTTCATGGTTATTCCGGAAGTGAACATGACCGCGTCCACTCCGTTCTCCAGAAATATCTTCTGGTCGCTTACCCGGCTGTAGAACATCCTGGTGAAGTCCTTGCTGCCGTAATAGTCGGAGGAAAGGTCCAGGTTGACATCATATCGGGTGTTGCAGTCGGCGAGGATGTTGAAGAATCCCGGATTGCTGCCGCACAGGGCGATCAGATAGTCCGGCCTTCCTGAATGAAGGGGGCTCAGGCTGCTGCCTATCTGGTCCAGATTGACCATAAGGGCTATCTTCTCCTTTGTTATCGTCTCTCCGCTTACCGGGTCTTTAAGTTCTCCGTCCTCGATCATGGACCAGAGAGCTCTGGCTCCGCCAAGACTAAGCCGTTTTGCGTCCAGGGCGACGAAGATGAAACTCTTGCTGTAGGTGCGGGTCATCTCCTGCATCCGTCTGAACGTCCCTGCTATCTCCAGCATTCCGACGACTCCGGAGGCATTGCTGTCGGCTCCGGGGAACATCCTGCCGTCGAGCTTTCCGTAACTGTCGTAATTGGCGGCGACAATCACATAACGTTCCCGGTTATGTTTCGTGGAGCCCGGCATGAAACCGATGACGTTTCTGGCGACTGCGCCGTTGTCAGCTATGAATGAATGGAAATATGATCCTCCTATCTCCTTGAGTCCGAGAGTCCTGAATCTTCTGGCGATCCATGCGGAGGCTTCGACGTTGCCTATGCTGCCGGTCGCGCGGCCGTCGCATAAGGAATCCGCGAGGAATGAGAGCTGGCTTTCTATTCTTTCTTCCTTTATGGTCTTCCTGGCCTCGTCGCTCCAGGTTATGTGGATGACGCGTCCCTGGGCACCGGCTTCATGGCCAAAAAATAATCCTTGCAAAGCGAGGAAAAGGGCGAAAAAAATATGTCGTTTAACTCTATTCGGCACGATAAATGATTATATTTGCAAAATTAGCTATAATCCTTCAGAAAATGAAAAATTACCTTAAATACATTGTACTTTCAGTTTTGCTGGCCGCAGTGTCGGCGGTAGCGGAAGCGCAGTATGACAAGGACGTTTTCTTTTTCAGGGGACGGAAGGCCCTTTCCGAAGGCCAGTATTCCGAGGCTATAGAGCACTTCAACATTCTGGCCAGACTGGATTCGACCGACTACTGGACTTTCTTTTACAGAGGTGTCGCCAAATACAACCTGGGAGATATCAGGGGTGCGCAGAAGGACTTCAACTCATCTGTAAGGCTGAATCCCGTATTCACGTCCGGCTACCATTACAGGGGCATCACCAAGAGCCGTTTCGGAGACTACGATTCGGCCCTTGAGGATTTTGAACATGCAATCGCCCTCCGCCCGGGATACACCGGCCTTTATTTCAGCCGTGGTGTGACATATTTCCTCGCCCAGCAGTTCGACAAGGCTATCGCCGACTTTGACACATATATCCGCAAGGAGCCTAAGGATCCGTCAGCTTTTCTTAACAGGGGAGCTTCATATCTTTATCAGGGGGACACGACGAAAGCTCTGCAGGATTATGACAAGGCCATTAAGATCGACCGTTACGAACCTGAAGGATATATAAGGAGGGGAAACCTTTACATGCTTTCAGAGAACCTGGAAGCGGCGATGAAGGATTACGACAAGGCGATTTCTCTCGATACCAGCAGCACTCTTGCATATTACAACCGCGCCCTGATCAAATATGAACTCCAGAACTATATGGGGGCCATGGAGGATCTCAACCGCGTCCTTCGCGACGATCCGGGCAACTCCCTGACTTTGTACAACAGGAGTCTTATCTATGCCAAATTCGGGGAATACGGGTCGGCCCTCGACGATATGGACAGAGTGATCTTCAATAATCCCCGCAATGTGCTGGCTTATTTCAACAGGGCTTCCTTCTTCATAGACATGGGGCGCTGGCAGGATGCCCTGGAGGACTATGACAAGTCGATCGAATTATATCCTGACTTCGCCAAGGCATATAAGAACAGGGCCTACGTGGAGCTTCAGCTCGGACGCAAGGCCGCGGCCAAGAAAGACTACGATACAGCGAACAGACTTGTCGATGAGTACAGGATAAAGTCTGCCGACGGTACGGTATCTTTTGCTGACACCACAAAGAAATACAATTCTCTCATATCGTTCGATACCGATTTCGCGAAGAACAATTTCGATGACGAGATTCTTCTTCACAGGGATATCGACATCAGGCTCAAGCCACTTTACCGCTTCGTCATAACAAAGGATAAGGACGACGTCAACTATGCGCTCCGGAACCGTTATGAGAACCCTCTTATCGACAAGTTCATAAAGGAGTCCCCGGTTCCTGTCTCAATCGTGAACGACATCGCCGTTGAGAAGTCTTCGGCAGAGGTGGAAGAAGAACTATATGGAGTCCGGGAATCTTCGGAATCCGTCAACTCCTTCCTCAGAGGCGTATATGAAGTCTCCGGAAAGCAGTTCAACCTTGCTCTGAATTATTTCGGGGATGCTATCTCGCAGGCCTCGGGCTCGGGAGACAAGACCCAGGATATGTACAAATCCCTTTACTACATGAACAGGGGCGTGCTCAGGGCAGATATGATCGATTTCATTTCTTCGATAGAGAATAACGTACAGACTCTTACGATGGATGACCAGGGTACGACCAGGGCCAGAGTAAGGGACAGGGTCAACCGCTCATACGATTACGGGGATGCCATTTCTGATATGGAAGCTGCCGCTTCAATAGTATCGGATATTCCTTACGTTTATTTCAATCTGGGTAATCTGTACTGTCTTTCATCCCGTCTTGTAGATGCCATCGGCAGCTACAATAAGGCTCTGGAGCTTTATCCGATGATGGGAGACGCCTACTATAACAGGGGACTCGTGCTTATCTATCTGAAGGATAAGGAGAAAGGCTGTATAGACCTTTCCCGTGCCGGAGAGCTTGGAGTAGGCGAGGCTTATAGTGTAATCAAGAGGTATTGCGAGGAGGCGAAATGATAAAGTTCATGAGTTTTTCCAGCGGAAGCTGCGGTAATTGCTACTGGCTCGGAAATGACGAGAAAGGAATACTGATAGATACGGGAGTCAGTCTGAGACATCTCAAGAAACTGATGCTGCTGCACGGACTGGACGAGAATTCGTTCAGTTCGATTCTTGTGACCCATGACCACATGGACCATATCCGCAGTCTCGGCTCATTCTGCAAAAGACTCCAGAAGCCCGTCTATGCGACTACGCTGCTCCATGAGGCCCTGATCCGTCACTCATATGCTATGCCTTCGATCATGGGATGCCGTCGCGATCTCCGGGAAGGCGAATGGAACGATGTGGACGGTTTCATGGTCCATTATTTCGTCGTCCCTCATGATGCCACCCAGACCGTAGGATATGCCATCGAATTCGAGAGGCTGCGGTTCGTTATAATGACCGATATCGGCCGTATGACAGACGAGGCCGTCGAATTCGCGTCGAAGGCGGACGTCGTTGTCGTGGAGTCGAATTATGATGTCGACATGCTGATGGGGGGCTCATATCCCCATGATCTCAAAATGCGTATCTGCCAGGGGAACGGCCATCTCAGCAATGACGAGTGCGCCGCCGCCATCAAGCGTTTCTGGCATGAGGGGCTGCGATTCATATTCCTCTGTCATCTCAGTGAAAACAACAATACTCCCACTCTTGCCTACGAGACCTCGAAAAAGGCTCTGGACGAGTTGGGAGTATCGGATAAGGTCCAGCTGGCGGCTCTGCCGAGGCAGTATCCGTCGAGGCTGTATGTGATAGGCTAGGCCTTGGAAAGCCGTTTCAGACCGGCGGCTATTCTTTCCAGACCTTCGCGGCAGATTGATGCCGGCGTGGCGAGATTGATTCTGATGAAGCCGTCCTGTCCGTACATCGCTCCTGCGTTTACCCATACTTTTTCATTCTGGAGCAGGCTGTTCTCGATTTCTTCGGATTTGAGGCCCAGGCTGCGACAGTCTATCCACGGCAGGTATGTGCCTTCCAGTTTCACTATCCTGGCGAACGGAATCTCTTTGGCGAATATTTCCTTCAGAGTACGGTAATTACCATAGATATAGGCGTTGAGTTCGTCGAGCCATGCATCTCCTTCAGCGCTGTATGCGGCCTGGAGGGCTGCCACGCCGATAGGGTTGACGTCGCAGGTTTCGTTGATATTGACAGCCCTGTCGATCCTTGCGCGCCAGTCGGGGTCGGCCGTTATTATGTTTGCGACCTGGAGCCCGGCGATGTTGAAGGATTTGCTTGGGGAACAGAAGATCACGCTGTTCTTCAGGTTCTCTTCGGAGGCCGCTCCGTATGGAGTATAATGGTATCCCGGCATCACCAGTTCGCAGTGGATTTCGTCGCTGATTACGATGACTCTATGTCTTCTGGCGATTTCACCGATCTGTCGGAGTTCTTCTTTGGCCCAGACTCTTCCGGCAGGGTTGTGGGGGTTGCAGAGTAGGAAGACTTTCGCGGCCGGGTCGGAGCATTTCTTTTCGAAATCTTCGAAGTCGATGCCATATGTGAAACCGCTTCCGTCCGGGATCTCTTTAAGCGGGTTGTCGAGTATGGTGCAGCCGTTGTTGCGGATTGATGAGAAGAAGCAGTTGTAGACGGGGCTCTGGAGGATTACTTTATCTCCCGGCTGAGTCAGGGCCTTGATTACTGCCGAGATGGCCGGGACTACGCCGGTGGTGTAGATGAACCAGTTGCGGTAGTATGTCACTCCGTGGCGCCGACGGAACCAGTCTATCGTTGCTTTGTAGAAGCTTTCGGGAACGTGGGTGTAGCCGAAGACGCCGTGGTCGACGCGGCGCTGGATTGCCTGACGGATGAACGGGGCGGCTTCGAAGTCCATGTCTGCCACCCACATCGGGATTACGTTGTCCATGTCTGCTTCAACCGGCGGCTGGGCGTCCCACTTGACGCATCCGCTGCCTCTACGTGTTACAACTTTGTCGAAATTATACATATCTGCATTAAAAGTATTTGTGTTATTATGTTTCTTTCTGTCAGTCGGTCAGGGAACGGTTACGGAGCCATTTGTCGCCGCGAAGCCACCAGACAAAGAGAAGGCCGCGCACATTAAGCTCGATACACATCGCAACCCAGTAACCAGTAAGCCCCATCCTCGGCGTCAGGATCGCAGCAAGTCCGATACGCACCACCCACATGCTCACGAAATTCAATATCGTCGGCACAAGGGTGCTGCCCGCACCTACGCAGGCACCATATGCCACGATCGACACTGCATACATAGTCTCCGCAAACGCCTCTATCCTGAGGACTTTCGCTCCAAGGGCCACTACCTCCGGATCCTTGCTCAGAATCCCCATCAGCACCGAAGCCCCCGCAAACATCGCCACGGCCATTATGGTCATGATACCGGCAGCGAGCAGGGTAGTCATCCGCGCGAACTGCTTCGCCAGGAACCGCCGCTTCGCCCCGAGACTCTGGCCGACCAGAGTCGTCGAAGCCTCCTCGATGCCATAGCCCGGCATATAGCAGAAGCTCTCGGCCGTGATGGCGAAGGCATTGGCCGCTATCGAGATGGCCCCAAGCGGGGAGACGATCAGGGTGGCGACGACATAAGCCCCGCGCATCACTATATTCTGGAGCCACATAGGGCCGCTGATACTGAATGCGTTACGCAAGGTCTTGGCGTCGGGGATATAGTTCCCGTGCTCGCCCCTGACAGAAAGCTCCTCGGACCTGGCGAGAAGGAAATAAAGCATCCCTCCGGCCGTTATTGTCTCGGCTACTCCCGTTCCCAGAGCGGCACCGCGCACGCCCATGTCGAAACCATAGATGAAGATATAGTTGAAGATTACGTCCAGGACGCACATCATGATATTCAGGATGCTCGGAATCTTCATGTTGCCGCTGGCCTGAAGCATACCGCCGGCCGTCCAGCTGAGAGCCATCATCGGCAGAAAGGCGGAGAAAATGGCAAAATAACCGGAAGCGTCCTCATTGATCTCGGCGCTTCCTCCAAGCCATACGGGAAGGGGACCGCTAATAAGATACCCCGCAAATCCCAGCAGAAGGCCGAAAAGAAGCAGAGACACAAGACCTTTGCGCATTACGTTACGTGCGCTGAAATAATCCTTGGAACCGCAGAAATGGGCAATCTGGACGGAGAAACCGGAGGCGGCACCCATTACGAAACCGCCGAATATCCATGTGCTCGAGGCTACAAGACCGATAGACGCTGAAGGATTGGCACCGAGGTTTCCGACCATGGATGCGTCGATATACTGCATCATGACGGATGAGAACTGTGCCAGGATTGCAGGAATACTCAGCAGCATCGTGAGCCTGATCTGCTGCCCTGTGGTCAGTTGTCCGCCATTGCGGACCATAGACAATAACGTATCCTTGCTATCTCTCATATAAACGGGTCAGCAAAGATACGTATTTAATATCAATTTCGGAAGCTTACTTCCGGGCGTCCTGATTGCGGATTTCGTTGTGGCGGATCTTGCCGCTGATGGTCTTCGGAAGCTCATCGGCGAACTCGATGATCCTCGGATACTTGTAAGGGGCGGTCATGCGTTTTGCATGGGCCTGAATATCCTTGATAAGCGCCAGCCTGCTTTCCGGAGTCGCAAGACTCTTGCGATATTCCCCGGTAACGACTACGGTCGCCTTGACGACCATTCCTCGGAGTTCTTCAGGGTCCGGAACACCTGTAACGGCACATTCCAGCACTGCCGGATGGGTCATCAGGGCGCTCTCCACCTCGAACGGGCTTACACGGTAGCCGGAGGTCTTGATCAGGTCATCGTTACGTCCCACGAACCAGAAGTAACCGTCCTCGTCCCTGTAGGCGACGTCACCGGTATAATATATGCCGTCATGCCATGCCTTGCGGGTGAGCTTAGGGTTCCTGTAGTAGCCGAGGAAAAGGCCCAGAGGCTTCTTCTTGTCGGTGCGGATCACGATTACGCCAGATTCACCCACGTCTGCCCTGGTGCCGTCCGGGCGCAGTATGTCGATGTCGTAGGCAGGGGATGGGATGCCCATGGAACCAGGTCTCGGCTTGACCCATGGGAAAGTGCCCAGAGTCATTGTCGTCTCGGTCTGGCCGAAGGCCTCATGGATCCATATTCCGGTCCTGCGGTGGAATTCCTCGAATACCGAGGGGTTGAGGGCTTCTCCCGCCGTAGTGCAGTACTTGAGAGAACTCAGGTCGAAGCAGTTGAAATGCTCCTTGATAAGGAAGCGGTAGATGGTTGGAGGAGCGCAGAACGACGTTATTTTGTATTTGCCGATCAGGCCCAGAATCTCGGCCGGAACGAATTTCTCATGGTCATATACGAAGATGGCGCAGCCTACGATCCATTGGCCGTAGAGCTTTCCCCAGGCGGCCTTGCCCCAGCCGGTATCCGAATAAGTAAGATGCAGGCTGTCTTCCTTGAGGTTGTGCCAGAAGGCGGCGGTCACAAGATGGCTGATTGCGTATGTATGGGCATGGAGGACCATCTTAGGCTCGTCGGAAGTTCCTGAGGTGAAGTACATGAGGAAAGGATCCTCGCTTTCGTTGAGGAAGCTGCCTCTTTCCCATGGGGTTGCTGCTGCGACTCCGGCCTCGAAGTCCTCGAAGCCTTCCGGAACTTCCGGACCGATGCTGATCATATGCTCGAGATACGGGCATTTAGGCTCGGCTGCGGCCACTTTTTCAAGTATCGGTTTGTCTCCGCAGCATACTATCGCCTTTATCTCGGCGGATTTGCAGCGGTAGACGATATCGTTTGTCGTAAGCAGGAAGGTCGCAGGGACTACTATAGCTCCTATCTTGTGCAGGGCCAGGACTGTGGTCCAGAACTGGTATCGGCGTTTGAGTATGGTCATGACCATGTCTCCGCGTCCTATTCCGATCGAAGTAAAATAACCGGCTACCTTGTCGCTTTCCCTCTTGAGGTCGGCGAAGGTAAATCTCCTTTCTTCATCCTTGTCGCTCACCCATATCATCGCGAGCCTTTCGGGATCCGTCTCGGCCCAGGCGTCGATCACATCGTATGCGAAATTGAAATGATCCGGAACGGTGAATTCCAGATTTTGCTTGAAGTCCTCCATCGAGGAGAACTCGGTCTGCTTGATAAACTTTTCGATCATTATGTCTTTAAATTCTTGATTCAAAGTTAAGTTTCTTGTCCCATTCTTGAAAATATACGCGGCTGTTTGTCGTGAAACATTGCTGTTTTGTGGCGAAACTGCGGATTCTGGGGTGAAATTGCCATATTTTGACGCGAATTTTACGATGTTTTTTTGATAAAAACTTTGATATATCCGCGGATTCGTCTATATTAGCATCCGGAAAATACGAAAGATGATATATAGCAACTCATATTGGTGGTGGCGCTTTTACAACTTCAACAAGTCGTAAGAGGCCATCGCTCGTATAGTATAGAGATATATAGATAGAAAAACCCGAGCCCTGCCGCACTGCGACAGGGCTTTTTTTTGTGCACAGACTTAACAATAAGACATTATGACATATCTTGCAGACAATGAAGGTTATTTCGGAGAATTCGGGGGCGCATATATCCCGGAGATACTCCACGGTTGTGTCACGGAACTCCAGGACACTTACATGAAGGTTATCGGGAGCCCTGAGTTCCGTAAGGAGTACATGGCCCTCCTAAGGGATTATGTAGGCCGCCCGTCGCCACTCTATCTTTCGGAGAAACTCTCGCAGAAGTACGGTATCCGCCTCTATCTCAAGAGAGAGGATCTCAATCACACCGGAGCCCATAAGATCAACAACACTATCGGTCAGATCCTGGTTGCCCGCCATATGGGAAAGCACAGGATCATCGCCGAGACAGGCGCTGGCCAGCATGGAGTCGCAACCGCGACCGTATGCGCCCTGATGGGCATGGACTGCGTCGTCTATATGGGCGAGACCGATGTCAGGAGACAGCATGTCAACGTAGAGAAGATGAAGATGCTCGGGGCGACGGTAGTGCCCGTGACTTCCGGCAACAAGACCCTCAAGGATGCGACCAACGAAGCTATCCGCGACTGGTGCTGCCATCCTGCCGAGACTTTCTATATAATCGGCTCAACCGTCGGCCCTCATCCATACCCGGACATGGTCGCCCGCCTTCAGTCTGTAATCAGCGAAGAGATAAAGGCCCAGCTTCTCGAAAAAGAGGGCAGGGACTATCCTGACCGCCTTATCGCCTGCATCGGAGGAGGCAGCAATGCCGCCGGGACGATATACCATTACATCGACGACGAAAGGGTCCGCATAGTCTTGGCAGAAGCCGGCGGACTGGGCGTCGAGACCGGCAAGACCGCCGCCACGATCGCCCTCGGAAAGGTCGGGATCATACATGGGGCCAAGACATATGTCATCCAGAGCGAGGATGGCCAGATCGAAGAGCCATACTCGGTCTCAGCAGGTCTTGACTATCCCGGCATCGGGCCTATGCATGCCAATCTGGCGAAATGCCACAGGGCCGAGGTCATCCCGGTCAACGATGACGAGGCTCTGGAGGCCGGAGTCTCCCTGACCAGGACTGAAGGAATCATCCCCGCTATCGAGAGCGCCCATGCTCTCGGAGTGTTGCCCAAGATAAAGTTCGAGAAAGGGGAAGTCGTCGTCCTGACGCTGTCCGGAAGGGGAGACAAGGATCTTCAGACCTATCTCGATTATTGTTCGAAAAAATAAAGATATACAGATATGAAAAAGTACAGATTCACAACAGCCAGCCGTACGGTTCTCGGCGACATCGCTACTCCGGTAGGAACTTATCTCAGAGTCCGCGACATGTATGCGCAGAGCGCTCTTATGGAGAGTTCCGACTATCATGGCGGCGAAAACAGCCGTTCCTTCATAGGACTCTGTCCGGTCGCAAAGTTCAGCGTCAATCACGGAGTCGCAGAATGCTACTATCCTGACGGCAGTGTCGAGACCCGTGAAATCAATTCCGATTATACAGTAGGAGTTGCTCTCAGTGATTATCTCAAGCATTTCTCTGTCACCGGAGACGGTGCTTCCTATTGCGGTTTCTTCGGATATACATCTTTCAACGCGGTCCGCTATTTCGAGAACATTCCGGTAAAGGACAGCACTGAGGATGCCAACGATGCCCCTGACATGCTTTATATCATGTATAAGTATCTCATCGTCTTCAGGGGATTCAAGAGCGAGATGATGCTTGTCGAGATGCTTTCCGGGGACGAGAAAGAGACTCTGGACCAGCTTGAAAGCGCCGTGGAGAAACCTGTGTTCAGGGTATATGATTTCAAGGCTGAAGGAGATGTAACTTCGCCTCTTACGGACGAGCAGCATAAGGCGAATATCTCGGACTGCATTGCGCATTGTCTCAGAGGCGATACCTTCCAGGTTGTAATCTCACGCCGTTTCGAGCAGAAGTTCAGCGGAGATGACTTCAAGCTCTACAGGGCTCTCCGCAGCATCAATCCGTCTCCATATCTGTTCTATTTCGACTTCGGAGGCTTCAGGATATTCGGTTCGTCCCCTGAGACCCACTGCCGGATAGAAAACGGCCGCGCATATATAGATCCGATTGCCGGTACCGCCCGCAGGACGGGAGATGAGAAGACAGATGCCGAGAATGCTTCAAAGCTGAAATATGATCCGAAAGAGAATGCCGAGCATGTAATGCTTGTGGATCTTGCGAGAAACGATCTCAGCCGCAACTGCCACGACGTCAAGGTAGAGTTCTTCAAGCAGCTCCAGTACTACAGCCATGTCATCCATCTTGTCAGCCGTGTAAGCGGAGAACTTGACAAAGGAGCAGATCCGATCAAGACATTCATCGATACTTTCCCTGCCGGAACTCTCTCCGGCGCCCCTAAAGTCCGTGCGATGCAGATAATCAGCGAACTTGAGCCTCACAACAGGGGTGCCTACGGAGGATGTGTCGGATTCATAGGGGTCGACGGCTCCGTCAACCAGGCGATCACAATCAGGACATTCGTAAGCCGTAACGGAAAACTCTGGTTCCAGGCCGGAGGCGGAATCACCGCCCTCAGCAAGGAAGAAGACGAACTTCAGGAGGTGAACAATAAGCTCGGCGCCCTCCGCAAGGCTATTATCCGTGCCGAAGAAAAATAGACAGGCCATGAAAAAGAATATCGCTCTTATAGATAATTACGACTCGTTTACCTACAACCTTGCACATCTCGTAAAAGAGCTGGGAGCCAAGGTTACGGTATTCAGAAACGATCAGTTCACCCTCGGCCAGCTTGAGCCGTTCGACAAGATCCTGCTTTCTCCGGGTCCTGGCATACCTTCCGAATCGGGGCTTCTGCTGGATGTCATAAAGGAATATGCCTCCAGGAAACCGATTCTCGGAGTCTGCCTCGGCGAGCAGGCGATCGGAGAGTTCTTCGGAGCCAAGCTGACCAACCTCAGCAAGGTTTTCCACGGAGTCCAGAAACCTGTGAAATTTCTCAATCCTAAGGGAAACTATCTCTTCAAAGGTCTTCCGGAATGGATACCAGTAGGAAGGTACCACTCCTGGGTGGTGGACAGGGAAGGATTCCCGGACTGCCTGGAGATCACGGCTATCAGCGAAGAGAACTATATCATGGGCCTTAGGCATCGCGAATTCGATGTGCAGGGGGTGCAGTTCCACCCGGAGTCCGTACTTACTCCGAACGGAAGAGAAATATTACGTAACTGGTTAAGACATTAATTCAATGAAAACATATTTGAACAAGTTGCTCCGTCACGGAGAACTTTCAGCGGATGAAACCCGCCAGATTCTGCTCGATATCACAGAGGAAAAATACCCTTCAGAGCAGATTGCATCCCTGCTTGCCATGCTCCAGTTCAGGGGAGTGACAATCGACGAGCTCATAGGTTTCCGCCAGGCGCTTATGGAAACGAGAGTCCCTGTGGACCTCGCTCCGTATAAGCCTATAGACATAGTCGGGACAGGCGGCGACGGCAAGAATACTTTCAATATCTCCACCTGCTCATGTTTTGTTGTAGCCGGAGCGGGCTACAAGGTCGCAAAGCACGGCAACTACGCCGCTACTTCAGTCAGTGGGGCCAGCACGGTGATGCAACAGCACGGGGTAGTATTCAAAAGCGACAGGGACAGTCTTCTCCGCAGCATCGAGGAGTGCAATATGGTCTATCTCCATGCCCAGCTTTTCGCCAAGGCGATGAAATTCGTCGGGCCCGTGCGCAAGGCCGTGCAGTTCCCGACTGTATTCAACCTTCTCGGCCCGGTGATCAACCCTTGCCAGCCGTCTTACCAGCTGCTTGGAGTCGCCAATCTTGAGCAGATGAGGCTTTATGTCAACACTCTCAACCGCCTCGGAATCCGCTATGCCGTGGTGACAAGCCTCGACGGATATGACGAGATTTCCCTCACATCCGGATTCAAGATCGCCACGACTGACTATGAGCATCTCTACCGTCCGGAGGATCTTGGCTTCAAGACTGTGTCCCAGGAGTCTCTCTATGGAGGTGATACGCCGGAGAAGGCTGCAAAGATATTCGACAATGTCCTCGAGAACAAGGCCACTCTGGCCCAGACTCAGGCAGTCATCGCCAATTCTGCGGTCGCCATCAAGGTCATGGAGCCTCAGAAGAGGATCGAGGAGTGTATCTCCATAGCCCGGGAGTCTCTCGAAAGCGGGAAGGCCCTCAAATGTTTCAGGAAATTCGTTGAAATCAACCGATGAAAGATATTCTCTCAGATATCATTGCCGACAAGCGTCTCGAAATCGCATCCCGGATGAAGGAGATGCCGGTCGAGCAGTTGCGTGAGCTGGCTCTCGCGGCTCCATGTTCCTGTCGCAGCATGAGCCGAGCCCTGGCCTCGTCCGGAAGCGGGATAATCGCCGAGTTCAAGCGCAAGTCGCCTTCCAGGGGCTGGATCCATGAAGACGCGGCTCCATTGGATGTGATTCCCGGCTATTCTGCCGCCGGAGCATCAGCAATCTCGATACTGACTGACCGGAAGTACTTCGGCGGAGAACTGGAGTATATCCGTCAGGTCCGGAATGAGATAGATGTCCCGATTCTCCGTAAGGATTTCATAATCAGTGAGTATCAGCTTCTTCAGGCCAGGCTGTACGGAGCCGATGCCGTGCTTCTGATAGCCGCATGCCTTGGCCGTGAGGAATGCTCCGGCCTTGTCCGCAAGGCTCATGAACTGGGATTGGAAGTGCTTCTGGAGATCCATTCGGAGGAGGAACTGGCTTATGTCGGAGAGGATGTGGACATGGTCGGGATCAATAACCGTAATCTGGGCACTTTCGTGACAGACGTCCGTAATTCGTTCCGTCTGGCAGAGGCGTTGAAAGCGGCTGCGGGACGTTGCTCCCGTATGCCGATGCTGGTTTCGGAGAGCGGTATTTCAGATCCTTCGACTGTCCGGGAGTTGCGGGACGCCGGATTCAGGGGCTTCCTGATGGGCGAGAATTTCATGAAGTCGGACAAGCCGGCCGAAGCGTTGGCTGAATTCATTGCATGCTTATGAAAAATGGAAAGCTCATAAAGGTCTGCGGGATGACTTCGGGGCGGAATATCCGTGCCGTGGAAAAGCTCGGCGTCGATATGATAGGTATGGTTTTCTATCCTGCGTCTCCGAGATTCGTGTCCAAAGAACCTGATTATCTTCCGGATACTGCGGAGAGAGTCGGGGTCTTCGTGAATGCCGGCGAAGAGGCCGTCCTCAGATGTGTGGTCAAGTATGGACTCGACATGGTCCAGCTCCACGGCGCCGAGAGCCCGGATTTCTGTGCAAGACTCTCGAAACGTGGAGTAGGTGTGATCAAGGCCTTCGGAATAGTGTCTGCGGCCGATTTCGGGAGAGTCTCGCAGTATGAAGGCACATGCCGCTATTTCCTTTTCGATACACGTTCCGAGGCTTATGGCGGGTCCGGTCGCAGTTTTGACTGGTCGCTTCTGGAGAATTACAAGGGCAGTACGAGATTCCTGCTCAGCGGGGGTATCGGACCGGATTCTGCCGCTTCTCTTTCAGCCGTGGACCATCCTATGCTGGCGGGATTCGACCTTAACAGCAGGTTCGAATCGGCGCCCGGAGTAAAGAATGTAAGATTAATTGAAAATTTCCTGAATGAAATATGAACAGAATAGACGAACTTTTTGCAGACAGGCCTGAGGGTCTTCTTTCAATTTATTTCTGCGCCGGTACTCCGACGCTTGACGGAACTGCCGATGTCATCCGCACCCTGGAGAGGGAAGGGGTGAGCATGGTCGAGATAGGTATCCCTTTCAGCGATCCCATGGCTGACGGCCCGGTGATCCAGGATGCGGCGACAGATGCGCTCCGTAACGGTATGAATCTCCGGCTTCTTTTCAGCCAGCTGAAGGATATCCGCAGGGACGTCTCCATTCCTCTGATTCTGATGGGCTATCTCAATCCGATCTACAAGTATGGATTCCGCAATTTCTGCGCTTCTTGCAGGGAGTGCGGGATAGACGGGGTCATAATCCCAGATCTGCCTTTCAGGGATTATCTGGAGCAGTATAAGCCAGTGGCTGACGAGTATGGGATAAGGATGATAATGCTGATCACTCCAGAGACGTCCGAGGAGAGGATCCGTCTTATCGACAAGTATACAGACGGCTTCATCTATATGGTTTCTTCTGCTGCGACTACAGGTGCCCAGAAGGACTTCAATGAAGCCAAGCTGGAGTATTTCCGGAAGATCGAGGCGATGCATCTGAAAAACTGCCGGATGGTCGGTTTCGGTATCAGCAATGAAGCGACTTTCAGGGCTGCCTGCGAGTATTCTTCCGGAGGTATAATCGGAAGCCGTTTCGTGACTCTTTTGAAGGAGTTTGGAAGCGCGGAACGTGCTATTACTGAATTAAAAAAAGATATAGAATTTGGGGCGTTCACCCGATAATTAAACGTTTTTACTGAAAAAATCAAATTTTTCCCGGAAAAACTTGCATGGGTAAAAAAATATTCTCAACTTTGCAGTGCAATAGATAGAACGCATTCGCGTTGTTTCATATTGGTTAGTTATCAGTTAGTGGTTATTATGACAAGGAGGAGCCGTGAGGTTTCTCCTTGTGCCATTTATAGGAGGCATGATTAAAAATATAAGACTATGACCAGAATTCCATTGTTATTGCTCTGTCTTGCCGCGGTCGTTGCGTGCAAGGGCAAATCCACCGGGGAAAACGACAGAATCGGGGACGGATCCGCTTTCGTGCTGGGAGCGGATATCAGCTGGGCTTCCGAGATGGAGTCCGATGGGCGGACTTTCCGTCATTATTCTGGTAAGGAAGGCGATCTTGTTGATATCCTGGATGATATGGGGATTGATGCCGTGCGTCTCCGGGTGTTCGTGGACCCTGTCGGAGGATGGTGCGGGAAGGATGACGTCCTTTCTGTAGCAAAAAGAGTCTCCGCCGCAGGCATGGACCTTATGGTCGATTTTCATTACAGCGATTTCTTTGCCGATCCCCAGAGGCAGGATGTTCCTACTGCTTGGAAAGGACTGTCGCTGGAAGAGATGGCCGGAAAGGTCGCGTCCCATACGAAGGATGTGCTTTCGGCACTCAGGAAAGCCGGAATATCTGTCCGGTGGGTGCAGGTCGGCAATGAGACCCGCAACGGCATGCTTTGGGATACGGGCAGACTCTGGAACGATTCCTCGGATATTCCCGGAGGCTGGAGTAATTACGCCCGACTCAGCAATGCCGGTTATGATGCGGTCAAGTCTGTCTATCCGGAGGCCTCGGTAATTGTGCATATAGACAGCTACTGGACAGGGGAGGGACGTACCGATCCATGGTGGTATGACTCCTGGTGGTTCGAGAAGTTTCTGGATGCCGGAGGAAAGGTTGATATCATCGGACTGTCTCATTATCCGATGACTTATCCCGGACTGTCATGGCGGCAGGTCAACCAGCTTTCCATCAATAAGATAAGACTTCTTTCGGAGACATACGGCCGCGATGTGATCGTCTGTGAGGTCGGCGTCATCCCGGCGATGGGGGAAAGCGCAGTCGAATGTATTTCTGATTTCATGGCTTCGGCAAGAGCTCTCGACTGCTGCTCCGGAGTCTTCTATTGGGAGCCGGAAGTCGATGGAGTATGGAAACCGGCCATATACAATGAATTAGGCTGGGGAGCATACCATATGGGCGCTTTCGATGCATCCGGCAAGCCCGGTCCCGTAATGGATGCTTTCGTGAAAAAATAGGCTTCGAGGGCTTGGATTAGCATTATTTTTGTTACCTTTGCTCTAGTTTTTTAACGCACCAGCTGTTTACGGGAGTATTGATATGAAATTTAATCTATTTTATTCAGATTAGGTTAACTACTATATTTTACATTTTAAAAACATTTAATTTAGCTATGAAACAGTATTTATTGAAACTATCTGTTGCAACTGCTTTTGTTCTTCTTTCTCTTATCTCTGCTTCAGCCCAGAAAGTGGGTGTAGTTGCAGGAGTCAACAGGCTTTACAGTTCTGAAAAATTCACTCTTCTTCCTGACTCTTCTCCGGAATCCGGCTTTTATGCAGGGGTATTGTATGATATGCCTGTAACGTTAGACGGATTATTTCTTGAGACGGGTCTCAAGTATCACAATCTCTTGAATTACAACAGCAATAGCGTTAATTTCAATGGCGAAACAGTGTTGTCCGAGAAAGGAAGTGTTACCGCCCATTATCTGAGCGCCCCGTTACTTGCCAAGTATAAGTTGCTTCTTTCCGATGCCTTTGGAATCCATTTCGCCGCCGGACCTCAGTTTACTTATGGAGTAGGTGGTCGTATAAAAGGAGATGTGAACGTAGTGGGAGTAAAAATGAGTGGCTCGAGTGATTATTTCGACGGAAGAAAAAGATTTGATACCAAATTGTACCTTGGCGCAGGCTTTTTCTATAAGGATCTTGAGCTGAATGTAGCTCTTCAGTCAGGACTTCTTAATCAGGGGAAGGATGGGGATAAATTTTTTGAGTCTGAACTTCAGTTAGGTCTTGCTTATTTCTTCTAGTATTGTTGAAAATATCCAAAATGCTTTAGCGGACGCATAAATGAATATGCGTCCGTTTTTTGTTTCTGATTATTTACTTACCTTTACCGGACAAATTAAACTTATTATGAAACTTAATCTTAAATTATGTGCAGCATTTATTGCTGGACTGCTGATTTCAATCAATTCTTTTTCACAGGCGAGACTCGCCATAGGTGGTATTTCCTCCGATAACTATTTATCATCCTTTAACTTGACTGAAAAGCTGGAAAGCGATTATGGAGCCTATATCGGAATCCTTGGCGATCTCAGGCTTGGCGCGAATTCCAAGATGTATCTTGAAACAGGTGCTCTGTATGGATATGTAGGTCTGGAGAAAAAGACTGCATCCGAGGAGATTCATACCATCAACGTCCCTCTAAGACTCAAGTATAAGACTCCTGTTACAGAAGAGGGCGATTTCTTCTTCTTCGGCGGTGCAAGGGCCCAGTATGGCATTTCGGCCAGGATGAAAGAAAAGAACCTTTCCTGGAGTATGTATGACGAGGCTTTCCCTTATGGATGTCTGAATCGTATGGATGTCAAGGTCGGATTCGGCTGTGGTATTGCCGTTTCCATGCTGGAAATCAGGCTGGGATATGAATGGGGGCTGATGGATCAGACAACGGACGATGTAATCCATCTCAAGGTGAACCAGTTCTTCGTGGGTGTGGCCTTCAATCTTTAATTCTGAAAATTTTTCGGCAAAACCCTTGCTGAATTAATTTAAATAGCTATCTTTGCAATCCCGTTTGAAAACAGCGGGTTTGCAATAAGCTTGGGAGCATAGCTCAGTTGGTTCAGAGCGTCTGCCTTACAAGCAGAGGGTCGGGGGTTCGACTCCCTCTGCTCCCACTCGAAGGTCAGCCCTAATGGTTGACCTTTTTTCGTATATGACCGAGAATGAAAAAGAAGTGATCCAGGGCTTCAAAGAGAGGCTTACAAAGCACCTGCTGTCAATCTGCAAGGAGAAAGGCTATCTTGGCGATACGCTCCTCCAGACACCGGATATAGAGGGCAAATGGACGGAGATCGCTCCTGATTACTATGGCGATGCAATTCCTGAATTCAACGGCTATCCTGAAGTAGTGCTGGCATGGGCCGCCTATCTTGGAGAGGCCGTCGCCCAGTGCTGGGACTCAGACTGGACTTCATTCTCCGGCGAGAAATACGGCTTCTTCAGAGGAGCCCGCGGTTTCGACTATCTCGACGAGCATATTACAGAAAAGTTCCTTGGCTATAAAGTCGGCTCGGAGGAGGGGAATGCCGAGGCTGAAGTACTTCGCGATCTCGCCACTCAGGCCTATACATTCTTGCGCCACGATAATATCGAAGCGCAGAGCATTCTGGCATATAAGGCCGTTCTGGCCTCAATCGACGTGATGTTCCTTGTCGGCGCCGCCGTAAGACTGAAAAAACTCGGCTACAAATTCGAAAAGATGTAGCCGAGTATAAAACCTTGCGTGGAGATGGGCGGACTCGAACCGCCGTCCAAACACCGTATCAGATAGCTTTCTACACGTTTATTCTTCCTTTGGTTTTCGTCAGCGGCCTGCCGGAAGACGGGCTAACCGCAGCTTATCCTCTAAGTCTTGGCATGGTTTAAAGGAGTCCCCATGTGCATCCGGTTTGGATGATACCCCTGGATCGGAACATAACCGGCCTAAAGTCCGAGGGATACTCGTCGGCGTCGCAGCCTTGGCGACGCGGATTAAGCTAAATGACTTGGTCAATTAGGCAGCGAGTGCATAGTTGTTGTTGCCAACTGAATTTTTGAGAGTCGAGATTTACGGGCAGGCCCACAGCGCCCGGCGTGCTTACTGTCCAAAGTCAATGCTGTCAAAACCAAAACATCCCCATTGAACAGGTGCAAAGGTACTCAAAAAGAGCGAAACAACCTAAATAATGGTTGCAAACTTCTCCATTTCAATCCTTATGTCATGGTTCGCAGACGCTCCGTCAGCCGGATGTCCGACAGGGAGAAGGGCCAGGACCTCGTAATCCGCTGTCTGAGGCAGTATCTTCTTGACGATTTCTTCGTCGAACGAACCTACCCAGGTAGAGCCCAGTCCGAGATCGGCCACCTCGAGCATCATATGGGTACATACGATAGACGCATCAATCTCCGCGGAGTTCTTTCCGTCATTTTTTCTTACCCAGGCCGATTTCTTGTCGGCTCCGATTATGAATACCACCGGGGCTCCGAAGGTGTATTTCGTGGCTTCCGTGAGCCTGGATCTCATTTCTTCGTCAACAATGGCCCAGACATGGACCGGCTGTCTGTTTACGGCAGTAGGAGCAAGGCGTCCTGCTTCCAGGATACTGTCTATCATCTTTTGCTCGACAGGAGCCGGCCTGAAAGACCTGCATGAATAACGCTTGGCTGCAAGCTCGAGAAACTCCGACTTTTTCGGGGAAATCCTGTCAGCAACATCTATGAATGCTGCGCGATGGTGGATTTTTGTAATGTCGCTAAGGCGCTGAAGAAAACGGTTCATAGCATGTGTTTTTTAATTATGTGCAGACAATATAAGAAATTTTATGCCAACTTGCAAGCAGTCAGGCTCTTTGCCGCAGATTCTCCGGCAAGGAATCCGGTGCTGAACGCGCACTGGAGATTGTATCCTCCCGTATCGCAATCCACGTCAAGCAACTCCCCGCAGAGATAGAGCCCGGGGCATATTCTTGATTCCATCGTCTTCGGAAGGACTTCGTCAGTGCTTACTCCGCCTGCCGTCACTACACTGCGCTCATATCCTACAAAGCCCTCTATCTGCATCGTCCATCGTTTCAGTGATACGGCGAGAGCGTCCATATCTATCCTTTCATTGCCCTTGCGGCCGTTGAGAATCGACGGATTCGACATCATGAAGCCCTGGATCATGTCCATAGGCATCAGTTTCCCCAGAATCACGCGCAGAGCCCCTTTGACGCTGATATTCCGGCTTCGAGGATCTTTCTGGACGTCATTCCAGATGCTGCGGACTCTCGAGCGGACTTCCTCCTCCGAGACGCCCGGCTTCAGGTCTATCACAATCCTGGCCTTCGAGCCGTTGGCGATCGCCTTGACACAGTTACGGCTGATCTGGAACCCTATCGGTCCTTCGATACCGCCGTCAGTGAAATCGAGATCCCCGAATTCGTCCTGGACCTCGTCGTCGCCGATGTACAGGGTCATGCCGACGTTCTTGAGCTGAATGCCGCAGAGAGCCTTCCCGAGCTCCGCCAGAGGCGTCGCGCGGTCGATATGGCCCTTCATCGCAGGTTTCTCGGGCTCGAGCTTATAGCCCTTCGGCACGATCGCCGTCAGGGACGGGAAGCATGGGAGAATCTTGTGTCCGAGATCATGAGCCCAGACATAGCCGTCGCCGGTCGAACCGGTGCCGGGATAGGAGAGTCCTCCAGTCGCGATTATGAGCTTTCTGCATGAATATTTCCGGCAGTAGCCCTCGAGGGCGAAGCCGTCGTCCGTGGCTTTGACTGACTCGATGGCGCAGCCTGTCTCGATTCTGGCGCCGGCGTTTCTTGCCAGATTGGCGAGGGTGTCGATGACATCCGATGCCCTGTGAGAAGCCGGGAAGGCTCTGTCCCCGCGTTCGACGACTGTCTCAAGTCCGGCTTCTTCCAGCATGGAGATCACGCTTTCCGGCGGGAGAGTGTAGAATGCAGGGCGCAGGAAATTGGATTTCGAGCGTATATGCTGCGAAAACTCGTTCCATGGCTTGACATTGCTGAAATTGCAGCGTCCTTTGCCTGTAATCATCATCTTACGGGCCGGACGGGGCATTTTCTCGATGATTGTCACAGAAGCTCCGCTACGGGCTGCCGCAATTCCTGCTAGCAGTCCGGATGCTCCGGCTCCTATTATGATTATGTCAGAAGTCATATTGTACTATCCAAAAATTTTCATATATTTGCATTCCATTTCGCGAAGATGCGATTTTGCCGCTTTAGCTCAGTTGGTAGAGCAGCTCATTCGTAATGAGCAGGTCGCGGGTTCGAGTCCCGTTCGCGGCTCTCATAAGGTGACTGGTTTCCGGTCGCCTTATTTTTTTTACAAAAATAACTGATTATTCCGGATTAGATGTTTTTTCTGTAGTATATTTGCGGTATGAGACGATTTGCATTGATAGTTGCGGCTATTGTCGCCGTTGCCGGATGCCGTGGCCCGAAACAGGGGACCGGAATGTCCGGGAAGATGGACTATGCCAATTATTTTGAGGTGATTGATGGCGGTGTCGTCACTGTCTCCCCTTATGACGAAAGT
Organism: Bacteroidales bacterium WCE2008; assembly: GCA_900167925.1. Lineage (NCBI taxonomy): Bacteria > Pseudomonadati > Bacteroidota > Bacteroidia > Bacteroidales > Bacteroidales bacterium WCE2008. The sequence continues at coordinate 58,559 of FUZM01000002.1, forward strand.
TGCGATACTTTGCTGATTGATAAACCTTTATCGAATATCATCTGCATGTCGACTTCATATATTGCATATCTGTCTGCAGCCGGTGCGGCCGATTGCGTAGGAGGCGTTTCCGGAATCGGGTATGTTTCCGATACTACAGTACTTCGGCGGTATTTTGGAAATCTGAAAGAAGGGGAAAGACCTGTTTATGACGTGGGCTATGATTCTGCTCTGGACTATGAGAGAGTAGTTTCGATGCAGCCGGACCTTTTCGTGACCTATACTGTCTCGTCCGTCGAGCCTCAGTATATCTCCAAGCTGAAGTCTTTGGGCGTGCCTGTACTCGTGCTTTATGAGCATCTGGAGGACCATCCTCTCGCCAGGGCCGAGTATGTCAAGCTTTTCGGAGCGCTGACGGGCAGATATGAGCAGGCGTGCGAGTATTTTGCCGCCGAATCGGAGGCTTACAATTCCCTGGTCACCGAAGGCGATGCCGGAGTCCTTATGAACATCCCATACGGAGACCAGTGGTTCATCCCGGGAGGCGACAATTACATGAGCCGCCTGGTGCATGACGCCGGCGGAAAAGTTCTGGGCGCTAAGGAAGGGGAGTCCTCCTCAAGAGTCATTTCAATAGAAGAAGCCTATGTTCTTGCCGGTCAGGCTGATTACTGGCTGAATCCGGGCTGGTGCAAGACAAAGGCCGACCTGGAGGGCGTCAATCCCGTATTCTCCAAGTTCGGCATAACCCGCATATACAACAACACCCGCAGGGAAACTCCCGCGGGCGGTAATGATTTCTGGGAATCAGGCTGCGTGCATCCGTCCATGATACTGGAAGACCTGGTGTCTATATTCAACGGACGAGATACGCTATTCCATTATTACGTTAAAGTCGACTGACGCTCCGGTGATGCGGAGGTTGCCGTGCGGCAGGGCTTTCCTCGGGGCAAGCTCTATGGCCACTATGTCGCCCGTACGGATGTATATCCTCTTTGTGATCTCGGCTATCAGCGCGTCGACGTCAATCGCAGAACCATCTCCTTCGAAAACCTTCTGTCCGTTGCATTCCAGTACGAACGCTTCGCTGCGGCGGTCGGCGTCAGGCATCGTGATGAATGACGTATGGTCCATGCATGATGCCTCGGCGAAGCCTTCCTCTCCTTTCAGCAGGTCTTTCGGATAAAGCAGTACGCCATATCCTGTGTTGCCGTAGTATCTGCCGGCGAATTTGGCGGAGATGCTGCGGCCTGGCCTCGTAACCTGGATTGCTAGTACGGGGGTGAATTCCAGTCCTGTCACGAAATCTGGGAGGAAAAGGTCTTCGTTGTCCCTTTCCCAAGTAGTGTCAGGCCTGACTACGATCGCGCCGGAATATGTCTTTAGGGCGATATTCATTATTTGCCTCCGAAATGCTTGAGCAGCAGGTCTGCGGCGTCGTCAAAAGCCTTTCCCTGGAGAGGCTCGCGCTTCTTGTTGCGGGCTTCTTCCTGGAATTTGCGGCGGAGGTCGTCGAACTGGCGCTTGGTGTCCAGAGTGAAGTCTCCGTTCATGATCCACGCGAAATATGACGGCTCCGTGGCCCATACTTCCCTTGCTGTGCGGCCTTTATGCTTTCCGAAGCTTATCGTAGGCTCGTCGTTCTCTCCATAGTAGAGACGGCCGGCGTAGTCCACGTTCTTCGGCTTGCCGCCGAAATTAGCAAGGAACTTGACGTTGTTCTTGAGCTCCTCAGGATATCTGTCGAGCTCTCCCTTGAGCACGGCGTATGTGGCAAGAGTGTCGGCTTCTGCGGAGTGGGCGTTCTCGAAGTCCTCGCCTCCGCAGTAGAAACGGTAGGCTGCCTTGAGGTTGCGCGGCTCCATGAGGTGGTAGATCGTCTGGACATCGACCATTTCCTTTCCATGAAGGTTGATGTCGAAATCCTTGCCGCAGTATTTTCTTACTCTTTCAATCTCTTCAGCGAGCATCGGAAGGTCGAACTTGGCAGAGTTGAATCCTGCGAGGTCGCAGTCTTCGAGCCATGAGACGATCTCGTCGGCGGCTTCTGCAAAGGTAGGGCAGTCCTTGAGGTCTTCGTCAACAATCCCGTTGACCTTGCTTGCGCTCGGATTCATCGCTTTCTGACACTTGTTCTCGTAATCCCACGGCTTGAGACGCCAGGTCTTGATACGCTGCTCTCCGCCCGGGAATATCTTCACGAACGAAAGTTCTGCAATTCCATCGCTGGCTATGTTAAGGCCTGTGCTCTCGATGTCGAAGAAGAGCAGAGGTCTTTCAAGGGAAAGTTCCATAAGCTTTAAATTATCTTACCATTATTGGCATTACGATACCGAATGCTCTGAAGGTGCCGACTTCGTCTTCTGAAGGCATTATCAGGGCGGAGCGGCGCTTGTCTGCGAATTTCATGACAATCTCCTCGCAACCTATGTTGGAGAGTATCTCGACGATATGCGTAGACTTGAATCCGATCGTCAGTTCCTCGCCTTCGTAGTTGCAGGCGACTTTTTCATGTGCCGCAATCTCGAATCCGAGGTCCTGGGCAGAAATCTCGAGCGATCCCGCAGTCAGGTCGAAACGGATATGGTTGGAGGCTTTAGGGGAGCAGACGGCAATACGCCTTACGGTATTGAGTAGCTGCATCCTGTTTATTCTGAGGATGTTGGAGTTGTTCTTAGGGATGATCGTGCGGTAGTCAGGATACTTGCCGACCACGAGGCAGCTGATCATAGTTATGTTTCCGAAGCTGAATACGGCGATCTTCTCGTCGAAGTTCACGTCGATTTCTCCGCTCTCCTTGCCGAGGAGACCCTTGAGGACGTTGGCGTGTCTCTTGTTCAGAATGAACGAAGACTCAGCAGGGGCGTTGACGTCGTCAGCTGTGTAGCAGATAAGCTTCTGGAGGTCGGATGCAACCATCGTAGTGCAGTCAGGCTTGATGTCGAAGTAGATACTGTTCATCACCGGCCTGTTGTCCTCGTCTGAGGATGCATATACGGTATTGGCGATACCGTCGGCGAGGGTCTCCGCCGAGATCTTGATCTGGGTCGCATTCTCTCCGACAGTCTGGATCTGCGGATAGTCGTCCGGATTGAAGTATGGAAGGCTGGACTCGCCGTTGGCCCATGCGCAGGTGAACGAGCTCTCGCTGACCGTGCTGATGGTAAGAGGCTGGTCGGGAAGTTCCTTGAGAAGGTCTGTCATCTGTCTTGCAGGTACAGCCATGCGGCCCTCCTGCTCGGTGCTTTCAACCTCGATCACTGTCTTGAGGGTGATCTCTTTGTCGGAGGCCGTTATTTCGAGAGAACTGCCTTTGAGGACGAAGAGATAATCTTCGAGGATAGCCTCTGTGGTTTTTGCAGGAATAGCCTTCTGAACAGTAAGGATCGCTTTCAGAAGTTCGGAACTTGATACTACCAGTTTCATATTTCAATCAAATTTTATAATCTTTTTGCGTAGGGCTCCATTGCACCCTATCAACTGACAAAGTTAATAAATTATTCGTAAAAGTCCGCATATGTTTTGGCATATTATTTGACTTTATAGAGACCGGAAAATTTTATAAATCATTATATCATGAGTAAAGCATTTCAAACTATCTTGACCTCGGCAGTAATCGCCGTCGTCACGGCATTCGGAGTTGTCAAGGCTTGTGTTCCGAAATCGGCTGAGCCGGTAATGGTAGGCCAGGACGGAAACTTCTACAGGACTGTCAATCTGGCACAGGATACATTCCCTGATCTGACATATGCTGCCGAGTCGGCAGTGGATGCCGTCGTTTATGTCAAGGTTACAGTGAAGAGCGATTATTCTCAGATGGATCCGTTCCTCCGCTATTTCTTCGGCTTCGACTCTCCAAGGGAGCAGCAGGGCAGCGGTTCGGGCGTCATCATCAGACCTGACGGCTATATCGTGACCAATAACCATGTAGTCGCAAATGCGACCAAGGTCGAAGTTACCCTTAACAATAATAAATCATACGAGGCTACAGTCGTGGGGACAGACCCTGTCACCGACGTCGCCCTTATCAAAATCGAGGCTGAAGGGCTTCCTACAGTTGCCTTCGGCGATTCCGACAGACTCCGTCTCGGCGAATGGGTACTCGCAATCGGCAGCCCTCTGGGCGAGCAGCTCAAGGGAACCATCACTGCCGGCATCGTCAGCGCAAAGGGCCGTTCAATGCAGAACGAGAGAGAGTTTAAGATTGAATCATTTATCCAGACCGATGCTGCCGTCAATCCAGGAAACTCAGGCGGCGCCCTTGTCAACAAGGCCGGCGAACTCGTAGGTATCAATACCGCAATCGTCTCCCAGACCGGCGCATATTCGGGCTATTCATTCGCCATTCCTTCCAATATGGTGAAGGCGATTGTCGATGATCTCATCGACTTCGGAAGCGTCCGCAGGGCTGTGCTCGGAATCACTATGTCACCTATAACAGAAGAAATTGCAAAAGATTTGAAACTTTCTTCACTTTCAGGCGTATATATTAACGAGGTTTCAAAGGGCAGTGCCGCTGACAAGGCCGGTCTGAAGAAGGGCGATATCATCGTCTCAATCAATTCCGCCGCTGTCAAAAGCCCTGCTGAAGTGCAGGCGAAAGTCGGTAGTTTCCATCCAGGTGACAAGGCTGTGATCACAGTCGTCCGTGATGGCAAGAAACAAGATTTTGAAGTTACATTCCAGGCTTCAGCCGAGCAGACCGGAACAGTCGCAGATGATGGTTCCGTAGCATTCTACGGTGCCAGACTCAAGACTCCTGAAAAGGAACATCTGGAAGCTCTCGGATTGAAGAATGGAGTGGAAATCGTATCTCTTGGCGCAGGAAAGGTACTGAATGCAGGAGGTAGCGAAGGCTTCATCATCCTGTATGTAAACGACGAACCTGTAAGCAAACCTGAGGATGTTATAAATATTGCCAAAAAGGCGAAGAGATCCATCTTCATCCAGGGTGTCACGGCATCGGGACGAGAATCCTACTTCGGCTTCGGCAAAGACTAATGCTTAAAGATTTTAGATGAGACAGCTAAAGATCACCAAATCGATCACAAACCGCGAGAGTGCATCCCTGGACAAGTATCTCCAGGAAATCGGAAGGGAAGAGCTGGTATCTCCGGAGGAGGAGGTAGAGCTCGCACAGAGGATCCGCAAAGGAGACCAGGTCGCTCTCGAAAAACTTACCAGGGCAAACCTAAGATTCGTGGTATCTGTTGCGAAACAGTACCAGAACCAGGGCCTGAGCCTCCCGGACCTTATCAATGAAGGCAACCTGGGACTTATCAAGGCCGCTGAGAAATTCGACGAGACACGAGGATTCAAATTCATATCATATGCGGTATGGTGGATCCGTCAGTCTATTCTCCAGGCTCTTGCAGAGCAGTCAAGAATCGTAAGGCTCCCGCTCAACCAGGTGGGCTCCCTTAACAAGATAAACAAGGCACTCTCGAAATTCGAGCAGGAGAATGAACGTCAGCCGTCGAGCGAGGAGCTCTCGGAGATGATCGATGTCCCTAAGGACAAGATCTCCGATACCCTGAGGGTATCCGGCAGGCATGTCTCCGTGGATGCGCCGTTCGTGGAAGGCGAGGACAATAGCCTTCTTGACGTGCTTCCTAACGACGATTCTCCAAGTGCGGACAGGGTACTCGTGAACGAGTCACTCAATACCGAGATCGAAAGGGCGCTTCTCACTCTTTCAAGCCGTGAGCGCGAGATCATCAAGTCTTTCTTCGGCATCGGTTGCCAGGAAATGACTCTCGAAGAGATCGGCGAGCGTTTCGGACTTACACGTGAGAGGGTACGTCAGATCAAGGAGAAGGCGATCCGCAGGCTCAAGAGCCCGAACAGAAGCAAGCTGCTTAAAGGTTATCTTGGATAATAGAGGAGTAAGAATGACACCGGAAGTATTTATTCAGACAAAGGCCGCCGAGGCTATCAAGGCTCTTTACGGAGCTGACGTCGATGCGGCGCAGCTGCAGGTAGGCGTTACAAGAAAAGAATTCGAAGGGGATTATACCTTAGTGGTTTTTCCCCTTCTTAAAATATCCCATTCAGCACCGGAGAATACCGGCAATGCGATAGGTGAGTGGATGGTTGCGAATGTCCCGGAGATCGCGGGTTTCAACTCGGTCAAGGGCTTCCTGAACCTCCTCTTCTCTACCGTTTACTGGAACGAAATGTTCGCGGAAATAGCTTCTGACAAGGATTTCGGCCAGCTTGCTCCTACGGGACGCAGGATCATGGTCGAGTTCTCCTCTCCGAACACCAACAAGCCGCTCCATCTCGGTCATATCAGGAACAACCTCCTCGGCGATTCCGTTTCCCGTCTTCTCAAGGCATGCGGAAACGAGGTCATCAAGGCTACTCTAGTGAACGACCGCGGCGTGCATATCTGCAAGTCCATGCTCGCATGGCAGAAATGCTTCGATGGCGCAACTCCGGAATCTACCGGAAAGAAGGGCGACCATCTTGTAGGCGACTGCTATGTAGCCTTTGACAAGCTCTACAAAGCTGAGGTCAAGGAACTCATGGACAAGGGCATGAGCGAGGATGAGGCCAAGAAAGAGGCTCCGTCCCTCAAGGAAGCCCATGAGATGCTTGTCAAGTGGGAGCATGAGGACAAGGCCGTGCGCGATCTCTGGTCGATGATGAACTCTTGGGTCTTCAAGGGCTTCGATGAGACATACAAGGCCCTCGGCATCTCTTTCGACAAAGTCGATTATGAGTCCCAGACTTATCTGCTCGGCAAGGAGCTCGTCCAGAAAGGCCTTGAAATGGGTGTATTCGAGAAAGAAGCTGACGGCTCTGTATGGTGCGATCTTACTGCTGACGGTCTCGACCGTAAGCTTGTGCTCCGCGGCGACGGCACTTCTGTCTATATCACTCAGGATCTGGGTACGGCCGAGCGCCGTTTCGCCCAGTACAATCTCGACTCCCATGTCTATGTGGTCGGCAACGAGCAGGATTATCATTTCCAGGTGCTCAAGCTGATCCTCAAGAAGCTCGGTTTCGACTGGTCAGACCAGATCTACCATCTTTCATACGGAATGGTAGAGCTTCCTGAAGGCAAGATGAAATCAAGAGAGGGTACTGTAGTCGATGCTGACGATCTTATCGAGAAGATGTATGAGGAAGCCAAGGCTACTTCTCTCGAGTCCGGAAAACTGGCTGACATGCCTGCAGAAGAGCAGGAGAAGCTTTTCCATATGATCGGCCTCGGCGCGCTGAAGTACTTCATCATGAAGGTGGACCCTAAGAAGACCATGCTCTTCAATCCTAAGGAATCCATCGACTTCAACGGCAATACCGGTCCTTTCATCCAGTATACGCATGCCCGTATCTGCTCTATTCTCCGCAAGGCTGAGGAGCAGGGTATTGCTTTCGCTTCGGTTCCTCAGGATGTCGAGCCTTCTGCAAAGGAGGTTCGTCTTGTCAAGCTCATGGGACTTTTCCCAGAGAAAGTTGCCGAGGCCGGCTCGGCTCTGTCGCCTGCCGTAATAGCGAATTATGCATACGATCTGGCGAAGGAATTCAACCAGTATTATCATGATACCCCTATACTGAAGGAAACTGACTCTAAAGTGCTTGCTTACAGGCTTGTCCTGATCGGCACTATTGCCCGTATCCTGGTTAAGGCGATGGGCATTCTCGGAATCAGTCTTCCGGAAAGAATGTAAATCCCTAAACAAATTCAGATCATATTCAAGAGCGTCGGACCACCACTAGTCGGCGCTCTTAATCTTTATATGGACCGGAAGCGTTACAAAAATATTACAATGTGGTTACAATCTTGTTGTGACCTTTCGTATTGAATGCAGAGAAATTAAATTTGCGACGGATAATAATCAGACGATGTTAATTGTATTTAAACTATTGGGAGCGCTTGCCCTTCTGATTTTCGGTATGAAAACCATGAGTGAAGCCCTCCAGAAGATGGCCGGACCTCAGCTCCGTCACGTATTGGGAGCTATGACGACTAACCGCGTTACCGGCGTGCTGACCGGAATGATAGTGGCGGTATCCGTCCAGTCTTCCGCAGCCACGACAGTTATGACGGTGTCATTCGTGAACGCAGGCCTTCTCACGCTTGCCCAGGCAATCTCTGTCATAATGGGCGCCAATATCGGCACGACCCTCTCTGCGTGGATAATGTCCGCAGGATTCTCCTTCAATATAACCAATCTCGTATGGCCGGCCTTCCTTGTCGGAATAATACTGATCCATATGAAGAAGCAGCGTTATCTGGGAGACTTCCTTTTCGGTATATCGTTCCTATTCTTCGCTCTCGGCACCCTGAACATGACCGGACGCGAACTCGATCTCGCGAGTAACCAGTCGGTAGTCGACTTCTTTACTTCATTTGATACCGGAAGCTACCTGACTATACTCCTTTTCCTTCTGATAGGAACGGTCCTTACCATTATCGCCCAGTCTTCAGCTGCTCTGATGGCCATCACGATGGTGCTCTGCACCAGCGGAGTCCTGCCTATTTATCAGGGCCTTGCCCTGGTCATGGGTGAGAACATAGGTACGACTCTTACAGCCAATTTCGCGGCGATGAGCGCCAATACACAGGCCAAGAGGGCTGCCTTTGCGCATCTTGTATTCAATGTCTTCGGAGTGATCTGGGTCCTGATCCTGTTCTATCCTTTCGTCAACATGATCTGCAACATCACCGGCGTCGATCCGACGTCTGATACCCAGGATCCTACAAGGCTCTCCTTCACTCTGGCGACCTTCCATACGGTATTCAATATAACCAACACCCTTATTCTGATCTGGTTCATCCCGCAAATCGAAAAATTCGTATGCGGCATCATCAAGGGCAAGAAACATGAAGAAGACGAGGTGTTCCGTCTCCGCTATATCCAGAGCGGTATCATGAAGACTCCGGAAATCTCTGTGCTTCAGGCCCAGAAGGAGATCGGCGTATTCGCGGAGCGCGTCGACAGAATGTTCGGGATGGTAAAGGAACTGCGCACTATCAGCGACAGCGACGAATTCAAGACTATGTTCGAGCGCATCGGCAAATATGAGCAGATCTGCGACAATATGGAGGCTGAGATCGGAAAGTACCTTTCTGATGTCAGCAATGCCCACCTCAGTGACGAAACCAAGAGGAAGATCCGTACGATGCTCCGTGAAGTCAATGAGATCGAGAGTATCGGAGACAGCTGCTACTCGTTCGCCAGGACCTTCAATCGCAAATATGAAAGCAAGGCTATGTTCGATCCTAAGCAGGATGACAATATCGACAGCATGTTCGGCCTTCTTACTGATTATTTCGCTGAGATGATGAGTATCCTTGAGAATCCGGAAACCGCCGGAAGACTGTCTTTGGGCAAGCAGATCCATGCTGCATGCAACAGCTTCAAGAATGAGAATGTGACTGATGTGGACAGCCATCTCTATTCTTATGCGGTCGGTACGATCTATGTCGACATCATCAACGAAGGCAAGAAATTCGCCAGTTATGTCGAAAATGTAATAGATGCAAGGCTCGGAATTGAGTAAAATTGCGTATCTTTCGGCATGAATCCGAAAAAATCCATACTTGTCGTTGATGACGAGCAAGATCTTTGCGACATCATTAGCTTCAACCTTGAGAAGGAAGGCTATGCCGTTGACAGTGCGTTTTCGGCGGAGGAAGCCCTGAAGAAGGACCTTGGCGGTTATGACCTGCTCCTTCTTGACGTGATGATGGGAGGCATGTCCGGATTTAAGCTTGCGGCCCGTCTGAAGGCCGATCCGAAGACCACCGGGATCCCGATTATCTTCCTGACCGCAAGGGACTCGGAAGACGATACAGTCAAAGGCCTGGAACTCGGAGCCGACGATTATGTCTCAAAACCATTCTCAATCAGGGAACTTCTCGCCAGAATCGGGGCCGTACTTCGCAGAAGCTCCGGATCGGAGGAGGACAAGCTTGTCTATGAGGGCCTTGTGCTTGACAAGGAGCGTAAGATCGTTACTGTGGACGGGGAGGAAGTCTTCCTGACAAGGACTGAATTCGATCTCCTCCAGCTTCTCCTCTCGGACCAGGGACGTGTTTTTTCCCGCTCCGAACTTATCGGCAAGGTATGGCCTGACGATGTGCTGGTGCTCGACAGGACTGTGGATGTCAATATTACAAGACTCCGCAAGAAAATCGGGCAATATTCGACCAGAATCCACACCCGTTCCGGATTCGGCTACTATTTCGGTAAATAATTGTTATGCGGAACTATAAGACGATAGGCTGGAAACTGTCAGCCAGTGTGGTCGCGATATTCCTTCTCTTCATGGCCGTGTTCCTTTTCATGCCTGAAGCGTTCAAGGAGGACAGGCATATCGTATGGATCTCTCTGGCGATGATCGTCGTGCTTATCGTAGTGCTGTCAATCTTCATAAGCATCATCAACCGTATAATCGCCGAGCAGAGCAACGAGGAGAACAGCCGTATCCGGCGCGAACTCACCCAGAATATCTCCCATGAGCTCAAGACTCCTGTAACCAGCATCCAGGGCTATCTGGAGACGATAATCTCCAACCCTGACATGGAAGCTTCGACGAAGGAGCAGTTCCTTAAGAGATGCTATGCCCAGGCTGTCCGTCTCGGGTCTCTTCTTCAGGATATCTCGATACTTAACAGGCTTGATTACGGTGCCAAGATGCACGAATACGAGTCTGTCGACATAGCTGCCTTGATCGATACGATAATCAAGGAAACGGCCCTGCAGAGGGGTGTGGCGAGCATGGCGTTCCATAACAGGCTGCCGGAGAAGGTGCTGGTCGAAGGAAATTATTCCCTGCTGTACAGTATCTTCCGGAATCTGGCTGACAACAGTATCAACTATGCCGGCGAGGGCGCTACGATAACCGTATCGGCAACCGAGACCTCGAATGCCTGGAAGTTCGTTTTCAGCGACGACGGTGTCGGTATCCCTCCGGAGCACCTGAAACGCATTTTCGAGCGGTTCTACCGTGTTGACAAGGGGCGTAGCCGAAAAATGGGCGGGACAGGCCTTGGATTGTCCATCGTGAAGAATGCCGTGCTTTTCCATGGAGGTACGATTGCCGTCGCTTCCGAGCCGAATGCAGGTGTACGGTATTCTTTCACTATCCCGAAAAAAGCCAGAAGACCTAAAAGACGAGTATCATGAAAGACGACAAATGGTATATGATTCCGACCAGCGCGAAAGAAGTCGAGGCTCTCGGATGGGATTACATCGACGTAATCATGTTCACGGGCGATGCTTTCATCGACCATCCCTCCTTCGGGACGGCGGTTATCTCCAGATGGCTTCAGAAGCATGGTTACAGGGTTGCGGTCGTTCCTCAGCCTAACTGGCGCGACGATCTGCGCGACTTCAGGAAACTCGGGGCTCCGAGACTGTATTTCGGCGTCAATTCCGGGGCCATGGACTCTATGGTCAATCATTATACCGCCGGAAAGCGTCTCCGTCATGATGATGCGTATACTCCTGAAGGGAAAGCCGGACAGCGTCCGGACTATGCCGTGACTGTCTATACGAAGATCCTGAAGCAGCTTTATCCGGATATACCTGTCGTCATCGGCGGTATCGAAGCTTCGCTCCGCCGGCTTACCCATTATGATTATTGGCAGGATAAGCTCTTGCCGTCGATTCTCGTCAGCAGCGGGGCGGATTTTCTGTGTTACGGAATGGGGGAGAGGACGATGCTGGAACTGACGAAGGGCATTGAAGCCGGAAGGAATCTCCATCAGCTGCATCAGATAAAGCAGATCGGCTTTTATATGACCGGTAAGCCTAAGGTCAAGGATGCAAAGATCCTGCATTCGTTCGAGGAGTGCTGCGAAGACAAGAAAGCTTTTGCCGAGAATTTCCATGATATCGAGATTCTCGCGAACATGATGTATCCGCCGGTGATAATCGAGCCTGTCGGGGACGGATATGTGCAGATCAATCCGACTTATCCGCCTGCTACACAGGAAGAAATGGATGATTTCTGGGATATCCCTTATACCAAGCAGCCCCATCCGAGATACAAGGGGAAACGTATCCCTGCATTCGACATGATCAAGTTCTCCATCAACACGCACAGGGGTTGTTTCGGAGGCTGTAATTTCTGTACCATCGCCGCGCATCAGGGCAAGTTCATCTCTTCGCGTAGCGAGGCTTCCATACTAAAGGAGGTCGAGGGCCTCAAGAAACTTCCGGGATTTGCCGGGAATATCTCCGACCTGGGAGCTCCTACTGCCAATATGTATGGAATGCGTGGCAAGAATGAGGCGCTCTGCAAGGTCTGCAAGCGTCAGTCATGCCTTTTCCCGGCTCCGTGCAAGAATATGAACCGCAGCCACGAGCGCCTGCTGAAGCTATATCATCGGGTGGATTCAATCAAGGGTATCAGGCATTCATATATCGGAAGCGGTATACGTTATGACCTGTTCCTCGATGAGAAGGGTTATGTCGACGAGACTTCGAAACCTTATCTCAAGGAGCTTATCCTTGACCATACTTCCGGACGTCTCAAGGTTGCGCCGGAGCATACCGAAGACAAGGTACTTTATTATCTCGGCAAACCGACCTTCCACCTTTTCGAGAGACTGCGCAGCGAATTCAATCAGATCAATCGCGACGCGGGGCGTCACTCGGAGATCGTGCCTTATTTCATTTCTTCGCATCCGGGCTGCGAAATGAGTGATATGCAGAAACTTGCGAAGCATCCTGCCCTCAAGGGACTCTATATGGACCAGGTGCAGGACTATACTCCGACGCCTATGACTACCTCGTCCGTCATGTTCTATACGGGGCTGGATCCGAGGACCATGAAGCCTGTCTTTGTGGAGCGGGATCCGGACAAAAAGAAACGCCAGAAGTCGTTTTTCTTCAACAGAAAATAAATTTTGAAAAAAAATATTCCGGCCTTATTGCTTATCAGAAAATATTGTCCTAATATTGCATGCAGAAACGGAAAAACGACTAAATCTAAATACTAAACTTACTTTTTATTGAGTATGGCAACTACACCAAAGAAGAGAGCGGTTGTAAGCTACGAAAACATGTCTAAGGAGCTTGCCGAGGCCTTTGCCGAAAAATATCCGAAAGGATTCAGTGATTACCTTCCTGATCTTCTCCGATATGATAAGCCGGATGGAACATGTTTTTATGCTGTGACGGTGGAAATCCCGGATGCAATATATCTCGTTAAAATAAAGATCAAAACTGACAATATCGACGATATCGAGCGCTGGCTTGACGGCGAAGACGGAAGCGATGAGGATGAGGCACCAGCAGGAGATGGAGATACCGGAGGCGAACTCCCGGACGACAATATCTCCCAGTATTCCAACGGTGACGATGATTCTTCAGAAGCCTAGGCGAATGTCGCAATTCCGCTTCTAGAAACTTAAGGATGACCTTGACGGTCATCCTTTCTTTTTTTGGCTCGGAATATGCAGTGGTCATAGGGTATAAATCGGTGTGTCTATGGATAAACCAATCATATATCAGATGCTCCCGAGACTGTGGGGCAATACTAATGAAAAACTACATAAATCAGGGACGGTAGAGGAGAACGGAACGGGGCGCTTCAAGGACATTGATAAGGTGACTCTTGATTACCTTAAGTCGTTGGGAGTCACTCATATATGGTATACGGGCGTGCTGCGCCACGCTACCTGCTGCGATACCCGCGGCTGCACCCCTTCGAGCTCCCAATGGGTCAAGGGAAACGCCGGATCCCCATACTCCATAACAGATTATTTCGACGTCAACCCATATCTGGCAGTCAAGCCGGAAGAAAGAATGGCAGAATTCAGGGCTCTGGTGCGCAGGACTCATGCGGCCGGCATGAAGGTAATCATCGACTTCGTGCCTAACCATGTCGCCAGAGATTACGGAAAATTCTCTCCGAAACCGATACGCAAGGGAAGAGATGCGCAGGGACATCCGGTCCTCGGCGCGCTGGACGACAAGACAGTCCATTGGAAACCGGACAATGACTTCTTCTATTACCCAGGGCAGTCCCTTATACTACCGGTAAAAGGAACATACAAAGAGATGCCGGCTAAGGCCTCCGGAAACATCTATAGCCCGGAACCGACGGTCAACGACTGGTACGATACAATCAAACTGAACTACTGCGACTTCCATACGGACACGTGGGACCGCATGTATGAGGCGGTATGCTTCTGGGCGTCTGTAGGTGTCGACGGGTTCAGGTGCGACATGGTGGAGCTCGTTCCGGCGGAATTCATGACCTGGCTGATCAAGGGCGTAAAGGCGGAGTTTCCTGAAGTGCAGTTCATTGCTGAAGTCTATCAGAAGAATCTCTACAATAAGTATGTCCATGAAGTCGGCTTCGATTACCTGTATGACAAATCCGGCTTGTATGATGCCCTCCATGATATAGTCACAGGCAATGTCAACAATGCCGGCGGCCCGATCGAGCAATGGCAGTCTGCCAGGAGGATAACATGGAACTGGCAATCGCTCGGAGACGTGCAGCCGAACATGCTCAATTTCCTCGAGAACCATGATGAGCAGAGGATTGCCTCCGATTTCTTCGGACTTGACGCCCGCAACAGTTTTGCCGCCTTGTATGTATCCCTGTTCTTCAATACAGCCCCGTTCATGCTCTATTTCGGCCAGGAAATCGGCGAAAGGGGAATGGACGAGGAAGGAATGAGCGGAAAGGATGGACGTACAACCATATTCGACTGGTGGAGTCCTGCGTCGCTTCGCCGACTCTTTCTCTCGGTACATGGAAAAGGGGAGCTGGAACTGGAGGAAAAAGCGGTGCTCGAAAAGTACAGGAAACTGCTTGCTTTCGCTTCGGAAGACGAGGCGATAAAGAAAGGCGTAACCTACGACCTGTGCTACTGCAACATGTATTCGGAAGGATTCAACATCGACAGGCACTTCGCATTCATCCGCAAATACGGAGAGGAAACCCTTCTGATAGTCAGCAACTTCGAACCTAAAGATTCGGACATCAGCATAACCGTCCCGGCCGAGGCCTTCGAATGGCTTCAGATATCGCAGTCAGACAGCCTGAATGCGACAACTCCTGTCAAGGTCCATGTGCCGGCCTGCGACGGCGTTATACTAAACCTACGATAGCCTTGTTGGAATTCCTGTCGATATAAGCTTTGATCTCGCCCGGGGCCTCATAGACCTGGGCGTATTTTCCTTCATGGACCAGCCTCATGCCCGAGAGAGCCTCTATGTTCAGATGCTCCGGATGCATTACTAGGTCAACGGAAAGATAGCCGACTCCGAGAGAAGTGATGTTCTGGAAGAAATGAGTACCCTGGCTCGGCTCTATCTGGAATCCCGGGATGCCGCATTCCACTATCATCCTGGCTTCGGAGATGTCGCTCCAGATCACAGGGACGCCGAGGCTCTGCACAGACGAACCCCACCTTCCAGGACCGATAAGCAGATAACCTTCCTCAGCAGCCTTCATCTTGTTGTTGATGTCTGCAATCTCGGCGGCAATCTGGACGGTCTTCATGTTGTCGAACCTGTCGGCAGGAACATAGACGATCTTCTTCATTCCCTCGATATATCCGACTCCAAGGGCCCTCTCAGAGCGTACCAGAGTCTGCTTAAGCTCTTCTTCCACCTTCTCCACGGTAGTATCCGAACCCTTCGAATACTCGCTTATAGGACGGATCTGAAGAAGCTTCATAGACAATTTCTGTCCGTCTTCCGAAAGGTCGGCCGCAAACTCCAGCTCGACTTCGCTCATCAGCTCCTTGCGGCAGATGTCCATGATTTCGCGGATAGCCTTGGCGACCGGGAAACGGTCATATTTAAGGATATAGTCGTATGAAACAATCCTCGGGCCAATCTTGTTTACTCCAGGGTTTATACGGTCATTCTCTCCGTCATAGGTGGAGAATACGTACTGAGGGAAAGGAAGATCGTCGACCGCCTGGGATACAGGAACATTGATGAAGTTGACTCCCTCGTTCCTTGAAATCTTGAACGCGCCCGGACGAAGGTCCAGGGCATACATCATAGGCTGGGTCTCTTTAAGGGCTATGTCAGTCTTGGACAGCTGAAGAATCTTCTTTGGGAAGCGCGGGCTGAAACGCAGGGTGCGTCCGCCGTCGACCACGGTCTTACCGAGACCTACGGCAAGATTGACGATACCGTCCTCTGCCTTTTCGTTGCCGATAGGGTAGAAGTTGATGCTTCGTGCGACGCCTGACATAAGCGGATAATAGAATCCCTTGTGGTCTGATCCGCAGATACTCTGCACGATGACGGCCATCTTTTCCTCACTCTGGAGGTTGCCGGTAGAGTGGATATATGTCCTCGCTCCGTTATAGTAAGCAGAAGCGTAGACGCTCTTTATGGCTTTGTCGAGCATACGGAGCATCTGCTCCCTGTTCTCGGCATTTGGAATCATGTAAGTGGAATAAACTCCGGCGAAAGGCTGGTAATTGCTGTCCTCGAGCTTCGAGCTGGACCTGATCGCAAGCGGAGTGTGCACAGTCTTGAGATAGGCTCTCAGCTGTGCGATAAGCTGTTCCGGAAGACGCGAGGCCACAAATTCGGAGAGTATCTCGTCGTCCGAAAGTTCGGAGTCGATTATATACTGGAGACCGTTCTGCTCGATGAACTGGTCGAAATAGTCGGTGCTGATGACTATCGATCTCGGGATGGACAGGCTCATGTCCGGATATGCGTCCGTGAGACTGTACTTTTCTACCAGAGAATTAAGGAAAGCGAGACCTCTGGCCTTGCCGCCGAGGGATCCGTCGCCAAGCCGGGCGAAGGTTATGTAATCCTCATATGTGTCCTCATCGAAACGGGCGATTATTCCGCGTCCGATGGATTTCAGGTAAGCCCTGATCTGAGTCTTTATGAAGCTTCGGGCATTGTTGCCGTCGATATGGTGCTCGCTCCTGAAAGTTCGGCCGAGATTGAACAGGCCGCGGGCAAAAAGCCACTTGGAGAACATGTTCTTCGAGGTGCTGTCTACCAAAGCGTTATCCGGAACTACATCAACAATCTCTTGAAGCTCCAGAAGATTGGATGCGCGGGCGTATTCCGTGCCGTTGCTGTCCCTGAAGACAAAGTCTCCGAAGCAGAGTTCCTCCCTCATGTATTCGGCCAGTTCGCTGAACAGGGTGCGGGAGTACTTTTTCATGAAACTTGCCCCGAGTTTCTTGGCGGTCTCGGCGAGAGTCCCCTGCGAGGACTGCATGAGCACAGGCATCAGCGGCTCGTCTTTTCTGATCATGGTGACGAGGTCGATTCCGGCGTCGAGTTTTTCGGTCTTAGGATTGTCTCCTCTGTGGATCACCATTCCGACGTCGGTAATGATGCCCAGGAAGTTGTTCTGGTAGCGTTTATATGTAGTTACGGCGTCTTCGTAGCAGGTCTCGAGAAGGATTTTCGGACGGAATCTCTTCAGATTCCTCTTCTGCTCCTCGTTGAGAGTCTCCTTAACGAATTCGTTGCTCTGCATGAGGACCATCTTGTACAGCTCAGGCAGGTAGGTGGAGTAGTATCGGATGGAGTCCTCCACAAGCAGTATCGCCTGCACTCCGACATCGAGTATGTCGTGGTCGGCGTTGCGCTTGTCCTCGAACAGCTTGATTATGGCAAGTATCAGGTCCGCGTTGCCGTGCCAGCTGAAGATGAAGTCGATATCTTCGATTCGGGAAGTGACCCTGCGGCGGATTTCCTTCGAGTAGTGCATCAGAAGCACGAAAGGAATCTTGCGCCCTTCGGCCTTGAGCCTGGCGGCAAGCGGGAAGATATCCTTGTCGCTGTCATTGAACATACAGATGATCATGTCGAAGTCGTCAGTGCTGTCGAGCAGCGCTCCGGCTTTCTCGGCGGTGTTGGCCCAGATGAAGGTCGGAGGATCCGAAATGTTGAGATCTATATACTCCTGGGTTATCCGGGATTCAATACGACCGTCCTCTTCCATGATGAATGCGTCATAGTTGCTGCATATCATCAGGACTTTGTTGATTCTGTATGTGAACAGAGTACGGAAATCGGTGCTTGTCATAATAATTCATAAAAAAGGCGATGACGGCAGTCATCGCCTTATGGTTTATATCGTGATTCTAGAAGTTTCCGAAGTCATCGTAACCGGAATCCTTGCGAGGACGCTCCGGCACGTCTTTGAGACAATTTGTCTTGATGTAGTCGATTGTCTCCTGGAGGCCTTCAACGAATTTCTCGAAGTCTTCCTTGTAAAGGAAAATCTTGTGCTTGTCATACGAAAAGCGGCCGTCTGTCTCTACTCGTCTCTTGCTTTCCGTAATAGTCAAGAAGAAGTCGTTACGGCCCTTCGTTGCCTTTACATCAAAGAAATAAGTACGTTTCCCCGCTCTGACAGGCTTGGAATACACATCCTCCCCCTGACGATCCTGCGCGTAAGCGCTGTCATAATCTTCACTGTACATGATTTGTTGGTATTTTGTTAGTTAAAACTTCTCAAATGTAGGCATTTTTCTGAAAATTCAACCTATCTTTGCATAAATTTTTGTAAGAAACCGATATGCTTAACAGGAAAATTCTTAGGATCAAAGCCTTCAAGGTCATATATGCCCACGCAGTGACCGGAACCCTTACCCAGGACGAGGCTGTATCCGAGCTTATAAGGTCGTGTGAAGCGACAAGAGATCTTTACCTTCTGATGCTGGCCCTCGTGGGACCTTTGACATCGGAGGCCCGCAGGCGCATTGATGCCGCCAAGGGCAAATTCAATCCTACCGAGGAAGACCTTAACCCTAACGAGAAGTTTGCGGACAACGCCCTTGCCGGCGTACTTGCCGCAGATCCGGACTTCAATAAACTCATTGACAGGAAGAAACTCTCATGGGCCCGTTACGAGCCTTTCGTCCAGAGACTTCTCGATACCGTTTCAGAAAAGGATTATTTCAAAGAGTACATGGCTTCGGAGACCAAGTCCCTCAAGGAAGACTGCGCTCTCTTTACGAAGATCTACGAAGAAGAATTCGTGGACAATGAGGATATCTATCCTATTCTCGAAGAGCAGTCCCTTTACTGGTACGACGACCTCGCCTATGCCCTTACATGGTGCTGCCACACTCTCGAGGATCTCGCCAGGGGACGCCAGTGGAGACTTCCGGAGCTGTACCAGAGCGATGAGGTACGCCGCAGGAAGAACGTCACCGACATGGAGAGCGACGCCGATTTCGTCAAGAAACTCGTGAAGGCCGCCCTTGCCGGATATGAAAGGTACTTTGCCAAAGTCAATGAAATGGCCCCGGACTGGGACAGCGACCGTCTGTTCTCTTCCGACATGGCTATCATAGCATGCGCGATGGCCGAGGTCGAGAGTCTCGGAACTCCTCCGAAGATCGTTCTCAACGAATATATCGAAATCGCCAAGCATTACTGTGCCGCCAAGAGCTGCGGCTTTATCAACGGAGTGCTTGACAGACTTATTAAGGAAACTAACGTAAATATTTAATTAATAATACATTATGAATATTTTAACAATTATTCTCCAGGCAGCGGCTCCTCAGCCTGCAGGTGGCAGCATGATGCCTAGCATCCTTATGCTCGTCCTGCTTTTCGCTGTTTTCTATTTCCTCATGATCCGTCCTCAGCGCAAGCAGCAGAAGGAACTTCAGAACTTCCGCGACTCGCTCAAGAAAGGTGACAAGGTAGTTACCGCCGGAGGCATATATGGCACTGTGGCTGAAATCGAAGAGAAGACCGTTCTTCTCAAGGTCGACGGCGAGGTGAAACTCAGAGTCGACAAGAATTCTCTCAGCAGAGACTTCTCCGCAAACGCTCAGTAAAGACCATGTCCGGTAACCGGATATCTGGAAAGTTCAAGAAACTTAACGGGAGAGACCTGGCAGTATTTCTGCTGTCCCTCCTGTTGGCTTTCGGTATCTGGCTTATCCATAATCTGTCCCTCGACTACGTCAGGGTCGTAAATGTCCCTATCAAGGCAAGCTGCAATCTGGAGGGACACGCTCTTGTCTCGGCCAATGATGCTGTCGTCCAGGCCCGCTGCCGCACTACCGGCTACGACCTGATGCGTCTGGAAAAGGCGGCCAAGGGCAACCCCGTTCTCGTGGAATTCCGTCCCGAGGACATGAAACATAAATCCGGCGAGCAGTTCTATATCGTCTCGTCTGATCTCATCAACTACGTCCAGACTCTTTTCGGGAACAGTTCGTCCCTGGAGTCTTTCATTACTGATACCCTGAAATTCCGTTTTCCATACGAAAACAGCCGCAAGGTGCCTGTAAGGCCGGTATGTACTCTGTCATTCAAGTCCCAGTACACTTCCGTCGGCCAGCTCAGGGTACTTCCGGATTCCGTCGTATTGTACGGCGAGCCGTACCATCTCAGCAATATCGATGCTGTATATACGGAATCTTTCAGTCTCGAGGATCTCTCCAACAGTACCCATGGCGAAGTCGCGCTTGAGCATGTAAGGGGAGTCCGCATGTCCGACCAGAAGGTCGATTATGCAATCGATGTCACCCGTTTTGTGGAGCAGCAGGCTACTTTGAGCATCTCTGCCAGAAACGTTCCTACCGACAGGAAACTTAATATCTATCCTTCCAGGGCGCAGGTCTATTTCCGCTGTGCCTTCCCTCTGACGACAGACCCGGTAAAAGGTGTAAGGTTCTACATAGACTATAAGGATTTCGCAAATTCCCTTGACGGAAAATGCATTCCGAAAGTCTCCGGCCTTTCTCCGGATGTGTTGAGCTACAAGATCGAACCTCAGGTGTTCGAGTGTGTCGAAAACTTCAGATAATCAGATAAATAACTATGAAAACAATTCTCGTGACCGGAGGCATAGGCAGTGGGAAGACTGCCGTTTGTCAATACCTTGAAGAAAAAGGAATCCCCGTGTATTACAGCGATGAAAGGACAAAATCCCTGTATGATTCCGATCCGTCCATTGTCGATGCCCTTGAAAAAACATTCGGTACAAGCCTCAGAACCGCTGACGGCGGACTCGACCGCAAGGCGCTTGCCGACGTCATCTTCGGAGTTCCGGAGAATCTTTCTGCTCTCGAATCCATTGTCCATCCTGCAGTGCTGAAGGACTTTCTCTCCTGGAGGGAAAGCCAGAAAGGGTGCAGGGCTGTCGCAATGGAATCGGCGATAGCGAAGGAAAGGCCGCTTTTCGACGGCAGCTATGATTATGTTATGCTTGTAGAAGCCCCGTGGCAGACAAGGCTGGAAAGGGCCTGCAAAAGAGACAATGCTGAACGGGATGCGGTGCTGAAAAGGATGAAGGCGCAATACACTCGTGAGGAGAAGGCTGACGTCATAGTGAATAACGATCTTGACGAGTCTGTAATGAAGGAAAGAGTTGATTTAGCTTTAAAATTACTATCTTTGTAAAAACAATTAATTGAAGATGAAAACTGATCTTACTAAAATTCTGTCTGTATCAGGCCAGCATGGCCTTTATCTATATCTTGCTCAGGCCCGCAACGGAGCTATCGCTGAGGCACTTGCGACAAAGAACCGCGTCTGCTTCGATGTCAAGAGCCGTATAACGACTCTCGCTGATATCTCTATCTACACCAACGAGGGCGAGCTCAAGCTCAAGGACGTGTTCGTCAAGCTGCATGAGGTCCTCGGAGACAAGGATGCTCCTACCGCCAAGGCTTCTGCTGACGAGCTCAAGAAACTCTTCAAGCAGGCCGTGCCTGATTACGATGGAGACCGTTTCTACGTGTCCCACATGAAGAAAGTAGTCGAGTGGTACAACGAACTCAAGAATTTCGCTTCCCTCGATTTCGAGACAGAAGAAGAGTCGAAGTAATGTCCCGGACCCTTCAGGTCATAACTCTCGGCTGTTCCAAGAACACCGTCGATACTGAGCATCTCCTGGCGCAGCTTGGGGATGCTTATGCTGTTGTGCCTGAGGATTTCGACGGGCCGGTGGACGTGCTCCTTATCAATACCTGCGGTTTCATCGGGGACTCCAAGGAACAGTCCATACAGACAATCTTCGCCGCAGTCGACCGCAAGAACAGGGGACTGGTGGGCAGGCTTATGGTCTTCGGATGCCTCTCGCAGCGCTATATAGCCCAGATGCCGGAGCTGATTCCGGAAGTTGACGGATGGTTCGGCGCACGCGAACTGGCTCCGATAGTAAAGGCTCTAGGAGTAGACTATAAGCCGGAGCTCGAACCTGAGCGATATGGAGCTCATGGATCATATGCCTATCTGAAGATTTCCGAGGGCTGTGACCGCCGCTGCTCTTATTGCGCCATCCCTTATATCAGGGGAGCGCACAGGTCTGTCCCGATTGAGACTCTGGTCCGCGAGGCCACCTCTCTCGCCCGTCAGGGAGTGCGTGAGCTTGTGCTCATAGCCCAGGATACTACTTACTACGGTATCGACCTTTATCACCGCCGGGCTCTTGCCGAGCTTCTCCAGAAGCTTTCGGAGATCGACGGAATCGAGTGGATACGTATCCATTATTCTTATCCGGCCGATTTCCCGGAGGATGTGCTCGACCAGATGGCGAACAACCCAAAGGTCTGCCGGTATATGGACATTCCGCTGCAGCATGTCGCAGACAAGGTGCTTGACAACATGCACAGGCATGTGGACGGGGCGTGGACAAGGGCTCTCATCCGCAAGATGAGGGAGCGCGTCCCGGGCATCGTACTGCGTACTACCATGATTGTCGGCCATCCTGGAGAAGGCCGTAAAGAATTCGAGGAATTGCTTGATTTCGTTCGTGAGGCCAAGTTCGAAAGACTGGGCGCGTTTACGTACTCTGAAGAGGAAGGAACCTTCGGAGCCGAGCACTTCAAGGATTCTGTCACTAAAAAAACAAAGAAATCCCGGCTCGAAAGGCTTATGACCCTTCAGAGTGGTATATCTTTTGCTTGTAACCAGGCTAGAATCGGGACGGAAGTCCGTGTGCTCGTGGATTCGGTCAGCGGGGATTCCCTCGTATGCCGCAGCGAGTACGAAAGTCCGGAAGTGGACGGGGAAATCCTTGTGCACTATGTTCCGGAGATCGGTCCTGATCCTGTCGGCAAGTTCATCAGAGTCAGAATTATCCAGGCTGACGAGTATGACCTTGTCGGAGAATTTATAGGAGAATAGCTTATGAGAAAAACCACTTTACTACTTGCTGCCGCCATTATTGCAGGACTAGTTTCGTGTAGTCCTACTTCTTATGTACTTAGCCTTCAGGCACGCCATCCATCAGCCTCCGGCTGCGATCTTGGAAGAAAGACGATGGCTGTCGTATATGTGGATTCCGGAATGGATTCTCTTTTCACCAGGACTGTCGCCGAAGGGTTTGCCGAAGCTCTCGAGGCTGATTATTTCGATGGAGACAACGTTATCGGGCTGTACCGTATGGAGAAGGCTCCGGTAGCTGTCTATTCTTCGAGGGATACTCTTCTGAATCTGGTTCTTGATACATCCCAGGATGTGGTTTTCCTTTTCGATACTCCTGATTATGGGGACGTTACAGTGAAGGGACGCCAGCCGGCCGAGGTCTCTGTCCCGCTCAACCTGCACGTATATATGTATGATTCGATGGACAAGACTGATACCGTCAGGTCTTTCCGCGGACGTACCATATTCAGGCAGAGCATGAATATCGACAAGTCTCTGAGCGACGAAAAGGCGAAGGAAGAAGTGTGGAAGAAGGCTGATGCCCGTGTGGTCGGTGCAAATGCCGCCACAAAGTTCCTTCCTGTCTGGAAAGACGAGGATTACCGGATTTATTATATCCCCGGCTCGTCCGACTGGGAGAAAGGGGCTACGTACTCATATGAGTTCAAGTGGAGAGAGGCCGTGGAAGTATGGATGGCTATCTGCGACAAGACTTACGGGGACAGGCGTGCCATGGCCGAATATAATATAGCCGTTGCCTGCCATATCCTCGGTGAGGATGACCTGGCTCTGAGATGGCTGGACAAGAGTGACGCTGACGGCAAGGTGGCGCCGTCTACATGGCTTCGCAAAGTCATCAAAAAGGAGATCTAGCGGATATCGAGATATTTATGAGTCTGGAGACTCAATTGCCATAAGGGGTGGGACAATACGAATGTCACCACCTCTTTTGTATTTGAGCATGAGCATGGCTGCAGGTAGTGGTATCGGGCGTCGAAATTTTTCCAGCGGGTGACGTCCTGGCCGGTATAGACGACCTTGATCTCGTCGGCATGGTCCAGTACCGGCTCAGCGCCTGGAATCCAGTCTGCTTTCGGGCTTATCGTGACCCAGTCGATCCCGTCGGGAAGACTGTGCGTGCCGTTGGTCTCGATATGGATCTTGTAGCCGGCATTATGGAAAGCCTCGACGAAGGCCGGGTCGATCTGCAGGGAAGGCTCGCCTCCGGTGATGACAATCCTGCGGCAGTCGGCCGAGAGATTGCGTACTTCTGTCAGTATCGATTCTATGTCCATAGGCCTGGAGGCGGAGAAATCCGTGTCACAGAAGGGACAGCGGAGATTGCAGCCGCTGAAGCGGATGAAGACTACGGGAGTCCCGCTCCAGTGGCCTTCGCCCTGGAGAGAGTAGAAGATTTCGTTGATCCTGTACTCTTTATTCATCGTCCTTCTCGTAGATGGCCTTGTTGTTCTCGGACTCCCAGACTTCCACTTTATAGCAGTTCTCGACGTTGTCGCATACCCATTTGGCGATATTCTCGGCGGTCGGGTTGAACGGGAGTATATCGTTGAGATTCTGGTGGTCGAGGGTTCCGGAGATCTTTTTCTTGATGCCGGTGAAGTCCGTGACCATGCCGTCGACGTTGAGAGTCTTGGATTTGCAGTGCACGACCACTATCCAGTTGTGCCCGTGGAGAGCCTCGCATTTGCTTTCGTAGCTGAGGTGGAGGCTGTGGGCAGATGATATTTCAAGTCTTTTGCTTACGTAGTACATATCTTCTTATTTTTCGTATTCTGTAGGGTCGAAGCCTTCGAGGGCTTCCTTTCTTTCAACGCAGGTGCCGCATACGCCGCAGTGCTTGTGGCGGCCTTCATAGCAGGAATAGGTCTTCTCGAATGGAACGCCTTCCTCCTTGCCGATCAGGGCGATGTCGCGTTTGGTTATGTCGCAGAAAGGGGAGACTATCTTTATTCCGGCGAATGTGCCGGCGTTGACTGCAGAGCCCATGGCCTCGATGAACTCCGGACGGCAGTCAGGATAGATTGTATGGTCTCCGGCGTGGTTGGCGATGAGCACGGTGTCGAGGTCGCGGCTTTCGGCCAGGCCTGCGGCGATGGAGAGCATGATTCCGTTGCGGAAAGGCACTACCGTGCTTTTCATGTTCTCGTCATTGTAGCTGCCGTGAGGCACGTCGTCTCCGCCCTTGAGTATGCTGCTGCGGAAGTACTTGCCCATGAATTCCAGGGGAATTATGAGATGGTCGATTCCGAGAAGCTCGCAGTTCTCCTTGGCGCAGGCTGTCTGTTCCTCGTCCTGGCGCGCTCCGTAGGTGAAGGTCACGGCGAGTTTTATCTCCTTTCTGTATTTGTAGAGGAGGACTGTGCTGTCCATGCCTCCTGAATATATCAATACTGCTTTCATAAATGCAAATATATGATTTTTAATTCAAAAGGAGTTGGACGGTGCCAACTCCATAAAACAAGGCGGGGCCGTAAGCCGGTTTCTGTTTTTGAATCTGCCATTTATCTTCGCAACCTACCCCCTGACATCGGGCGGGCAGCCCTCATCTGTCAGTATATTTGGTCTTGCAGGCCTTGTCTCCGTACCCGGACGGCATCGCTGACATCCGTCGTGGGCTCTTACCCCGCGTTTTCACCCTTACCTTTCGGCGGTTGTTTTCTGTTACGGTTTGAACAAGATTACTCCCGTCTGCGATTTCCGCAGCAAGGTGCCCTTCCCTGTCCGGACTTTCCTCACCGTTTCCGGCGCGGCAGATCGTCCCACCTTTATATTCCGGCTGCAAAGATAAGGTTTTTCTTTCTGAAATTATAAAATTGGATTATCTTTGTGGTCTTGAATAAGTGTTGAACCCTTATGAGACGTATTCTGACAATTATTGTTCTGGCTCTGTTCTTCTGCTCCTGCGCAGACGGGAAAGTCCGTCAGTATAAGCTTCAGGTCGTCTCCGAATACCCTCACGATACCGGTTCCTATACCCAGGGCCTTTTCTTTGACGGAGGCAGTCTATATGAGAGCACCGGCCAGTACGGCTCTTCCACTTTCCGAATAGTGGACCTTGCAAGCGGAAAGGCGCTCCGGAAGCTCGATTTCGGGAAAAAATATTTCGTCGAGGGCTCCGTGATGCTGGGAGGGGAACTTTTCATCCTTACGTGGACAAATAAGGTCGCCTTTGTATACGATGCCGAAACATTGGCATACAAGGCTACATATTCATATCCGCGCGAAGGCTGGGGCCTTACTACCGACGGCCGTCAGCTTATCGCCAGCGACGGTTCTTCCAGGCTTTATTTCATGGACAATAAGTTCCAGGTCAAGAAGACTCTGAATGTCAGGCTCGACGGAAGGGCGGTCAACAATCTCAACGAACTTGAATACATCGACGGAAAGATATGGGCTAATGTCTATGTCTCCGACGTGATACTCATAATCAATCCGGAAAACGGTCAGGTAGAGGCTACTGTCGATTGTACAGGACTTCTTCCGAGGTCTCTGAGGACAGTGGATACCGATGTCCTCAATGGAATCGCCGTCAATCCGGAGGATGGAAAGATATATCTTACCGGCAAGAACTGGCCGAGGCTTTACGAGGTCCGTCTTGTCGAGAAGAAATAGTATTTGTTAAACATTACAAGCGGGGGTACCCGGCGCATGCCGGGTTGAGATCATACCCAATGAACCTGATGCGGTCAATACCGCCGTAGGGAGGCTTAATCTCAGACGCATTGTGCGTACCCCTTGCATTAATTATTCAATTAATTATGCGAGGTTTTTATTTTATCGCAGCGGCCGCAGCCGCATTTCTTGCAACCGGTGTTGCAGGAGCATCGGAGCCAGACAAGGTTGAAAGGCTCGACAGTGTCGTAGTGTCGGCATCCCGTGCCGGAAAATCTACTCCGGTAAGCTACACGATGGTAGGGAAGAAGGAGCTCAGGGAAACCAATCCTATGAACTCACTTCCGATGACTCTGGCCCTCCAGCCATCAGTGGTCATCTCTACCGAGGGCGGTACAGGCCTGGGCTACTCCAAGATGACCGTACGCGGCTCCAAGGGCTCCCAGATCAACGTCACTCTCAATGGAATCACTCTCAATGACGCCGAATCCCAGGAGGTTTTCTGGGTAAACATTCCGGCTCTTTCGACCTTCCTTTCAGGAGTTCAGGTACAGAGAGGTCTCGGCACGTCAGCATGCGGCGCGGGAGCGTTCGGCGCCAGCATAAACATGAACACTGCATTCGTGGCGGCGGATCCGTCGCTCCGTCTGGATTTCTCCGCAGGATCATATGACACTGCGGTTTTCTCCGCATCGGCATCGTCCGGGCTTCTTCCGTCAGGTCTTTATTTCAATGTGGCATATTCCGCAAACTCAACGGAAGGATATATCCGCAACGGCTGGGTTGACGCCCACTCTCTTTTCGCAGTCCTCGGCTGGATACGCGGCAACAATTCCCTCCGCCTGACATATCTCCTCGGCGACCAGCGCTCGGGAATTACCTGGAACGGAGTGGCTTTCTCGAAGCTCTCTACTGACAGGAGGAGCAACTCGGACGGTCTCTACAAGAATGCCGCAGGAGAAAAGGTTTATTACAGGAACAACTCCGACAACTATCGCCAGCAGCACATCCAGCTAAACTGGACCCATCAGTTCAACCCTTCTCTCGCACTCTCGACTACTTTGAACTATACCGACGGCTATGGCTACAATGAGAAGTTGAAGCAGGGCAAGAAACTTACTTACGTGGGCTTTCAGAAGGCATTTTCATATGAAGGCGGAGTAACCGGCAAGAGCGTCGGCGACATGATATATCGCAAGACCATGGACAACGGTCTCTGGGTGCTCAATTCGGAGCTGCGCTATACGGGCGAAAAACTCAGCCTTACCGGAGGCGTATATCTCTCCAGACACGACGGAAACCACTTCGGAGAACTGATGTGGAGCCAGGTTCTCGGCAAGGATTATCCATACAGGGAGCTGAATGTCCAGAGCCCGGAC
The DNA here is from genome assembly GCA_900167925.1 of Bacteroidales bacterium WCE2008. Lineage (NCBI taxonomy): Bacteria > Pseudomonadati > Bacteroidota > Bacteroidia > Bacteroidales > Bacteroidales bacterium WCE2008. Next base: position 86,640 of record FUZM01000002.1, read on the forward strand.
AACAACTGGTATTTCAACAACGGGCTCAAGCAGGAGGCCAATGCGTTCGTCCGCGGCGAGTACAATGTCAACAGCTGGCTCACGTCCTATGCGGACGTGCAGTACAGGCTCGTCGACCTGGACATGAGCGGTATCGACGACGAGGATGACCTGCCGATGGACTTTGAGCACAGATGGAATTTCATAAACCCGCGCGCCGGACTTAACGCCGCTTTCGGCCCTCACAGGATCTACGCTTCGGTTGCATACGGCAACAGGGAGCCGGGACGAAGCGACCTCAAGGAAATCATAGAGAGCAACAACCTCGAGGGCGGCGACAGGGAGCTCCGTCCTGAGAAGATGCTTGACTATGAGCTCGGCTATGGATTCACCGGCAAGAACTTCAGCGCCGGAGCGAACATCTATCTGATGGAATACAAGGACATGCTCCTCGAGACGGGAGAACTCTCCCGTTCGGGATATGCGATCAAGGACAACGTGGACCGCAGCTGGAGAAGGGGAGTGGAAGTCTATGCCGAGTGGCGTCCTTTCAACACGCTCGAGCTTGCAGGAAACGCTACTTTCAGCACCAACAAGATACGTGATTATGTAAAGTACTACGGTAAATATGACAACATGGACGATTGGAAACTGATAGGCATGGTGGAGGAGAAGATCGGGGACGTGGACATGCTTCTGTCTCCTTCCGTGATTGCCATGGGCAGAATCGCTTTCACTCCGCTGCGCAACATCGGACGCGGGTCCCTCAAGTCAACGACCATCGACCTCAGCGGAAAGTTCGTGGGAAGCCAGTATTGGGACAATACCGGCAGCGCCGACAGGAGGATTCCTTCGTATTTCGTCGCCGACCTGGGCCTCTCGCATGAGTTCAGGCTCAAGACCGGAGCCATAGGCCTCGGTTTCTATGTCCGCAACCTTCTGGATCGCGAATACTATTCAGATGCATGGGTTTACCGGGCATATTTCGACGCTGAGAACGAATGGTACCAGGAGGAGGGAGTCTTCCCTCAGGCACCTCGCAACTTCATGTTCAGGGTATCCTACAGTTTCTGACAACACCGGGCATCCCGGCTATATAAAACAAGTAATGGCTCGCACTCACTGCGGGCCATTAACGGTTAGTTAGTAGTGTGTTCCCCTGTATGGGACAATTATTGTTGGTTAGAAAATGTATCTCTTTCCGGCAAGCCGGATTGTTTGTCTATTTAACGTTTTAAATGGTAAAACGGGTGTTAAACGTTTTAAAAGCGGCTACAAAGTTAGACGTTTTTAAACGATTTACAAATTTTTTTTAAGATTTTTTCGAAAGAAGTCCCGGACGCAGTGCTTTGGTCCTTTCGAGTGCCTGTTCGTCCTGCCATGCCTGGATCAGCTTGGGATTGCCACTGAGCAGTACGTCAGGCACTTTCCAGCCGTTGAATTCCGCCGGTCTGGTATAGACAGGAGGAGATAGAAGGCCGTCCTGGAAGCTGTCGCTGAGAGCGGATGTCTCGTCGGACAGGGCTCCAGGAATGAGACGGATTATCGAATCGGCAAGCAGGGCTGCCGGAATCTCGCCGCCGCTGACGACATAGTCGCCGACTGAAATCTCCCTGGTGACCAGATTTTCGCGGATACGATGGTCGATGCCTTTATAGTGACCGCAGAGCAGTATTATGTTCTCTTTGAGGGAGAGTTCGTTGGCGATTCCCTGATCCAGCATCTCGCCGTCCGGCGACATGTAGATGATCTCGTCATAGTGCCTCTCGTCAGTCAGTTCTTTGATCATCTTGTAGACCGGCTCTACCATCATGACCATGCCGGCGTCGCCGCCGTAGCAATAGTCGTCGACGGTCTGTCTCGGCCCGAGACCATATTTCCTGATATTGTGGATATGGATCTCTACGAGTCCCTTTTTGATGGCCCGCCCGACAATCGAGTGACTCAAAGGACTTTCAAGCAATTCAGGAACGACAGTAAGTATATCTATTCTCATGATATTTATTATTCATAACTCACTGCAAAAATAGTGTTTTTTCTACTTTTTTTCGGTATATTTGCAAAATGTACGTATATTATTTCGTACTGGACTGAATATAAACCAAAGAAACACCATTTTACTATGAGTGATGAAAAGAATCCTGAGGTTATCAAAACTTCAGATGTAGCAGAAAATGCAGAGGTTAAGAACACAGTTGAGAACGTTGTGGAGAAGGCTGAAGAGGTTGTTGAGCAGGTTGTCAACTATGCAGAGAAGTCTCTCTCCGAACTTACATCGCTTTTCGAGGAACTTATGTCCGACGAGGCAAGGATGAAAAGAATCAAGGAGGCCGAGGCTATCAAGGCTGCATTTTACAAGAAGCTTTCCAAGGAAAAAGAGGAAGCCGGATTTTCAGGCAGTGTGGAGGAACCGGGAGAGGAGATAAGCGCTGTCGAGCAGGTCGCTGAAGAGGAAGCCAAGGCTGCTCCTGCTGAGTCCGATCCGGAAAAAGTCAATCCTTTCGAAGCTATCGAAAGCGGATTCAAGTCACTCTATAACAAGTTCAGGAAAGAACGTGCTGAATTCAACCGTCAGCTCGATGAGGAACGCTCTGAAAATCTCGCCAAGAAGCAGGCTGTCGTAGAGGAACTCAAGGCCCTTGTCGAGAAGCAGGAGGATGTAAGCGCTTCTTTCCCTGAGTTCAGGGCCCTCCAGTCCCGCTGGAGAGAAATCGGCCCGGTGCCTCAGACCGAGTTCAGAAATCTCAACGACACCTACCAGTTCTATGTAGAGAAATTCTACGACAAGGTCCAGATCAACCGCGACATGCGTGATCTCGACTTCAAGAAGAACCTCGAGGCCAAGGAGAAATTCTGTGAGCAGGCTGAGGAACTTGCAGCAAGCGAGAATGTGGTAGACGCTTTCAAGGAGCTCCAGAAGCTTCATGAGCAGTGGAAGGAGCTTGGTCCTGTCGCCAAGGAATTCCGCGAGTCTATCTGGGAGCGCTTCAAGGCTGCCACAGCCGTGATCAACCGCAAGTATCAGGCATATTTCGAAGAACAGAAAGGCAAGCAGGTCGAGAACCTTGCAGCCAAGGCAGCTCTCTGCGAGAAGGTCGAGGCTATCGCCGACAAGGCTGAGATACTCACCTCCAACGAGTGGAACTCTCTGTCAAAGGAAATCGAGGATATCCAGAAGGAGTGGCGCACAATCGGTTTCGCCACACGCAAGGAGAACCAGAAGATCTATGACAGATTCCGCGCAGCCTGTGACAAGTTCTTCGAGCGTAAGAGAGTCTTCTATTCGGACTTCAAGAACAATATGAACGAGAATCTGGAGAAGAAGATGGCTCTCATCGAGGAGGCCGAGAAACTTAAGACCAGCACCGACTGGAAGAAGACTACCGAGCTCTTCATCGAACTTCAGAAGAAATGGAAAGAGATCGGAGCTGTTCCTCGCAAGAAATCCGAGGTCATCTGGAAGAGATTCCGTGCCGCCTGCGACGAGTATTTCGCCGAGAGGGACAAGAACGCCAAGCCTGAGAATGACTTCTACGGCAATCTGAAGGCCAAGAAGGCTCTCGTGGATGAGATCAAGGCTTTCGTGCGTTCGGATGACGAGCAGGTCAACAGCGGCGCATACCAGTCTTATATGGAGAAGTGGAATGCTATCGGTTTTGTTCCGTTCAAAGAAAAGGACAGCATCAACCAGGCTTTCCGTGAGGCCATCCAGGAGAAATTCCCTGACATGAGCCGTGGCGGACGCAGGGAACGTCCTCAGGCAGGACGCGGCAGGGGACAGAAGGTTCCTATGTCCGAGAAGGACCGTCTTGTACAGCAGTACAACAAACTCCAGCAGGAAATCGAGACCTATGAGAACAATATCGGTTTCTTTGCTGAGTCCAAGAATGCCGCACCTCTTATCCGTCAGATGCAGGATAAGATCGAAGGAGCTAAAGAAGAGCTTAAGAGCCTTGAGCTGAAGATCCGTGAGATCGAGGACGCTCAGGAGCAGTAATTTAATCAGAATAGACAGTGAATAATAAGAATACTTTTATTGCATACGCACTGATTTTCGTCATACTTGGAGGTTATTTCTGGTATGACTCGACGCAGAGACAGAAGCAGGCGATATATCAGGCTTATGTAGACTCTCTGGCACAGGTAGAAAACGAAATCCAGCGAAAGGCTGACTCTGCAGCTATCGCCGCCCTCTATCCGGAAGATACCCTCCAGCTCGCTCAGGAGGCAGTCCAGGAGGCTTCCACGCCAGTTTTCAGGGATTCCCTGCTTAACAATTCATACGCATCGGAAGGTGCTGTCGTGACCCTTCAGAACGACAAGCTCGAGCTTCAGTTCAACAGCAAGGGAGCGCAGCCATGGGCCGCCAGGGTCAAGGACTATCGCAACTACGACGGATCCGACCTCTATATCTTCCATCCTGGAGACAGCAAGATGGGCATCTCCGTCTATGCAGGAGAATATGTCAACACTGCTGACTTCGTATTCGAAATCGCCAGCCAGACCGACTCTTCGGTCGTATTCAGGCTCCCGTTCGCACGTGGGGGATATATCGAGCAGAGCTATACTCTCGCCAAGGATTCATATCTCGTGAAGGACAACCTCTCATTCGTCGGCATGGACAAGGTCATCCCGATGAACGTAAGCATGTACGATCTTGAATGGAACGTCACCATTCCGAGAATGGAGAAGGGTTACAAGTCTGAGGTGCAGTACTCCAAGATAGACTATAACTTTGACGACGAGACCAAGCCGGAAGCGCTTGCCAAGGGCAGGAAAGGCGAAAAGAGGATCGACAACCGCCTGAGCTGGTTTGCGTTCCACCAGCAGTTCTTCTCTGCAATCATGAGGTCTGAGGACCAGTTCGCGTCCGGAGAGTTTTCGGCTGATTTCCTCCCTGAGGAGGATCCGGGCCGCAAGCTTATGACATGCGAGGCCAAGATGCGTGCGGACTTCCGTCCGGGCGCCGACTTCACTGCCGGCTACGAATTCTATTTCGGACCGAACCATTACCAGACTCTTCGCTCGTTCGGACATAAATATGAGAAGACCATTCCTCTAGGAGGATGGCTTGTAGGCTGGTTTACCAAGGGTATCATCATCCCTGTCTTCAACTTGCTCCACAAGTCTTGGAATATCGCGAATTTCGGTATCATCATCCTTATAATGACTCTGTTCATCAAGCTGGTGGTGGCTCCGTTTACTTTCAAGTCTTATTCTTCGACCGCCAAGATGCAGGCCCTCAAGCCGGAAATCGAGAAGATCAACGCCAAGTATCCTGACCAGAACGATGCGATGAAGAAGCAGCAGGCAACCATGGAGCTGTACAAACGGGCGGGAGTCAACCCTATGGGCGGCTGCCTTCCGATGCTGTTCCAGATGCCTATCCTCTGGGCGATGTTCAGGTTCTTCCCTGCATCAATCGAGCTTCGTCAGCAGAGTTTCCTCTGGGCTGATGACTTGAGCGGCTATGATTCATTCATCAACTTCGGCTCAAGGATTCCGCTTCTCGGAGACCATATCTCCCTGTTCGCCCTCCTGATGGCCGTTTCGATGTTCTTCTACTCGAAGTTCACCATGTCAGGCCAGACGGCAAGCAACGATCCGAATGCCGCTTCCATGAAGTTCATGAGCCTGTACATGATGCCGATCATGATGTTCTTCATCTGTAACTCACTCTCGGCAGGCTTGAGCTACTACTACCTGCTCTCCAACATAATCACCATGATCGAGACCTTCTTCATCAAGAAGTTCTTCGTCCATCCGGAGCAGATCCTCGCCAAGGTGAAGGCGTCAGAGGGCAAGCCGCTCCCTAAGAGCAAGTGGCAGCAGAGACTGGAAGAAGCCCAGAAAATGCAGCAGCAGGCTCTCCGCGAACAGCAGAAGAAACAGCGTCGATAGACAATGATAAAAGAAAGAATCAATGAAATCATAAAGGAACTGCCATCAGGTGTAAAACTGGTGGCAGTTTCCAAATTCCATCCTGTTTCAGCCCTGATGGAGGCCTATGATGCCGGCCAGAGACTGTTCGGGGAGAACCGTCCCCAGGAATTCGCGGCCAAGGTCCCGGAGATGCCTGCCGATGTGCAGTGGCATTTCATCGGCCATCTGCAGACCAACAAGCTGAAGCTGGTTCTGCCTTATGCCCATATGGTCCAGTCCATCGATTCTGTCCATCTTCTTGACGCCGTCAACAGCTGGGCCCAGGCCAACGGCCGCAGAATCAACGTCCTTCTGGAACTGCATCTGGGAGCCGAGGAGACGAAGCACGGACTCGACGAGACTGAGATAAGGACCATTCTTTCTTCTGCCTCCAGCTACGCCGGAGTCCGGTTCTGCGGACTCATGGGCATGGCGACGAACACCGACGACGAAAACATCATAAGGGCGGACTTCTCGAGGATTTCCTGCCTCAAGGCCGATCTCCGAGCCGAATTCCCGAACCTGGAAGACTTTAAGGAGCTGTCCATAGGCATGTCGGAAGACTGGCGTCTCGCCATAGAATATGGGGCTACGATAATCCGTGTCGGAACCGCTATCTTCGGGCCCCGCGAATATTAATACCATTTATTCGATTGTTTTTCGGATTATAAAAGCTAACTTAGCTACGTTATAATCTGATTCTATGCATTTTAGATATATTATCGACTGGAAAGCTCTTTTCTTGACGCTGGCTCTGGCATGTTTCCTTGTCCCGGATGCCAGTTCCCAGAATCATTCAGTCAAGCGCATAGAAGTGGACGCCGTTCTCCATAAGGATGGCTCTGCGGAGATTACCCAGTACTGGGAAGTATCGGTAACTACAGGTACTGAATGGTATGTGCCTGTTCAACTCCTTGACAACATGGCTGTGTCGGATCTCACTGTATCGGAAGACGGAAGGAAGTTCGTGACAACTGATACATGGGTCGTGAACAGGAATATTACCGAAAAATTCAACCGATGCGGTATAAGGGAAAGAAGCCGTAACAATGTAGAGTTGTGCTGGGGCATAGGTAATTACGGGCCGCACAGGTGGAAAGTCTCTTTCCGGATTACCGGACTTGTGCAGTCCTACAAGGATTATGACGGTTTCAATTACGAATTCATAAATACGGACAATTTCTGTGACAGGGAATCTGCCACTGTGTCGATAACGGCCCCGTCATGCGGACTGACGTCATCAAATACGAGAGTATGGTCCTCCGGATTTACCGGTGACGCGGACCTTCTTCCCGACGGAACCATATTGGCCGCCCCTGACGGCATCCTTCCGAAGAACTCCAACATGACCGTCACCTGTCGTTTCGACAAGGGAATCTTCTTCCCGGATATGAGCCGGCAGACTTTCTTCTATAAGGTACGTCAAAACAGGGATGCCGATTCGACATGGAAATTTTTCCTGCTTCTTTTCGTACCGGTACTTGCAGGCCTGGGCTGGATCATTTTCGACGGAGTCGTGCTCGGAAGAAAGTACAGGAAGTCCATATACGGAAGAAGAAAAATCGATGTGCGCTGGCCTGACATCCCTCTGGAAGGCCGTATAGGCGTCAGTTTCTTCATCTATAGAGGGGGATGGCGGTTCGGTGCCGACAATTCCGAGATGACCGTTATCGGAGCCACTTTCCTGAAATGGATTCTTGCCGGGGTAATCAAGGTCCAGGCAGATCCGGCAAAGCCGTCCAGGATAATCATGCATATAACCGGCAAGGATCCGATGTTTGAGAACGAAGTCGAAAGGGTCATGTATGAGCAGACTCTCGAAGTCGCCGGCAAGTCCATGAAACTGACGGCAGCCGATTTCGGAAAATGGACATCCCGGCATCACAGCAGCGTCGAGAACATGAGGGATCTCATGATGAATGATTCCATGGCCTGGCTCAAGAGCAGAAACATACTGGAGTCTCCTCACAAGGCTACTCCCCAGGGACGTCCTGAGAATCTCGGAGTGATTGCGCTGAAGAATTACCTTACTGATTTCGTAGAGGATGACAATCCCGAAATGCTCGACAGAAAGCGCTGGAATGAATATTTAATATTCGCCCAGCTGTTCGGTATCGCCGAGGATGTCGTGGCCAAGCTGCGGGAGATAGCTCCTGCCGAATTCGAGGAATATTGTAAGGAACTGGAAATGGACAGCGTGCTGTTCGCTACTATGATAAGCAACGTGCGAGGAATGTCCGCGAGGGCCTTCCTAACCCCTGATACCAGAAAGAACGCTGATCATCGCTTTTGCCACGGATGCAGACGCTCCTGATCCTCCCAGATCCGATCTTATCTCTTCATAATCTTCCAGCATTCTCTGGCGGTATTCTTCGTCTTCGATGAGACGTCTTACTTCATTGACCAGATTGTCCGGGGTGAAGTAATACTGCATCAGTTCCCTGAATGCCTTTCTCTTGAGGATAAGGTTGCCGAGGCTTATGCAGTCGACCTTTATTATCTGCTTTCCGATATTGAAGTTGAAGTCGGCGCCGGCATAGGCCACGACCTGCGGTGTCTTGATCAGACATGCTTCCAGGGATGCCGTGCCTGAATTGATTACGGCAGCTTCCGCATTTTTCAATATCCCGTAGGTCTGCCCGAAAACAACTTTCATATAGGCCTCGCGTCCATTAATGAATGGCTGGTAGTCTGCCATTGTCCTGGACGGGGCTCCAGCGACCACGAACCGGTAATCGGAATATTTCGGCATAGCATGCATCCTGTCTGCGAATTCAGCGCACACGGGCATCATGCTGCCGACTTCTCCTTTTCTGGAACCTGCAAGGATAGCTATCACAGGCTTGTCTTCAAGCCCGGAATTCTTCAGGAAAGTCGCCCTGTCTTCGTTAAGGGCAGGGGAGTTGTCGATGGCGTCAATCAGAGGATTCCCCTTATAGATGTAGTCGACTCCTTTCCTGTCGAAATACTCCTTCTCGAAAGGAAAGACTATGAAAAGCTTGTCGACATAAGCCTTGAGCTTCTTCACACGGCTTTCGCGTGAGGCCCAGACTTTCGGCGCTATATAGTAGAATACCTTAAGTCCGTGTTTGTGGGCGAATTCGGCGACGCGGAAATTGAAGCCGGGATAGTCGATCAGGATCACTACGTCCGGACCGAAATCCAGAATATCCTTCCCGCAGCGCTCCAGCTTCCTCAGATATGCCCCGGCATGCAGGATGACCTGGCTGAAGCCGATCACGGCGCCGTCGTTGTAGTCATGTACCAGCCCTTCGCCGGTCTGATGGGCATGATAGACTTCGTTCATGAGGCCGCCGCCCCAGAAGCGGATGTCCGCCTGCGGGTCTTCTGCGTATAATCCTTTCATCAGGTTGGATCCATGGAGGTCTCCAGAGGCCTCTCCGGCGATTATGTAGTATTTCATTTTTCTATTCCGATTGATCTGAGACGCAGGGTCTCAGAGTTGTCTGTAGTCATTATGTTGTGGGCGGTCAGGGTGATGTAGCCGCCTGCGAGCAGCCTGTGGTCTGACAGGCCGTCGTTTTCGGGCTCGTCAGTGAAGTCTCCGACCATCACGAACACTTCTTCACCCGGCTCTGCCTGGGCTTCTCCTCCTCTTATGGCGTCCCATGGACGGAACTCGCGCTCCCAGTGTCCTCGTCCCATGTGGCCGACCTTGATACCTTTGATGTGGTCTGCCGGGAGTTCCGGGAAGTTTATGTTGTAGAATACTCCGTATTCGGGGGCGGGGGAGGCCATGAGCTTTCTGAACATCTCGGGAAATATGGCTTCTACGGCCGTGAAATCCGCATCCGGGTTGTATGTGTCCAATGAGACTCCGATTCCCGGGATGCCGTTCAGAGTGGCTTCCTGGACTGCTCCGAGAGTGCCTGAGTAGCAGGCTGCGGTGCAGGCGTTGGAGCCGTGGTTGATGCCGGAGATGACGACGTCGGGCCTGACGCCGTCGCGGTTCATACCGAAGTTGATTCCGAATTTGACGCAGCTTGCCGGAGTGGCGTCGAGATATGCCCATGAAACTCCGTCTATGCTTTCGATTTCTTTATATGCGATCTGCCTGAAGCCGAGAGAAACTGCCATGCTCTGGCCGGACTGAGGTTTCTTGGGCGCTATGACAGAAATATTGCCAAATTGTCTCATGCAACTGACAAGCGAACGCAGGCCTTTTGACATGTATCCGTCGTCGTTGGTGATAAGAATATTCATTGTAACGTTAAAATTTTCAATTACCTGCAAAGTTATGTGAAAATACCAATTTTTTAGCTAAATTTGCGTGATTTTTGTAGAAATCATATCTCGGTTAGAATACGAAAGATTTGTTTAACTTTAATAAAAACTAAAATGGTAAAACTTGGTATTAACGGATTTGGCCGTATCGGACGTATGGTATTCCGTGCTGCAGTCGAGAACTTCTCAAAGGATATCGAAGTTGTAGGTATCAACGACCTTCTCGATCCGGATTATCTCGCTTACATGCTTAAGTACGATTCAGTACACGGCATGTTCAAGGGTGAGGTTTCTGTAGACAATGGCGCTCTCGTAGTTAACGGCAAGAAGATCCGTATCACCGCTGAGAAGGATCCTGCAAACCTTAAGTGGGATGAGGTAGGTGCTGAGGTTGTTGTTGAGTCAACCGGTTTCTTCCTTACCGACGAGCTTGCACGTACCCACATCCAGGCTGGTGCAAAGAAGGTTATCATGTCTGCTCCTTCTAAGGACAGCACTCCAATGTTCGTATATGGTGTTAACGACAAGACCTACGCTGGTCAGGATATCATCTCTAACGCATCCTGCACAACCAACTGTCTTGCTCCTATCACCAAGGTTCTCAACGACAAGTTCGGCGTTGTACGTGGCCTCATGACTACCGTTCACGCTGCTACCGCTACCCAGAAGACCGTTGACGGCCCTTCAAAGAAGGACTGGAGAGGTGGTCGTGGTATCCTCGAGAACATCATCCCTTCTTCAACAGGTGCTGCTAAGGCTGTAGGTAAAGTTCTTCCTGAGCTTAACGGTAAGCTTACCGGTATGTCTCTCCGTGTTCCTACATCTGATGTTTCCTTCGTTGACCTTACCGTAGAGCTCGCTAAGCCTACTTCTTACGCTGAGATCTGCGCTGCAATGAAAGAGGCTTCTGAGGGTGAGCTCAAGGGTGTTCTCGGTTACACTGCTGATGCAGTCGTTTCTACCGACTTCCGCAACGACAGCCACACCTCTATCTTCGACGAGAAGGCAGGTATCCAGCTCGATCCTACTTTCGTAAAGGTATGCGCTTGGTACGACAACGAGTGGGGTTACTCTAACAAGGTGCTCGAGATGGCACGTGTTATCTCAAAGTAATTCCTTCGCTTTGAATTCAAGGCCGGTCCCTTCCGGGGCCGGTCTTTTTTTTATGCATACCTATTGAATTTACGGAAATTTTGCATAATTTTGTTTTATTCAAAATTAATAACAATTTAAAGGATTATACGTATGGAACTTAAAGGCACAAGAACTGAGAAGAATCTCCAGACAGCATTCGCAGGGGAGTCACAGGCTCACACCAAATATCTCTATTATGCTTCTAAGGCCAAGAAGGACGGATATGTCCAGATTGGTAAACTCTTTGAGGAGACTGCCAATAATGAGAAGGAGCATGCCAAGATCTGGTTCAAGCTTCTGCATGATGGCGCTATTCCTGATACCGAGGCTAATCTCGAGGATGCAGCCAATGGCGAGAACTTCGAGTGGACTGACATGTATGCCGAGTTTGCCAAGGTGGCCAAGGAAGAGGGACTCAACGAGATCGCTTTCCTTTTCGAGAAGGTCGGCGCTATCGAGAAAACTCATGAGGAGCGTTACCGTAAGCTCCTGGGCAATATCAAGGAGGGTATCGTTTTCTCTCGCGATGAGGACATGATCTGGGAGTGCAGCAATTGCGGCCATATCGTTGTCGGCAAGAAGGCTCCTGAGCTTTGTCCTGTTTGCAAGCATCCGAAGTCTTACTTCCTGATCCATGCTACTAACTATTAATAGTTTAGACAGACATAAATATTCATGCCGGGGTCTTCTCAGATCCCGGCTTTTCTTTTCCTCTCCCTCCTTCTTCTTGACACCTTCGCCATTATCCCCACTTGCCACAGAGCAGCTGAACAGGCCCTCGGGGGACTCCGTTCGCTTGCGCTCACTCCGGACCCTCCCACAATCTGCTGCGTCATCGCTTTGCGATAACTTGCATCTTGCGGGCCCCTCCCGCTATACTTGTCCGCGGGTGGACAAGCCCCCGCGGCCCTGTCCAGCTGCTCTGCGGCCGTTGTACGTGGCGGGCGAAGGAATTGAGGAAAAGCGGAGAGCGCAGGAGCGCCCGTCGCTGCCGTGAAGAACGGCGTGTGTCTGAAGGACGTTACGACGACTTCGAGCGAAGCGACGATGGCGGCGTAAAAGGACTGAGTTAGCCGTTTAGGCAGCGACAGCGACTAAGCAGCTTTTCCGAAACTTGACTGAGCCGTCACGCACAGCGGTCGCGAGCCTGTTCAGCTGGGCTGCTGAGGCAGGTGGGGGAAAATGAAAACGGAGGCCTACGTATGCGGACCTCCGTGTCGGTGTCTAGAATGCGCGGCTACTTGGATGCAGTGGCAGGGGAGAGCATGAACAGGACGTTCATGAGCACGTAGGTCGCGAAGGACATAAGAGGAATCATCGACCAGTGCAGCTTTGTGACCAGTACGACAATTGCGATTATGGCTACGATCGAAAAGAAAGCGATACGCTTGAAAGAAAGAACCGGATTCTTTTCGTCCTTATTGGCCTTCATCGAAAACATAGGAATCTCCGAAATCATCAGCGCGCTCAGGACGACGGCGACTGCCGGGATAAAGAAAGGCCCCGCTGCCCATTCGGCCATGACAGTGAACTGCTCGCAGTAGATATAGCAGCAGAGAGAGCCGCAGATGATTGCTGAAGCAGGTGTCGGCAGACCTATGAAACTATGGTGCTGGCGCTCGTCTACATTGAACTTTGCCAGTCTCAGGGCCGAGAATACGGCCAGGACGAGCGGCAGATAAATAACCCACCCGGACTGCTGGAAAGACATCAGCTTATAAAGCATGAGCGCCGGAAGGACTCCGAAGCTTACGAGGTCGGAGAGGGAATCGAGCTCCTTGCCGATATCCGAATATGAATGGAGAGCCCTTGCCGCAAGCCCGTCGCAGAAATCGAAGACAGAAGCCGCAAGCATAAGCAGAAAGGCCAGGTCCAGCCTTCCGCTGAAAGTCACAATCACCCCAAAAATCCCTGACAAGAGGTTCATTGAGGTGATAGTGTTAGGTATGAATTTCTTGATACTCATCTAGTTGATACCGAGTTTCTTCCTGAGGGCCTTAGGCACAGCGTCCTTATGGACCATGATATCGATTGCCTTGCCTCTGGTGAAAGCGTCAGACAAGTACCATATACCATCATACTTGCCGGTCTTGCCCCAGGAATTCTTGACCATTACGTATTTATTGCCGAACTGATCCTGAGCGATACCGTAAGCATGCATACCATGGTCGTCAGTTGTCTCCTTATTGTCGAAGTCGATCTGGCGGCTTTCCTGGGTAACCTTGATTTCCTTAGGAGCAGAAGCGCTTTTTGCTTCCTTGTCCTCTTCGGTCTTGCCTACCCATCTCTCCTGGTCAGAACCAGAAGTGGCAGCATTGGCGTCAAGCATGAGTCCGACACCGTCGCGGGTGAATCCGGTCTCGCTGACATCTCCGCCCCATGTTGCGGTATATCCATGCTCAAGAGCATAATAGAGAACATCCATCAACTCGTCGATAGGAACATTGTATGCCTGGTCGTATCTCCAGTTGTCGCACATTTCAATGGCGAATCTGGTGTAGAATGGATGGTGAGTGAAAGAAGTCAGGGTTACATAATCGTCAGCTTTGAGCTTGTACGAATCCCTGTATGTCGCTGGAGTATAAGTCTTTCCGTTATATTCAAAAGTCTCCGGGCACTCGCCGAGATATGCATCCATGATACCCTTGAATCCTCTTTTCCATGCTGTGGAAAGCTTTCTGTTAGGATTCTTGACGATAGCCTTGATATAAGCCGCTGCTGCAGCGTCAAGCTCGTTGTGGACCGGAAGCTCGGTGCCATACTCAGTGCCAGGCTGCACGGACTGAGGAACGAGACCGTAATCATTCATGATATGGAGCACATCGTCACCCTCGCTGCCTGCTCCGAAAGTCAGATTGCCGTCAAGACGGATAAACTTGTCAGCTCTGTCCTGGTATGAATGACTTACCACGAACATCTCGGAGAAATCCGGATAAAGAGTAGAATCTTTGATGTTGTTGATTCGGATTGCTTCGGACTCGAGGAAAGAGATGGCGGAGAAGCACCAGCAGGTGCCTGAACGGTACTGGTCCTTAATAGATGTTATCGGGTTTTCCTTAATTACTTTAAACTCAAGATCCGCAGCATCTGTTTTCTGGGCGGCTGCAGAGAGCGACAGCAGAACAGCTGTCGCAGAGAGAAGTGTAGTGCTAAATTTCATAAAAGGTTGATCGTATTTAATTAGGCAAATGTAACCATTTCTTCGTACATTTGCAATTATGGAAGGAGCTACGGTATTATATATACATGGTATGGGCGGCGGTGGTGACAGCCGCATCCCGTCAATACTCCGGGAACGCATCGCGGCCTCTACCGGAATCAAAATAATCGTGAGGACTTATGATTTCGAACCGGAAACCGCCGAGGCGCAGATCCGTGGCTGGGTCGACGAACTCAGGCCATCTCTGATCATAGGGGAGTCGCTCGGTGCTATCCAGGCCATGAGAATCACCGGACTTCCGCATATCTTTGTCTCACCTTCGCTCGGAGGTCCTCTCTATCTGGGCTATCTTTCCTTCATTACTTTCATCCCCGGCGTCACAGCTCTTCTCGACCGCATCTACAGGCCGCGGGAAGGGGACCGTCAGCCTCTGCATTTCAGCTTCCGCAATCTCCGCGGCTATCTGGAGCATCGCAGGAAGGCTCTGGAGAATTCTCCCCTGAACGGCAGTAAAGACAGTTTCTTCGCTTTCTTCGGGACAAAGGACCATTACCGCAGGTCTGGGGTGGTCAGCATCCGGATGTACAGGAAATACTTCGGAGATGACTACGAAATCTACGACGGAACGCACTTCATGGAGGAGGAATATGTTGAAAAAATGCTTATTCCTAAGATAATGGAGACGCTTTTACGCTGATTTTTGCTATCTTTGTAAGATTATTAAACTTAACAAATATTTAGATTTATGGCTACATTCAGACAGATGGCACTCAAGGAGGCTACCAACCATCTCCCTGCCCGTTTTTATGAAGACAAGAGACCTGTTTCCGAGTATTTCGGACAGAATGTTTTCGATCTGGAAAAGATGCGCAGATATCTTTCCCAGACAGCATTTGAAGCAGTCCAGTCCGCTGTCAGCCAGGGCAAGAAGATAGACAGGCCTATCGCCAACGAAATCGCCACGGCGATGAAGACTTGGGCCATCGAAATGGGAGCCACCCATTACACCCATCTGTTCCAGCCGCTTACCGGTACCACGGCAGAAAAGCATGAAGCTTTCGTCACGGTAAAGAACGGCAAGCCATTCGAAAGATTCAGCGGCAGCGCCCTCGTCCAGCAGGAACCTGACGCATCAAGTTTCCCTAGCGGCGGCCTCCGCAACACCTTCGAGGCAAGAGGTTATTCCGCCTGGGACCCTACTTCACCGGTCTTCATACTTGACGGAACTCTCTGTATTCCTTCCGTCTTCGTTTCATATACCGGAGAGGCCCTTGACATGAAGGTGCCGAATCTCCGCTCTCTGCAGGCCCTCAATTCCGCTGCCACGGAAGTAGCGAAACTCTTCGACAGCAGCGTGAAATCCATTACGGTCAACCTCGGAATCGAGCAGGAGTACTTCCTGGTCGACGAGGCTCTCTACAATGCCCGTCCTGACCTCCGCCTCTGCGACAGGACAGTGATCGGCCATACTTCCGCCAAAGACCAGCAGCTCTCCGACCACTATTTCGGAGCAATCCCTTCCCGCGTGGCCTGCTTCATGAAAGACTTCGAGACCGAAGCCTATAAGCTCGGAATCGAGCTTTCGACCAGACATAACGAGGTCGCCCCGAACCAGTTCGAGTGCGCCCCTGTTTTCTGCGAGGCTACGAAAGCCATCGACCAGAACATGCTGCTGATGATTGTCATGCATAAGGTTGCCGAGAAGCACCATCTGAAGGTAATCTTCCATGAGAAGCCTTTCGACGGAGTCAACGGCAGCGGAAAACATGTCAACTGGTCCATGATGACCAACACCGGAGTCAATCTGCTTTCGCCGGGCAAGACCCCTACGAAAAACCTCCAGTTCCTTACCTTCTACGCAGCTGTAGCAAAGGGAGTCTATGACCATAATTACCTGCTGATGAGCTCCATCTGCACTCTCGACAACTCCTGGAGACTCGGAGGCCACGAGGCTCCGCCATCAGTGATGTCCATTTTCTCCGGATCGACTCTCTCGAAGATTTTCGAGGGTATCATGAACATGAAGGACGTCGACGACCCTAAGGCCGCAAGTTCCATCAAGATGGTCAGCTCTATCCCTGAGATCATGCAGGACAACACCGACAGAAACAGGACTTCGCCGTTTGCATTTACCGGCAACAGGTTCGAATTCAGGGCCGTAGGCTCTTCCATGAACTGCGCCTGCGCTACTTATGTGATCAACTCCATCGTTGCCGAAAGCCTCTGGAAATTCAAGGCTGAGGTAGATGAGCTCGAGGCTGCCGGAGAGAACAGGCAGGCTGCCATACTCGCTACCGTGAGGAAGTTCCTCCGCGAATCCAAGGATATCATGTTCGAAGGTAACGGATATAGCAAGGAGTGGGCAGAGGAGGCTGCACGTCGCGGTCTCAAGTCCGTCAATGATATACCTGAGGCTTACAAGTCCTTCCTCCAGGAGGATTCCATCCAGCTGTTCAGCTCGATAGGAGTTCTCTCCAAAGCCGAGGTGGAGGCCAGATATGAAGTATTTAACGAGCTGTATGTCAAGAAATTGCAGATTGAGGCCAGAATCATCGGAGATATCTGTCTCAACCATGTGATTCCGGCTGCGGTAAGTTACCAGAATATACTTGTCAAGAGTATCCAGGGCAGCAAGGATGTGTTCGGAGACGAATACAAGACTCTTTGCCGCGCCGATATGGATACCTATAAAAAAATATCAACCCATGTCAACCAGCTTTCTTCCGACGTTGCTTCCCTCGTGGATGCCAGAAAGAAGGCCAACAAGGTAGAGAACATGGCCGAGAGAGCGAAGCTCTATTCGACCGAAGTGCTCGGTTATATGATGAAGGTCAGAAAGAGCGCCGATTACCTTGAAATGCTGGTGGACGATGAATTGTGGCCTCTGCCCAAGTACAGGGAGCTGCTGTTTTTCTAGCCTATGTCGATTAAACTGAGAATTCCTTTATTCCTTGCTGCCGTCGCGCTGCTTGCTGTCTCTTGTTCGGACCATCAGGTAAGCGGGCGGTATGTGAGTCCTTATGCAAAAAGCATCCTGACGGATACTTCTTCAGTCGAGTACCGGATCCTTTCCGCATATGATATGCAACAGGAAGAGACCGGGACCATTGCCGTCATCGGTGAACCTGAGGAGACTCTGGTGCTTTCAGAGTATCTTCTCGGCTGTGACAACTTCAGCAATATCAACGGCTCCGCCGTCCCGGACGGCCTGCCTGATTTCTCTGGAGAGGTCATAGTGCCGATACTGGATGTCGCCAATGCTCCTTACAAAGGTTATCTGAATGCCGGTAACGAGGATCTTCTCAGCGAGATAAACGTCCGCAATTTTGTTGCGGCTGTCGATTCGTCGTGCTATCTGAGCGCGTATGACGAGGATAAGATCGTCAGCAAGACGAGATCCAAGATGGTAGTACTGTCATCGTCGCTTGCTGCCGCTTACGGTTTTTCCGATGTCGATACCCTCGCCAGGGCTGTCGGAGGCGGAATTCCGATTTTTTCAACGGTTCACTCAATGCTTTCTATGGCGATGTCCAGGAAAGGGGAAGGACTTAATCTCGGCATCTGGACGACCAAATCCATACTCGGAGCCGGAGTCTATTCCATCGTTTTCCCGAAAGTCGCTGCCGATATGGGCATAAAGAATGCTTCATACGAGGTGCTCTGTCCGGAGTCGGAAGGGACTGTCCTTGACAGGTTCCTGGAGTTCATCGACCGTTACAAGGCTGTCGGAGGTGAGGGCAGGCTGTCGTCGATCGTCGTGGATGACCCTTCAGTCGACGTCGATTCTCTCAGGATGGCGGTCGAGTCGGTAATGAACATGGAACATGATTCCTTCCTCCTCTACAAGTCTGTCCTCGCTGACGATTTCATGGTCATAGATCCGTGCTCGTCGGTTGCGGCTTCGTGCCTGTCGTATCTGAGAAAGAGTAACCGGTTTACCCATCGGATTGCGTATCCGGACGTAAATGCTTATGTGACGGCTCCGTGCCGTGGTCTCGGAGATGACGCATACAGGGGAGACGGCAGTTTCGCGGACCAGTACAAGTTTGGCCGCGAGAGCAATTCCGGTGTCGTGACTTTTGCGGTCGTGGAGTTGAAGGACAAGTATATGCCGTCGGAACTTCGTGATATGATGATAGTTAAAACTCCTAAGATATTTTCTTTGTATGTTCGTTAAGAGTGTGTTGCCGGAGGATATAGAAAAGCTGGATTTCGCTTCTTTCAAGGGCGAGATCCATGTCATCGATAAGCCAGGCAAGGAGTTCGACAATGCCGTGAGGTATCTCAAGAACAAGAAGGTGATAGGTTTCGATACCGAGTCCAGACCTTCTTTCACCGCGAATCAGCCTCATTACGGAGTCTCTCTGCTCCAGCTTTCGGGTGCGGAGAAGGCTTTCCTTTTCAGGATAAAGACTCTCGGCATGCAGAAGAAGCTTTGCAATATCCTCTCTAATGAGAATATAATCAAGGTCGGCGCTGCCGTTACTGACGATATCCGCGGTCTGCAGAAGTATACGGATTTTACTCCGGGAGGCTTCGTGGATCTACAGAAGATAGTATGGGAGTACGGAATCAAGGACAAGAGCGTCAAGAAGATGGCTGCGATAATCCTGAAGGTGCGTATCTCTAAGACCCAGCAGCTTTCCAACTGGGAAGCCGAATCGCTTTCCGATTCGCAGAAGGCTTATGCCGCTACTGACGCATGGGTTTGCAGGGAAATGTACAAGAAACTTATGCGCAGCAAGAAGAATCCATTAGAAGAAGAAGTCCAGTTATGATAAAGATAATTTTGAAGAAAGGCAGAGAGGAGTCTCTCCGCCGATTTCATCCGTGGGTGTTCTCGGGTGCAATAGCGCAGGTCAACGGAAATCCTGCAGAAGGGGATATCGTGGGCGTATATGCGTCTGACGGTTCTTTCCTTGCCTGCGGCCATTACCAGATAGGCTCGATCGCCGTACGTGTCCTGAGCTTCGACGCTCCAGCGCTCGATCCGGATTTCTGGAAGATCATGATTGCGCGTGCCCTGGAGGTCCGCAAGGCATGCGGTCTCGCGTCTTCAGAGACTACGACATGCTATCGTCTCGTACATGGAGAAGGCGATAACCTTCCCGGACTCATTATAGATTATTATGATGGCGTATGCGTAATGCAGGCGCATTCTGTCGGTATGTTCAGGGCCAAGAAGCAGATCTGTGAGGCTCTGATCGCCGTCTATGGGGATTCTCTCCGTGCCGTATATGACAAGAGCTCCGGAACGGCTCCGTTCAAGGCCGGCCTGGACCTTGTGGACGGCTATATATATAAGAAGGAAGGCTTCAATGATGACGAGCAGGTCGTACTGGAGAACGGAAACAAGTTCTTGGTGAACTGGACAGAGGGGCAGAAGACCGGTTTTTTCCTCGATCAGAGAGAGAATCGTGCTCTTGTCGGACGCTATGCCAAGGGACGCAATGTGCTTAATCTTTTCTGCTATACTGGAGGATTCTCGATCTATGCTCTCGCTTCCGGAGCAAAGCATGTCGATTCTGTGGACAGTTCCCAGAGGGCAATGGACATGGTTGACCGGAATGTCGCCGTCAATGGTTTCGATCCGACGCTCCATACCAGCTATTGCACCGATGCAATCGATTTCGTGAAGTCGGCACCTGAGGACAAATATGATCTTATCATAGTGGATCCGCCGGCATTCGCGAAGCATAGGGGAGCGCTCCAGAATGCTCTCAGGGCGTACCAGCGTCTGAATGCGGCCGCTATCGCCAAGGTGGCTCCAGGAGGTCTTGTATTTACCTTCAGCTGCTCTCAGGTAGTCGATAAGGAGGCTTTCGCTCTTGCAGTATTCTCGGCAGCCGCCCAGGTGGGACGTTCGGTACGTATCCTGGACCGTCTCAACCAGCCGGCAGACCATTCTGTCAACATCTATCACCCGGAAGGAGAATACCTGAAGGGGTTGCTTCTATATGTAGAATAATATAACCTCTATATGAAGAAATTCTTTTGTTTATGTGCCGTCATTACAGCATTCATGGTCCTTACCGCCGGCGTTCCGTTCAGGAAAGCTGTGCAGGATGACCCTTACAATGCTGTCGGCAACCACCATCCGTACATTGTACCGGAATTCACTGACACTAAAGCACCATGCGGCTACAAGCCATTCTATGTAAGCCATTACGGAAGGCACGGAAGCCGTTTTCTCACCAGCGACTCGGGTCTCCGCAAACAGATCAAGACTCTCGGCAAGCTTGAAGATCTTGGTCTGCTCACATCCGAAGGAATTGCACTCAAGAACGAATTGATCGCCATGAAGGCTGAACAGGAAGGGCAGGACGGTATCCTCACCCAGGTAGGAAGCCGTGAGCACCAGGGAATCAGCCGGCGTCTTTATAAAAGGGTAAAGCGTGTATTCGGCCAGAAGAACCGCAGGGAGGTTTTTGTACAGTGTTCTCCTGTGCACCGTTGTCTTCAGAGCGCGGCTAATTTTCTTGGCGAACTCAAAGCTAATTCTCCTGAACTCGATGTCGAGCTGCACAGCGGAGACAGATATTTTGATGTCCTTGCCCATGATGCTGACGGCCCTGTAAAGGATTCGCTGGACAAGATAAGGTCCAGAATTGCCGATTCCATGATTGTCGCAACATTCGGCCCGGAATCGGGAAAGAAGATTTTCAAGGACATACCGGCAGTGGAGGAAGCTCTTGGGGGCAAGTCTGTCAAGAAGTTAGTCTATGATCTGATATATAACAGTTCTATCGCAAGGTGCCTGGACATCGATATCGATCCGATCAGTCACTTTAGCGAGGACGACATGTATGCTTTCGGCATGGTATTCTGCGCCAAGAACCGCGTTTCTTTCGCACGCGCCAAGGAGACCGGACTGCTTCGTGACACCGTCGTCGGCAAGCCGCTGCTTGCTGATTTCATTCTCAAGGCAGACGAGGCTCTGAAGTCTGACAGCCACAAGTGCGCAGACCTTCGTTTCGGACACGATACAGGCGTCGGGCCGCTCCTGAGTCTTCTCAGGGTAGAGGGCTATGACAATACTCCTGCAATGAAGGATGTCGCAGATGTATGGGTAAGCGCCAATTATATCTGCATGGGAACCAATTGCCAGATGATCTTCTACCGCAACCGCAAGGGCGACGTCCTCGTCAAGATTCTCCGCAATGAGATAGAAACCGTAATCCCGTCTCTTCCAACCTTCAAAGGCCCTTATTACAGATGGGAAGACCTCCGCGCCTACTGCGCCTCCCTCTGCGGAATAGAATAAGTTGCGTTCTTATCTGTGGATTATAGAAAAACCCCTTCTGCATCGTAAATGTAGAAGGGGTTTTTTAGTGAGGTGCCTAGCGGAATCGAACCGCTGTAGCAGGTTTTGCAGACCTGTGCCTAACCGCTCGGCCAAAGCACCATTTCTCAAATGGATTGCAAATATAGCTTTTTATTTTATATCTGCAAAAAAAATCTGCGCAATGATTAAACGTTACAATTTATAAGCACTTTATCGTTTTAATAGAATCGTGGAGGCCTCTGAAAACGTTTTACGGCAGATTGACCTTTTTTATCTAAAATTTTAATAAAAATTTGTATCATTTTAAATCGCTGATAATTAGATATATACAAAAAACGCTTTAAAATTTGGTTCGAAATTTTATTAAAATATTTGTGGAGAATCAAAAAAGCTGTACCTTTGCATCGAGTTGATGATGAGGTTCTCTCACATACAGCTCATTGGTTATTAGTTTTAGTGTTATTAATTATGTGGTTAGTATGAGCCTCGCGCGTGAAGCGTCAGTGCTCATGGAATTAAAAGGAGTCCGATCTGAAGGGCTTCTTTTTTTTCTTTTATATACGTACAGTTCTCTTTTATCCCTTATTCTCGAGCCGGGGATTTGTCCTTCCGCGGCCAGCTGCTTTCTCCATCGTCCGGCTGACGGGCAGCCTCCGGCAGCGGCGGTAGTCCTCGTGCTCTCGGCTCTGTTCCGCCGACTTTGTCGGCTCCATCCCTCCCAATGTCTACATCGTCCTGCTTCGCAGAACTCGTATCCATCGGGCCCCTCCCTCTGACGTGGCCGAGGGTGGCCACGCTCGCCGAGACGAGAGGACACCCACCGCTTTCTCGCCACTGCGGACGGACACGCCCTCGCTCAACGAGACCTCTAATCTGTCGGATAAAGCATTGAGGGTGCACGAAATATGGACAGAGACGTGTCTGTTGCAGGGTAGTGCACCCTCATCCCTCTTTTTTCGTCACTGAGGGTGCAGCACCATACCACTGAGTGCTCTGTACTGTGGTATGCCGCACCCTTAACTGCGATTTTTCGGCACTGAGGGTGCAGGGATGTGGCACAGAGGGCAGTACGATGCATGCTGTTGCCCCCTCAACACTGTATTTCGGCGGATGAGGGTGCAACAATGTGCCACTGAGTGGCCTGTGCTGTGGTTTGCCGCAACCTTAACCTTGTTTTTCGGCGAATGAGGGTGCAGCAATGTGCCACTGAGTGCCCTGTACTGTGGTATGCCGCACCCTTAACATTGATTTTCTGGCACTGAGGGTGCAAGGATGTGCCACAGAGGGCAGTACGAGGCATGCTGTTGCCCCCTCAACCGTATATTTTTCACCGTCGGGCTGCTGCCGTCGCGGACGGGTGGAGGAGACGCCGGAGGAATTGAGGAAAAGCGGAGAGCGAGGGAGCGACCGTCGCTGCCGTGAAGAACGGCGTGTGTCTGAAGGACGTTACGACGACTTCGAGCGAAGCGACGAAGGTGGCGTAAAAGGACTGAGTTAGCCGTTTAGGCGGCGACAGCGACCGAGCAGCTTTTCCGAAGCTGACGGAGGCGGCCCGTCAGCCGGACGAGGCAGCAAGACGGCGGCAGCGCGCCGGGATAAAGCTGGCAGGACGCGAAAGCAGGACAGCTGTGATGGATGCAGGGCGGGGGTTAGATGAATTTCTGGAGAAGGGAATAGAGGGCGTGGACGGGAAGGCCCATGATATTGAAGTATGATCCCTCGATCTTGGTGATGCCGACATAGCCGATCCATTCCTGGATACCGTAGGCGCCGGCTTTGTCGTATGGACGATATTTTCCGATGTAATATGAAATCTCCTCAGGCGTCAGCTCCCTGAACCAGACTCTGGCCGTATCGGTGACGGTCTCCATCCGGGAGGAATCCCGGACCGTGACGGCCGTGATTACCTGATGCTCCCTTCCGGATAGATGCTGCAGCATCCGTTCGGCCTCGGCCGGCTTGCATGGCTTTCCCATGATCTCGTCGCCGCAGAGGACCATAGTGTCGGAAGTGATCAGAATCTCGTTGTCGGCGAGAGGACGATGAAAGCCCATTGACTTGCCTTCGGACATCAAGACTGGGACCTGCTCATGAGGAGTCGCCGGATCGTATGTCTCTATGAACGAGTTCTTTGTGTCAACCGTGAATTTTATATCAAGACCGGCGAGCAACTCCTTTCTGCGGGGAGAATTGCTCGCCAGTATGATCTTTTTGCCTTTCAGGTCCATCGTCAGAACAGTTTTTTGTAGATTTTCTGGTCGAACACCCAGCGTCCCTGGGCCTTCATCACAGTCTCGACGGTATTGCGCACGCAGCCATGGCCGCCCGGATATTCTGATATCCAGTCGGCTGCAGCCTTGACCTCCTCGACGGCGTCAGAAGGACATACGCCCATTCCGCAGGCTTCCATGACCTCGATATCCGGAATGTCATCTCCTATATATAAGACCTCTTCCGCCTTCAGTCCATGCCTGCGGCAGAAATCTTCCAATTCTTCCATCTTTACCCGGGATCCGAGATAAATGTCTTCCTCCGGAAGCCCGCTTGTAAGGAAACGGGCCTGGATCGACTTGGATCGGCCTCCGGTGATGATTGCGGTAGGGTAGCCGTTCATTACGGCCATTCTGATTGCGAATCCGTCCTTGGCGTCGAAGGTGCGGTAAAGCTCACCCTGCAAGTCGCAGAGGATGCCGCCGTTGGTAAAGACGCCATCAATGTCGAAAGCGAATGCCTTGATTTTGCTGAAATCCATCACTTACGATTTGGGACCGTTGAAAGGACCGAAGTTCTCGATGTTGAAAGTGCCGCCTTTCTGCTGGCCGTCCAGATCGATCATTCCGAACTGGTTCTCGTACTTGATGATATTGTCCTGCAGCGCATTGAGAAGGCGTTTTGCATGCTCCGGAGTCATGATCAGACGATTACCGATCTCCGGTTTCGGAAGGCCTGGGAGCATGGTCGCGAAATCAATGATGAATTCGCTGCGGGAGTGCGTAATTATAGCAAGGTTGGAATAAGTGCCTTTTGCGACTTCGGGCTTAAGCTCGAGGCTTATCTGTTTCTTCTCGTTTTCCATATTCAGAATGTATTATTTCCACAAATTTAACTAAAATTATGTATCTTTGTATGTTTATACGAAATTTAGATTTAAAATGGAAATATCAGCGAAGTACAATCCGTCAGAGGTAGAAGATAAGTGGTACTCCTACTGGCTTGAGCATAAATTCTTTCATTCGGAACCGGATGAGCGTGAACCTTACACGATCGTAATCCCGCCGCCGAACGTAACCGGTATCCTTCACATGGGCCATGTGCTCAACAATACCCTGAATGATGTGCTCATCCGCAAAGCCCGCATGGACGGAAAAAACGCCTGCTGGGTTCCGGGTACTGACCATGCATCCATCGCTACCGAGAACAAAGTCGTAGCGAAGCTTAAGAACATGGGCATCCGCAAGGAGGACCTGACCAGGGAAGAGTTCCTCAAATACGCATGGGAATGGAAAGAGGAGCATGGAGGAATCATCCTCAAGCAGCTCCGCAAGCTCGGTTCATCCTGCGACTGGGACAGGACCAGGTTCACCATGGAGCCGGAACTTACCGAAGCCGTCATCAACACCTTCGTGTACTTCTATGAGAAAGGCCTGATATACAGGGGAGTGAGGATGGTCAACTGGGATCCGGAAGGACTTACCGCCGTCAGTGACGAGGAGGTTATCCACAAGGACACCAAGAGCCATTTCTATCACCTGAAATATTATATTTCCGATGGCAACGGCAATCCTACCGACCAGTATCTCGTGATCGCGACCACAAGGCCTGAGACCATCATGGCCGATGCTGCGATCTGCGTCAACCCTGAGGACGAGAGACATCACTGGCTCCGCGGCAAGAAGGTGCTCATCCCTCTGATCAACAAGGAGATTCCTGTGATCGAGGACAGCTACGTGGAGATGGACTTCGGTACCGGCTGCCTCAAGGTGACCCCGGCGCATGACGTCCATGACTATGAGATCGGACTCCGCCACAATCTTCCGGTGCTCGATATCATCGATGAGCATGGAAAACTCAATGAGAATGCCCAGATACTCGTCGGCGAAGACAGGTTCGTGGCCCGCAAGAAGATCGTCAAGATGCTTGATGAAGCCGGAAATCTCGTCAAGGTCGAAGAATATACATCTCCTGTAGGATACTCTGAAAGGACCAATGCCGTCATCGAGCCAAGGCTCTCCGCCCAGTGGTTCCTTAAGATGGAAGGTCTTGCTGCAGAGGCACTTGATGCAGTCGAGAGCGGCAAGGTCAAGCTTATCCCGGAGAAATACCGCAATACATATAGGCATTGGATGGAGAACGCCCATGACTGGTGCATCAGCCGCCAGCTCTGGTGGGGCCAGCGCATCCCTGCATACTATCTCCCTGACGGCCGCTTCGTAGTTGCCGCCACCGCAGAAAAGGCTCTCGAGGCTGCCAGGAAGCTTGACGCTTCTGTCAAGATGGAAGATCTCCATCAGGACGAGGATGTCCTCGATACATGGTTCAGCTCATGGCTCTGGCCGATTTCAGTATTCGACCCGCAGATGCCGGGCCAGCCTGACCATAAGCCGAACAAAGACCTTGCATATTATTACCCTACGAGCGACCTCGTAACCGGTCCGGACATCATCTTCTTCTGGGTAGCCAGGATGGTGATGGCTGGAAGCGAGTTCATGAAGAGGGAGCCGTTCAGCAACGTATATTTTACAGGTATCGTGAGAGACAAGCTCGGTCGCAAGATGTCCAAGCAGCTTGGTAACTCTCCTGACCCTCTGGTGCTCATCGAGAAATATGGCGCAGATGCAGTCCGTATCGGAATGCTTCTCTGCTCATCGGCCGGAAACGACATCTTCTATGACGAGTCTCAGGTCGAGCAGGGCAGGAATTTCTGCGGAAAGATATGGAATTCATTCCGTCTCATCAAGGGATGGGATACTGAAGCATCGCTTAAGCAGAGCGATGTCAATGCACTTGCAGTCAAGTGGTTCGAAAATAAGCTCAACCAGACAATCGAGCTCGTTGAAGACCACTACGGCAAGTTCAGGATCTCCGATGCCCTTATGGCCATATACAAGCTCTTCTGGGATGACTATTGCTCATGGTACCTCGAGCTCGTCAAGCCGGCATACGGCGAGAAGATCGACGTGGCTACCTATGAGGCTACCGTCGGATTTTTCGACAAGCTTCTGCGCATGATCCATCCGGTCATGCCATTCATCACCGAGGAACTCTGGCAGGCTCTCCAGGCACGCAAGGAAGGCGAGACCATAATGTATGCTTCTACTCCGAAGGCCGGCGCATACGATGCCGACTTCATTTCCCGCTTCGAGATGGCCCAGGAGGCCGTGAACGGCATCCGTGGCATACGTCAGCAGAAGAACCTCTCTCCTAAGGAGGCTCTTGCCCTCAAGATCAAGGGAGACTTCAGCGCTGAACTCGTTCCTGCAGTGGTTAAGCTTGCTAATACTTCTTCAGTCGATATCGTGGAGGACTTCGGCCAGGCTGCCGGCGTATCGTTCATGGTAAGGACCGTGGAGATGTTCGTGGCCCTCGAAGGACTCGTGAATGCTGACGAGGAGATAGCCAAGCTCGAGAAAGAGCTTGATTACCAGGTCAAGTTCCTCGAGAGCGTGCGCAAGAAACTCTCCAACCAGGGTTTCGTGGCCCATGCCCCTGAGGCAGTGATTGCCAATGAGCGCAAGAAAGAGGCTGACTCGCTCTCAAAGATCGAGAGCTATGAGGCCCAGATTAAGGCTCTGAAAAACAATAAGTAAGATGATGTATTTCGAATTGGAGTTTCCTGTCCGCTATTATGAGACAGACCAGATGGGCATAGTCCATCACTCCAACTATATCCGGTATTTCGAGTGCGCCCGTAACGGTATGATGGCCGACGCCGGCTATCCTATCGAGAGATGCGAGGAAGAGGGTGTGACCATTCCTATCGTGTCCGTCGAGTGCAAGTACAAGTATCCGGCCCGCATGGGGGATGTCCTCAAGGTTACGGCTTCTATAGAGGCGGCTCCTATGGCCAAGCTTGTAGTGAAGCAGTCTGTCTATAACCAGAGAGGGGAGCTGTGCGCGACCGGTCAGGTGATGTTGGGCTTCCTTAACAAGGAGACCGGCCGTCCTACCCGTTGTCCGGAGCCGCTGTACAAGATCATCGAATCCAGGTTGACTGACCGTTAATACGCTATAATATGATCGCTTATCCTTTATTTATCGGTTATGGGGAGATTATCCTCATCGTCATTCTGTTTCTGCTTCTCTTCGGCGCCAAGAAGATTCCTGAGCTCATGCGTGGCCTTGGAAAGGGCGTAAAGAGTTTCAAGGAAGGGCTCAACGACGTAGAGAAAGAAATCAAGAAGGAGGATAACCCTTCGGAAAAGGAGGACAAGTAGAAGTGGGCGACACTTCTGAAATGTCTTTCTGGGACCATCTGGACGTGCTGAGGGGCGTTTTGCTGCGCTCGGCCGCGGCGATTGTGGTCCTCACCGCAATCTTCCTCTGCTTCAAGGACGCCTTGTTTTCGGCCGTGCTATGGCCTGCTTCGGAGGATTTCGTCCTCTACAGGCTTCTGGGAGTGCGGTTCAGCATGGACCTGATAAATATTGAGGTATCTGCCCAGTTCTTCGCCCATCTCAGGATGGCGGCCCTTTCCGGGGTTGTGCTGGCTTTCCCTTATATCATATTCGAGCTATGGAAGTTTATCGCCCCCGCTCTCTATGAAAAAGAGAAAAAAGCGGTCGGAGCGGCCTTTGCAATGTCCTCAGGCCTGTTTTATCTGGGGGGCGCGGTTGGATATTTCGTGGTGCTGCCGGTATGCCTGATGTTCTTCATGAACTATACAGTCAGTCCCGACATAGTCAACACTATTACCCTGGGCTCATATATCTCGATTTTCACGTCGATGGTCTTCCTGATCGGAATAGTCTTCGAGTTCCCGGCCGTAGCCATGGTCCTTTCGAAACTAGGGGTAATCGACAGGGGGGTGCTCAGGAAATACAGACGTCATGCCTTCATCGCGATACTCGTGCTGTCGGCGCTCATAACTCCGTCGGACCCGTTCTCCATGGTGGTGCTCGCGATCCCTATGTATGGTCTTTATGAGTTTAGTATAATCCTTTGTAAAAGAGAAAGTAACGAGTAATGATTTCAATAAGTGATTTAACTGTTTCCTTTGGTGGGTACAACTTGCTGGACGGGGTAAGCTTCCATATCAGCGAGAGTGATAAGATTGGGCTTGTGGGCAAGAATGGAGCAGGCAAATCTACTATCATGAAACTTATCTGCGGGCTTCAGAGTCCTACGTCGGGACGTATAGACAAGCCTTCGCATCTTAATATCGGATATCTGCCCCAGATTATGGAGCATCACCGTGGAAAGACCGTGATGGAGGAGACCATGACCGCTTTCCAGTCGGTAAAGGATCTCGAGAAGGAACTGGAGGAAATCAATCTTCAGCTTGCTGAGAGGACTGATTATCAGTCTGATGAGTATGCGGAACTGATTACCAGGCTTGGTGAGATCAATGATGTGCTTGCCTTGGATAATTCCGAGCCTCCTGCTGTCCAGGCAGAGAAGGTTCTCCTCGGTCTCGGCTTCAAGGATGAGGATTTCGGACGGAATACGGAGACATTCAGCCAGGGCTGGAATATGCGTATCGAGCTTGCGAAGATTCTTCTCGGCAGGCCGGACGTCCTTTTGCTGGATGAGCCTACCAACCACCTTGACATAGAGTCTATCGAATGGCTTGAGTCGTATCTGAAGGCATACAGAGGCTCCCTGATGCTTGTTTCGCATGACAGGCGCTTCCTGGATAATGTTACAAACAGGACTGTCGAGATAATGCTCGGCAAGATTCATGATTATAAGGTCCCTTATAGTAAATATCTGGAACTCAGGGCGGAAAGGATGGCTCAGCAGAATGCTGCGTATGAGAATCAGCAGAGGATGATAGAGAAGACGGAGGATTTCATAGCGCGTTTCCGCTATAAGCCTACCAAGTCCAATCAGGTGCAGTCCCGTATAAAGGCGCTCGAGAAACTGGAACGCATCGAAGTCGATGAGACTGACAATGCGACTCTTACGGTCAAGTTCCCGCCTGCGCCCCGTTCGGGCGATGTCGCTTTCAAGGCTGTTGACCTGACTGTCGGATATCCGCAGAAGGTAGTATTCAGAGATGCTGATATCGAAATCCGGAGAGGGGAGAAGGTCGCTCTTATCGGACGTAACGGCGAGGGAAAGACGACCCTCATGAGGGTGATAATGGGCCAGCTGGAACCGGTTTCTGGAGAGGCCAAGGTAGGTCATAACGTCCATATCGGCTATTTCGCCCAGAATCAGGAGGATATACTGGACAAGAATGAGACTGTCTTCGATACTCTTGACCGTATCGCGGTCGGGGATATCAGGACAAAGGTAAGAGATCTTCTTGCGCAGTTCCTGTTCCGCGGGGAGGATATCGACAAGAAGGTCGGAGTCCTTAGCGGTGGCGAGAGGGCGCGTCTTGGAATGGCCAAGCTTATGCTGGAGCCATATAACCTGCTGGCCCTGGATGAGCCTACGAACCATATGGACATCAAGTCCAAGGATATACTGAAGCAGGCCCTGAAGGCTTACGACGGCACTCTGGTCGTCGTTTCGCACGACAGGGATTTCCTCGAGGGACTAGTCGACAAGATGTATGAGTTCCGTGACGGCCATGTGAAAGAGCATCTCGGATCGATTTCTGACTTCCTTGAGAGCCGCAGAATCGAGAATCTCCAGGAGTTGGAGCGCCGTTTCAAGCCGGCTGCCCAGCCTGTCGCATCCGCTGCTCCGGAGAAGACCGAGTCGAAGAAGGATTTCGAGGCCAGGAAGTTCGTGTCGAAGGAGGAGAAGAAACTTCGTAACAGGGTGGATTTCCTAGAGAAGGAGATTTCGTCGATAGAAAAGAAGATGAAGGACCTTGAGGCAACTCTTGCCAATCCTTCGGAAAATGATGATATAATGGAACTTACGAGGTCTTACTTAGAGTATAAGAGAGACCTTGATGCGAAGACTGACGAGTGGGGCGAATTACTTGAAAAACTCGGTTGACATGAGCAAGTCTGTACCTTTTATTCTTGATTCTCACTGCGATACTCCGTCGCAGATAGTCCGTCTCAGGGATCTTTCTGTCGACAATAAGTATGGGCATGTCGATTTCCCGAAGCTGGTGCGGGGCGGCGTTGACGCTTCTTTCTTTGCGTTGTACACGTCTGCTTCCTTATCTCCGGACGAGGCTACGACAGCGGCCCTCAGGATGGCTGCCGGCGTCTTTGATTCTGTCGAGGCCAGCCGGGAGTGTGCTGCAATGGCTTTTTCTGCCGACGATATAGTCAGGAATCATGAAAAAGGTCTGGTTTCCGTGCTCATGGGCATGGAAAACGGGGCTCCGGTCCAGAAGTCGCTTTCGTTGCTCCGGATGTTCTACCGTCTTGGCGTACGTTATATGACCCTGACTCATAATGGGGATAATGAAATAGCAGACAGTGCAGCAGAAGGCCGTCGTTGGCATGGTCTCAGTCCGTTCGGACGCGAGGTCGTCCGGGAGATGAATGATCTCGGCATGATCATCGACGTGTCTCATGCCTCGGATGAGACTTTCTTTGACTGTATCAAGTATTCGAGGGCACCGATTGTTTCGACTCATTCGTGTTGCAGGGCTTTGTGCGGGCATCGCAGGAATATGTCCGACGAGATGCTCCGGGCTCTTGCCGCAAATGGGGGAGTAATCCAGATCAACTTCTATCCTTGTTTCCTGTCTGACGGTTTTACCAAGGTTCTTGAAGAGTCAGGTTTGGAGAATGAAGGGGATGCCATAGAGGCAGCCTTCATTTCGGATCCGTCGGATCCGGAGAAGGTAAGGGCATGGCATGAGATTCTCGACCGGTTGCAGGCTCTCGATCGTCCGTCGTATGAATTGGTCGTCGACCATATCGACCATGCGGTCGAGGTTGCGGGGATCGACCATGTCGGTATCGGGTCGGATTTCGATGGTATTTGTGTCACGCCGGAGGGACTTGAGGATGTTTCAAAGATCGGGGTTGTTTTTGAGGAGATGCGTCGGAGGGGATATTCGGAGGCGGATGTCGCAAAGGTTGCCGGGGGCAATTTCATGCGTGTCCTCAGGGCTGTCGAGTCTCTCAAAACCCTTTAACATTTTTGTTATACACTGAAACAAATCTGTTTCTTTCACTCTTATTCAATAATTTACATTATAAGAGATCCTTTTCCGTCACCCGATATAGTAGTATTAGCGCTGAAGGTGCTGAAGCAGGAAGTAGAGGGCGGAGGCGGCAAAGCGTTCGATGTTGCGTTTGCGGTCGTTGTGGTATTGGAACATCTTTGTGTAGATGCCGTCAGGAGTTGCGACTCCGACCCAGACCGTGCCTTCAGGGTAACGTTCGTCTCCACCACCAGGACCTGCGAAGCCTGTTGTAGCTACCGAGTAGTCGCTGCCGGTAAGGCGGCGGACTCCGTCTGCCATGGCTGCGGCAACTTCGCTGCTTACTACACCGTGCTCCAGAATCAGCAGAGGGGTGACTCCGAGTACATTCTCCTTGACCGGAATGGCGTATGACGTTACAGATCCGAGATAATATGATGACGAGCCTGGAACGGTGGTGATAAGATGCGATATTTCACCTCCTGTGCATGATTCGGCGGCGCTGAGGGTCTTGCCGGTCTTCTTGAGAATCCTGCCGATCGCATTCTCGAGGGTATCATCGCACTCGGAATAGATAAGATCGCCCAGAATGGCCTTTAGTTTGACGATTTCGGCATCAATGCGCTTCTGCTCGTCCTCGCGGTCGCCGCCGTAGATCGAGAGCCTCAGACGAACTCCTGTAAGCGGATTCGGAAGGTATGCAAGATGCATGTCCTCCGGAAGGGCGTCTTCCCAGGCCTCTATTTTCTTTGAGAGGGCGGATTCGGCCATCCCGTAGGTCATTACGGTCTTGTGGCAGATCGATGTGACATCATTGTGGGTGCGGATGTCGTCAATGACATCCGGAAGGGCGTTGGTGGTCTCGAACGGGACTCCTGGCATGGAATACAGGGTAGCCGCATGGCCGAATCTTTCCGCAGGGAAGCGGAAGACCATGATCGGAGCCGTGCCCCACTTGTTCAGGATAACCTCGCATGTATCCGGGACCATGGCTTGTTGTCTGTTGATGTCCAGGACATCCAGTCCGCGTGCGTGAAGAATCTCATGGATCTTGGCAAGCTGGGCCTTATGCTCGACGTAGCGGGTGCTGCCGGAAAGCTCTGCAAGGGCTGCTTTGGTGATATCGTCCTTTGTCGGTCCGAGTCCTCCGGTAGTGATGACTATCTCATTGTCGGTCAATTCTTTGGAAAGGGTGGAAATAATCTCGTCATGGTTGTCTCCGATAGAGATCATGCGATTTACCTTGATTCCGAGATTTCCGAGCTCGCGTGAGATCTCGGAGGAGTTGGTATCGACGATCTGACCGATCAGAATCTCGTCGCCGATAGTGCATATTGATGCTGTTGTCATAGACTGCGTTTAAGATATTTCAGTATTCTGCGGACGAATGCGGGGCCTTCGTAAATGAATCCTGTATAGACCTCCACGAGCGAAGCACCGGCTTCAAGCATCTCTGCCGCTCTCTTAGGGGTGTTGATTCCGCCGACGCCTATGATCGGAAGACGTCCGTTTGTCTTTTCATGGATATATTTAACCAGATTGAGGTTCTTCTCAAATAAAGGAGCGCCGGAGAGGCCGCCATTGCCGATAGAGGCAACCTTGGAGGCTGGCGTAGAAAGGCCTTCACGCTGTTTTGACGTGTTTCCTGCGACAATTCCGTCGATTCCGGAACGCTGGGCGTATTCCAGTATTTCGTCGAGCTGGACATTTGCGAGGTCAGGGGAGACTTTAAGCAGGACCGGTTTGCGGATCTCCATATTGACTCTCCTGTCGAGTACTACGTCCATGATCTCTGACAGATAGGATACGTCCTGGAGATTAGCGAGTCCTTCGACGTTAGGACATGATATGTTGAATACGAACATGTCCACAAAGTCGTAGAGCATGGAGAAAGCGTAGTTGTAATCTTTCGCGATCTGCTCTCCTTCGGAACGGCTGTTCTTGGCTATATTGGCTACTACGATAACGTCCGGACGGTTTTTCTTCAGATTATTGATTGCCGCATGGACTCCTTTGTTGTTGATTCCCATGCGATTGATTATAGCTCCGTCCTTAGGGAGTCTGAACAACCTTGGCTTCGGGTTGCCAGGCTGCGGCTCCGGAGTAAGGGATCCTACTTCCACGAAACCGAAACCGAAATCGGACAGGGAATTATATACTTCTGCATTCTTGTCCATACCTCCGGCAAGACCGACAGGGTTGGGGAACTTGATTCCGAAGACTTCCTTTTCCAGCTCCGGAGTCCTTCTTTTAAAGAAGAGGCGTATCAGAGCGCGTAGGATTCTGGATTTTCCGGCCACTTTCAGGGATGAAAGAGTAAGGTTATGGGCGAATTCCGGACTGAATCTGAAGAGAATAGGGCGTATTATCCGTTTGTACATGTCGATTCTTTTATATACAAGTACAAAAATACGAATTTTTACGTAGTAAGCCTAAGAAAGCTCGGCAAAAGTATTGTCGTCGTAGAAAACCACGATTCTTGAGATTTTTCTGCCTGAGGATGCGGCCTGTACGTTATCCTTCGGAGAATCCGGAATTTCAGTCTCTTTTGCCGGGACAGGGGCGGATTCTTCATTCTGAGGGGCTGAATCAGGGGTTTCTACCACATCTGAGAATAATGTATTCTCCTCAGGCTCAACGACTATAGCAGGGGATTGGACGGCTGTGGCAGGTTCTTTATACATTTTCCCTTTTCCGAAAAACAGCCAATCCATGTTCAGCCTGGGGTAGTGGAGCATCAGACTTGATATGAAATCATATCCCGGCTTGTTCCTTCCGGCGAGAATATGGGATATGCTTGCGCGTGCGACTCCGAGAGTCTCGGCGAACTGTGCCTGCGAGATGTTTTCAGCGGCGAGAAATTGTTCAAGTCTTGCGTTCATTATTCTGACATGTCTTTTTACAAATGTAGCATATATTTTTGAGAAAAAGAAGACCGTTACAAAAATAAAAAGGGGAGTAGGAAAATGGATTCTGCCGCTATCTAAGCTAATCTTTACTTTAATAAATATGCAATAAATAACTGATATATAATGTAAAATGCAGTAGAATTGTGTTTTTATTTAAAGTAATGCTTTATCTAAGGCCTTAATTTACAGCATTTGCATAAATCGACGATTTAGATAAACTCATATAAACATACTGATTATTAGTGAGTTACGAAACAAGCAACTTTATTATAATTTTCGCTTATTATACATTTGTTTACAATGTAAATTTATATTTGTAAACAGTCGAATCGGGCTTGAAATTTTAATTTTGTGAACTGGTTTTTAGAAATGTAACTGTTGAAAACGTGTTGACAAAGTGTGAAGAACTGAGTATCTTTGCAGCGCTATTTTATCAGAAAAAATGATACCTGAAATTCATATAGAAGATTATAACTACCCTCTTACCGACGAGAGAATCGCCAAATATCCTCTTGCGGAGCGTGATTCGTCCAAATTATTGCGCTACAGGGAGGGAAAAGTCGACCATTTTGTCTTCAGAGACCTGCCGGATCTGCTCCCTGATAATGCCATTATGGTCTTTAATGATACCAAAGTTGTTCCCGCAAGACTTCATTTCGAGAGAGAGACCGGCGCACATATAGAATTATTCTGCCTTGAGCCTATAGCTCCTAATGAATACAATCTCGCTTTCGCCGCTTCGGAAAAATGCAGCTGGAAATGCGTGATAGGAAATGCGAAGAGATGGAAAAACGACGTCCTGAGGCTCTGTAACCCTGAAAATTCAAAAGAAGTCGCTGAAATCGGACTCGAGGCAAGGCTAATAGAAAGGGATGGACAGACCGGTACGGTCGAATTCAGCTGGAAGAATGGGGCTCCGTTCTCGGCTGTTCTGGACATATGCGGAGCGATTCCTATTCCTCCCTATCTAAACAGGGATACCGAAGATATCGATTATGAGCGTTACCAGACGCTTTATGCCAGGATCCGGGGCTCCGTGGCCGCTCCTACGGCCGGCCTTCATTTTACGGACAATGTCCTCAGGCGTATCTCAGACAAAGGAATTGACCGGGAAACTGTCTGCCTTCATGTCGGCGCAGGGACATTCCTGCCGGTAAAGAGCTCGAATGTCTCTGAACATGTAATGCACAGAGAACCTTTTGTGGTCTCTAAAGACTTTCTGAAGCGTATTCTTAGCGGAATCAAGGTCGTTGCCGTTGGTACGACATCCGTGAGGACTCTGGAGTCTTTATATTATGTAGGTGTAAGCATTATCGAGAAGGGCGAACCGGAGGATGTCGCCCAGTGGGCTCCGTATGAGAGGCCCTACAACTACTCTACAGAGGAGGCCATAAAGGCTATAATCGATTATCTTGACAAGAAAGGACTGGAAGAATTGAAGGCCGGTACGAGAATCATCATTGTCCCAGGCTTCAAATTCCGCCTCGTAGATATCCTGGTGACCAATTTCCATCAGCCGGAAAGTACCCTGATACTGCTTGTTTCGGCCTTTGTAGGCGGTGACTGGAGGACGATTTACGATTATGCGCTGGCTAATGGATTCCGTTTCCTGAGCTATGGAGACAGCTCTCTGCTTTTCAGAGTAGATAAATAGATTTGATATATACTGCGATTTTGTGTAAATTTGCAGCCTAAAAAATCAGTTATGAGCGAAGAAATGAATGAGTTTGACAGTATAAGTCCGTATACAGACGAGGAGGCTGTGAAAGCCTTGAGTTTCGTTGCTGACCATCCCGCAGCTGCTTCAATCTCAAAAATGATATTCCCGGATATGCCGGAGACCTTTCTCCGGGATACTCTCAAGAGTGTTAAAAGCATTGATGAGTTCCAGACTTCCGTGATG
The DNA here is from genome assembly GCA_900167925.1 of Bacteroidales bacterium WCE2008. Taxonomy (NCBI): domain Bacteria; kingdom Pseudomonadati; phylum Bacteroidota; class Bacteroidia; order Bacteroidales; species Bacteroidales bacterium WCE2008. Next base: position 123,402 of record FUZM01000002.1, read on the forward strand.
TACAAGGCTGTCGAGTGGGTTCTCGACAACACAGCCCATAATTTCTCGTACGACGGAATCGAATTTCTCAAGAATATGGACGGCAAGAAATTTCTCTTCCTGTCCAACCATAGAGACATAATCCTCGACCCGGCTATCACCCAGGTCGTACTCCATAGAAACGGCATTCCTCAGACCCAGATCGCCGTAGGCGACAATCTCCTCCGCGACAAATACGTCGAGGCTCTTATCCGTTCCAACAGGATGATCAAGGTAATCAGGGGCATCAATGCCAGGACTCTTTACCTTTCCTCCCAGCTGCTTTCCAAATATATCAGGACCTGCATCACTGGCGGAAAGAGTTCAATCTGGCTTGCCCAGAGGGAAGGACGTGCCAAGGACGGCATCGACACTACCGAGCAGGGCCTTCTCAAGATGCTCGACATGAGCGGAATGAGGGATTTCGTGACCAATTTCATGGAGCTGAACATCGTTCCTCTAAGCATTTCTTATGAGTTCGAGCCTTGCGACGTAATGAAAGCAAGGGAGATCCTCATTTCCAGGACCGAGAAATATGTCAAGACTGACAATGAGGACCTTATAAGCATCGTTACCGGTATTAAGCAGCAGAAGGGAAATATCCATCTCAATATCGGCAAACCGCTTACCGAGGAAGAGATCGAGGCCGCTTCAATCTGTAACAAGAACGACCGCTACCAGGCTATCCGCCATGCTGTCGACCTTCGTGTCATCGATGGTTACAAGCTCTGGCGTACCAATTACATAGCCTACGATCTTGTCAACAAATGCTTCAAGTACACCGAATATTATTCCAGGGAGGATGTTGAAGAGTTTACCGCCTACCTCGAGCATCAGCTCGACAAAGTAGAACCTACTCTCAACAGGAACGACCTGAGAGATATCTTCCTTAAGATCTACGCCAATCCGGTGCACTCAAAAGAGGCGCTTACTCAGGAAAAGGCGGCTGAAAGGTCTTATCAGCTTTAATTCTTTGAAAGATGTACGTCTATCTGCGGGAATGGGAATTCGATTCCTTTTCCCGGGAGCGTCGTATATATGGCCTCGTTGATCTTGTGATATACGGTCCAGTAGTCTGCCGACTTTACCCAGGCCTTGAGGGAAAACTCGACTGAACTGTCCTTCAGGGCGCTGAGGACGACTGAAGGGTCGCCGGCACCCTTGGCCTTGGAATCCACGATCAGCGGCTCATTGGCAACGATTTCCATCAGGACTTCACGGACTTTGGCGGCGTCGGAGCCGTAGGCGACATCGACGTTCCAGGTCAGGCGATGATATGGTCTCGCAAAGAAATTGTCGATATTGCCGTTGGAAAGAATTCCATTCGGGATAATGATTGTCTCGTTGCTGGCGGTCCGGATCTTGGTGCTGACTATGTTCACTTCGCTGACGTAGCCTTCGTAGCCCTGCGCCTTAATGAAATCGCCTGCCTTGAAAGGTTTGAATACCAGAATCATGATGCCGCCGGCGAAGTTCTGGACAGTACCGCTGAGGGCCATGCCTATTGCCATACCTCCTGCTGCCAGAAGTGCCGCCAGGGAAGTCGTGTTGATGCCGAGAGTGCCGATGGCGACTATTATGACTATCGCAGTAAGAAGGATGCTGACGAAGCTGGTCGTGAAAGTAACCAGCGTCTTTTCAGTACCTTTCTTCTCGAACATCTTGGTCAGCAGAGACTTGACTTTGCGGATAAGCCATATGCCGATGATATATATGAGAAGTGCTGCTAATACCTTGAGGCCGAAAGATATGGCGTCCTGCCCCAGGCCGCGCAGAAACTCATTAGGGTTCTCGGCGAGGTTCTGGACCGCACCGCGGATATTGGTCTTCAGCGAGTCGGCGACTGCGGCCGTACTGTCTGCTCCGGCAAGGACCGGAATCTGTAAAGGAAATAGAATCATATCAGAAAAGTCTGTCAATTGCCATTATTATTTCTTCTTCATTAAGCTCCGGACTCAGCACCAGATCCGGCTCTTTATGCACGAATCCTTTCTTTGTCGCATTCAGCATGCCGCCTCCGGTTATGTTGAGCATTATTGTCTCATCTTTGGTGACCTTGCCTTCTTCAACCGCCTTGCTCAGTCCGGCGACGGCAGCCGCGGCTGCCGGAAATATATCGACTCCTTCGAGATTGAAGAACTGAAGCATCCAGTAGACTATCTCTTCATTGGTTACTTTGAACATATCTCCGCCCGATGCTTTGAGGGTATCATATAGACCTCCGGCAATGCTGTACGGCGGTTTTCTGTTGGAAAGCACCTTTGCCAGTATGACTTCGGCGTTCCTTCTGGAAGTCTCTGCGGTCAGCGGCAGCAACTCTCTCGAACCGGCTTTCCAGGAATCGTACATTATAGTATAGGGGCTGTTCTGGCAGGCGAAAACTTTCATGTTGTTCTTGCCGTAACGGCCGTCCTGCTCAAGCCTGTCTGCATTCTCGAATGCGGCGATTGCTCCTGTCCCGCTTCCTACAGCCTGGAAATATGCATCCGGGATCCGTCCGATCTTCTCGACCGCCGAAAGAATGGTAGTGCCCATCCCGTCGCGCCTGGCTATGTTCTTTGCGCCACCTTCTGCGAGATACCGCGGGTTGCGGCAGAGTTTGTCGCCGAGAGTGATTGCATCGAAATAATCGGTCCCTGCCGGAGTGGCCACTATCTTGACACACGATCTGAGCGGTTTGAGGAACCACAGGTCATGGACATTGTCCTGAGGTATGCAGATGACAACCGGAATTCCGTTGTCGGAGCAGACCTGGGCGAAGGCCCTGGCGGTATTGCCTGCCGACTGTACGACAAGTATCTGTTTCGACTTTTTCGGCAGTCTGGCGCATACAGAAAAAGCTTCGGTCTCCTTGAAGGAACAAGTCTTCATCTTAGCTCCTTTCTTCGGCCAGTAGCCGGAGAAGGTGATGTAGAGATTCTTCAGGCCCAGCTTCGCCGCAAGCCCTTTGCTTTTATATGTGACGGGAGCAGAAGAGTGCTTCAGCGTCCTCTGGATGGGCATCCAGCAAGCATATCTATATAGTCCGTCCAGCGAACTGTCGGGTGTGAAGAACCTGTTGTCGTATATTGCACGGACAAGGGACGGCGACGGTGCCTCCGGATCGGCCAGGACCCATCCGGTATCCTCCGACACTTTTCCGGTCCCGACTGTCAGAAGGGTGTATTCAGTTGGTTTGAATGACATAGTTTAAAGTTTTATTATCAGCCAGGTCATATATGCTGCCCAGCAGACCAGCATTATCGCTCCGTCCATACGGTCGAGTCTTCTTTTCTTTCGTCCTGTCCATATAGACGTCAGAATCAGTACGCCCGACAGTACGAGGGCGCCGACGTCCACGAAATTGATTGACGCGAACGAGAGAGGCCTCACTACAGCGGCGGATCCGAGTATCAGCAGTATATTGAAGACATTGGAGCCAAGTATGTTTCCGAGGGCAAGCTGGCCTTTCTTGTGGATGGCGGCGACGACGCAGGTGGCGAGTTCCGGCAGGGAAGTGCCGCCTGCCAGTATCGTAATCGCGATGAATTTGTCGCTGACTCCGGCCATGCGGGCTATGGCTGTCGCCGAATTCACGAACAGACGCCCTCCTACGACGAGGCCTGCAAGACCGCCGAGGACCATGACGACGGACAGCCAGGTCTTCCGGGCTGCGGTTTCATGATTCCCGCTCTCGAATGCTTCGATCTGGCTGTCGTTCTTGAAGGAGAACCAGATATAGGTTGCGAAAAGTATGAGCAATATTGCGCCTTCTGCTCTTCCGAGGCCGTTGTCTCCGATGCCGAAGATCGCTCCGGACATTCCGAGGAGAAGCAGGATTATGGCGACGGCAAGATTGATCGGGATGTCGCGTTTGACGATGCTCCTGGACATGCCCATAGGCATTATTACGGCAGTTGTGCCGAGTATCAGAAGGGAGTTGAAGATGTTGGAGCCGATCACGTTTCCGACTGCGACGTCTGCGTTGCCGCTGATAGCTCCGATCATGCTGACTACGAATTCAGGGGCGGAGGTGCCCATGCCGACAATTGTGAGGCCGATCACGAATTCGCTCAGGCCTGCTTTTCTGGCAATGGAGGAGGCTCCGTTTACGAGGATTTCGGCCCCGAAGAGTATAAGTGCCAGTCCGGCAATAAGTATCAGTATCTGAAGTATAATCATCGCTATTCTTATGTGAATACACAAAAATAACAATAATTTCCCAAAATACTCTATAATTCCTCAATCACGGACGAGCCTTCACGACCGTCGGCCCATTTCCACTTCTCATAAAACCTGAGCTTTCCGTTTACGGGACGCGGCTCTGAATTGCATGAACCGGATTTTGATTCTCCGTCTGTATTGATATGCCTGTAATCAAAATGAAGGTTGTTATTCTCGTCGATCGTTCCCAAAAGGAAGCCCTTAATAATTCTTCCTCCTGAATACTCAGCCCAAATGACATTTTCCTTCTGATGATAGCTGAATACGGTCTGGTCCGATACTTCTCCGCCATCGGAATTGGATACTGCGGTAAAGTATCTGTCGTCCAGGGAAAAGACCTCTTCAGAACGCAGGAATAATGTTTTTCCCTTTTCGTATGCTTTCCTAAGATTATCATCCCAGTTTCCCTTTCTGCTCTCTTTCTCTCTTGAGGTACCGGCAAAAAGCACGAATTCCTTTTGTTTCACGCGATTGAAAAGCCTGTCGCCGAACATGACCTTTTTCATGCTCCTGAGCAGGCCCAGCTTCTCCAACTTGTCTGCCGGATTTCCTGCCGAACAAAGGATCACGCCCTTTTCAAGCATTTTCATTGTCTTGTTTCCGTAGGCAAATCCGTAAGACCATACCCTGTCAAACCATCCTACAAGTTTTGCCGGCGCTTCCGTCCAGAAAACAGGATAAATGAACACTATAGCATCAGAGGAATTGACCTTTTCCTGTTCTGCAAGGACATCGGCTGCAACTTCCGGAGTACTCCTGTAATATGCATCCCTCAGATACTCTTCTTCAGTCATATCTGCTTTGAAATCCATTTCATAGAGATCAGAAAGAACATATTCATTTCCCGAATCTACGATTCCCTTAATGAATTCATCCCTGAGATTCCTTGTCAATGAATCCCCGGATGGATGGCAATACACGATAAAAGCTTTCATATCAGTCAATTCAGTTGATTTATTTCTTGGTAAGCTGCACGACCGTCTCTACATGATGGGTGTGCGGGAACATGTCAACGGGCTGGACTGCGTCAATCTTGTACATGCTTGCAAAGATGGCGAGGTCCCGTGCCTGGGATGCCGGGTTGCAGCTGACATAGACCATGCGCTCAGGGGCGGCGTCCATGATCACTTTGGCCACGTCAGGGTGGATTCCGGCTCTCGGCGGGTCGAGGATCACTACGTCCGGGCGTCCATGTTCTTTGATGAAATCAGCCGTGAGAATGTCTTTCATGTCACCGGCGAAGAACGAGCAGTTGGTGATGCCGTTGCGGGCAGCGTTGACCTTGGCGTCTTCGATTGCTTCAGGGACATATTCGATTCCGACGACCTTGGAAGCCTTTGCGGAGACGAACTGGGCGATGGTTCCGGTGCCGGTGTATAGGTCATATACGACTTCCTTTCCGGTCAGCGCGGCGTAGTTGCGCGCGACGCTGTAGAGCTTGTATGCCTGCGGGCTGTTGGTCTGGTAGAATGACTTCGGGCCGATCTTGAAAGTGAGGTTCTCCATCTTTTCGTAGATGGCCTCGTCGCCGTGGTAGAGTATGCACTCCTGGTCGGAGATGGAGTCGTTCAGCTTGGTGTTTATGACGTAGTAGAGCGACGAAATCTGCGGGAATTCGGCGAGTACCGAGTCGAGCAGGGAGGTGCGGGCTTTCTTGTCCTCATGAGCGAAGACGATGATCAGCATCACGTTGCCGTCCTCTGTCGTGCGTATGAACATATTGCGCAGGAAACCATGGTTCTCCCTGATGTTGTAGAATTCGAGATCGTGGTCGAGCGCATATTTCTTGATATAAAGGCGGATGGCGTTTGAAGGCTCCTTCTGGAGGTGGCACTGCTTGATATCCAGCACTTTGTCGAAGAAGCGGCCTACGTGGAAGCCGAGTCCTGCAAGGTCTTTCCAGTCCATCGCTTCCGGGTTCTCGTCGCTGTAGAGCCACCTTTTGCAGGAGAAGGAATACTCGAGCTTATTGCGGTAGTATTCGGTCTTGTCGGAGCCGATGATAGGGGATATCTCCGGCACATCGAGATGGCCTATGCGCACAAGCTGGTCATAGACCTGCTGCTGCTTGGCTTCGAGCTGCAGCTTGTATGGAAGCGGCTGCCATTTGCATCCTCCGCATATTCCGAAGTGAGAGCAGAACGGTTCGAGCCTGTCCGGGGATGGCTTCACTATTTCTGTGATGAAGCCTTCCATATAGTTTTTCTTTTTCTTGAATACTTTTACGTTGACTACGTCGCCGGGCACGGCGAACTGTACGAAGAGTACTGCGCCATCTACATGGGCCAATGCTTTTCCTTCTGCTGCAACTGCTTCAATGACAACGTTTTCGAGAGTTATATCCTGTTTCTTTTTCGACATATTCCTTTTATGATGTATTGGAGTGCAAAGTTAGGTAACTCTTGCGTCAAAACAAATTTTTGTGTAAGTTTGTATTTGCACCTTTTGCATACCTAATTGCCTTGATTTTATGAATAAAACTCTGTATCCGCTTCTGCTGGCGGTTCTGAATATATTTATCTCGGTTTTCTCTGCAGATGCTGCCGACAATGGCGGGGAGTATGTCTTCAGAAGGGTCGGATACTCCGACGGGTTGTCCCACAGTGCCGTTCTTTCTATTTTCCAGGACAATACGGATCTTGTGTGGATGGGAACGTACGATGGACTGGACTGCTATGACGGTTCCTCGATGCATGTCTACAGGTCTGATTTCTCTTCCGGAGGTTCTCTGACCAATAATATAATATATTCCATCTGCCAGGCGGACGGGGACAATCTCTGGGTAAATACTTTCCAGTCTCTCAACCGTCTCTCGAAAGGCTCGGGAGAAATCACCAAGGCTTTCTCTTTCAAGGGTGAGGCATATATCTCTTCGAACAGCAAGGGCAATACCTGGCTTGTCTGCAGGGATTCCCTGTATTATTTCAATACTGTCAAGGATGATTTCATCCTGGTCGACGACTCTTTTATCCATGGCGAAGATCCGGAGCACAGGTTTTTCGTGAACGAAGACGGCGAGATGATGTATTTCGGCCGGGATGACGGAAAAGTGAGGATATATTCCGTTTCATCCTGGAAGTCCGCCCCTTCTTCCGTGACAATCAAGTATAAGGAGGAGAATTTCCACCCGAAACCTATCTCCGATATCTTCTACCAGACCGGAATGATGTGTTTCGTGGATCAGGACAAGGACCTTTATATGTATGATACCGCAAGGAACACTAAAGTATATATAAGGAACATATCCGCCCTTATCGAAGAGTATGGGTCTATCGGAGGTATCGTGCCTTTTTATGAGGACTTCCTTATAGGATTCAATGCCAACGGCCTTTTCCGGCTGAAGGCGTTCAGCAAGTATGAGGCAGAACCAGTTGACAGGAACCTGAGGATTTTCTGTCTCTATCATGATCTTCGCCAGGGAGTCATTTGGATCGGTTCCGACGGTCAGGGCGCCCTGATGTATGAGAAGAAGTATTCTATCGCTGACAATATCATCCTGTCTTCTATCTCCAATAATCTTTCCCGGCCTGTCAGGGCTATACTTACTGATTCCAGAGGCGGAATGTGGGTTGGCACAAAGGGGGACGGAATAGTCTATTTCCCTGACTACAAGAAGGGAACGGCCGGAGGGGAGGTGATTACTCCCTCGGGACGCAGGAGCGTTATCGGTTATTCTAGGGAATCGACAGAATTCAAGGTCTATGCGATAAAGGAGAGCAGGTTCCGCGATGGTGTCTGGATCGGGGCCGGCAAAGAAGGCCTGTTGTTCTGTCCATATGGCGGCATCCCTGTCAAAATCGCATTTCCTGCGGGAGTCTATGCGCCTGATGAGGTCCACGATATTTATGAGAAGGATAAGAACACTCTTTATATCTCCTGCGCCGGAATGGGTATCCACAAGCTGACTCTTTCCGGGAACAAGGTGATCAATGACTTGAATTATTCTTTCTATTTCGAGGGACGAGAGATAGGACTTTTCTATGCCATGAAGGCTGTCGGGGATTCGCTGCTGTATGCCGGCAGCCGTGGAGACGGAATAGTTAGGCTAGATATGAGGACGAATGAATATAGCGTCATCTCTATGCGCTATCTCTATAATGAGGCGATAGACGACATTCTGAGTCTCTGTCCTGCATCCGACGGAAGCCTATATGTCGGTACAGTCTCGGGAATGTTGCGTCTGTATAACTCCGGAGATGATGTGCGCGCTGAATTCATAGGAAAGAAGAACGGTCTTATCAATGATATGATCCATGGAATCCTCGAAGATAATGACGGCATGCTCTGGCTCGGGACGGACAGGGGACTGGTCAAGTACAACCCTTCCAACGGTCTTGCCCAGACATATCTCTTTACCGCCGGCCTGGAATTCGGGGAATTCAGTGACGATGCATATTACAAGGATCCGAGGACCGGAAAACTCTATCTTGGCGGTAACAGAGGGCTCATAAGTCTGGCCCCTCATACTCCGGAGATGGTGCAGTATTACAGCAATATCCAGCTGAGAAGTCTCGAGGTGGCCCATGAGGAGGTGCGGTTTTCGGACTATACCGACGGCGACGGAAACCTTGTCCTGAAAGGAAGTCCGGTATCTTTCGCGGTCACGTTCGCCGTGCCTGATTACAGGGCATCCGGACTTGTGGAGTATTCGGCTTTCCTCGAGGGATATGACAAGGAATGGTCTGTATATACCCTCGACAACAAAGTGTCCTATACTGACGTTCCTGCCGGTACTTATACCTTGCGTCTCCGCTATAAGAAGGATGTATATGATACTCTTCCGGAAGAGTTCAGTATAAAGGTCCGTATACGCAGGGGCTTCTTCAGGTCTTCGCTCTTCATGATCCTCGTCGGGCTGGCTTTCCTGGGACTTCTCGGATACAGTGTATTCTCATACCGCAATAACAGGCGCAAGATTCAGGAAGCAAGGGATTCGGACAAGGCAATGGCCGATTTCAGGAAGAGGCTTTCGATCGCATATGCCGATACTTACGACAATGCATCCGTCGAAAGAAGCACTCTTAGGGAGATTTCCGATTCCGTGACCAGTCTGCTTGCCGCAAGGGGAGCGCAGACCGAGGGAATCAGTTTCATTGGCCCGGAAGTTCCGTTCCCGGTCTATACGAATTATATGAAGCGCCTGCTGCTTGTCATCTATGACCATATTCTTTCGTCAGGAGGCTCAGCCGACCTTTCCTGCGAAATAGAGGACAAGTCTCTGCATATGGTCGTTTCTGCTGAAAAGAAACTGCTGGAGCCTCTGTACAGGGCCGTTTCAGGTGGTTCTGCACATAATCTTTCTTCAAGATTCTGCGAGGACAGTACGACTCAGCTGGATTTTCTCTGCATAGCTGCTCAGCAGGGGATTCCGGAGAGAATAGACTTCGACGGAAAGAATCTTGTTTTCGTATTCAATCCGGCCATCCAGCGTAACAGCGGGGCGACTGAAAGGGACAGGCTTCTCCTGCTGGAGAGCCGGCCTGAGATGTACTGGCTTCTTTCGGACATTCTTTCTTCAGATTATGAAGTCGTATATGCGTCGGAGCCGGCAGCTGCACTCAAGTCGCTGAAACATTCGGATGCCAACCTGATAGTCGTCGATGCTCATCTTGGAATCAGTGACGAAAATGCATTCAGAGATACTCTGTCCAAGAACAGGACAACGATTTCAGATATCCCGTTCGTCGTGATTCTTGGAAATGACAAGCCGAGCCATAATCTTGGTTCAGAGCTTGTCTCATGGTCCGACAGCTATGTATTCGTCCCTGAAGGAATGCATCTTGTCAAGGACGTGATCTCTCGCGCAGTCGACGGAAAGAAGGATTTCCGGCGCATCAAGATGGAAGAGCTCGGCAGTCTGGCCGATGACATAGTATGCACGAATGAAGAGGATATGGCCTTTGTCCGCAAGACAATCCAGGTGCTTTCCGAGAATATCGCCCGCGAGGATCTCGGAACGGCCCTTATCGCCGACAGGATGGCCATGACTCCGCGCTCGTTCTACAGACGTTTCCGCAGCATCTCGCATATAACTCCGGGAACATTGATCAAGATTTATCGTCTGGAGATGGCGTCGCGTCTGCTTCTGGATGACTCGAAACAGATCCAGGATGTGATCGCGGAGGTGGGAATCTCGAGCCGTTCATATTTTTACAAGGAGTTCACCGCCCGCTTCGGAATGACTCCGGGAAACTGGAAAAGTTCCCATGGGCTGAGTGCTGAACCGATGTCTTCTAAATGACCAGCGGATAGAGTAAACTTTTGACATAGAGATAATTGCCTTGTGCTCAATTTTGATAGGGTGTCCTCTTTACGGACACCCTTTTTATTTTGTCGCGCATGAGGAAATGATTGTAATTATATCTTCTTTTCTTTGTTATGCATGAAAGTGCAACATAAAGCTAATGTAACCAAAACACCCATTTATGGAATTATCTAAAATTAAACTTCTTGCCGGTAAGATCTGGCTGGCAGTTGTGATTTTCATCACCACCGGGATAATGATGTCTGCACAGACAAGGAATGTCTCCGGTCGTGTATCTGATGACAAGGGTGAAATGCTTGCAGGAATTGCGGTGTACGAGAAAGGTACCACAAACGGTACCCTTACCGATGACAACGGTCAGTACTCCCTTACTCTTAAGAGCACTAACCCTATTCTTGTATTCTCAGCCCTTGGTTTCGAGGAGCAGGAGATCGAAGTCGGCAAACAGACCCTTATCGACGTTGCCCTCGTTACCGTAGTAAGTGAACTCGACGAGAGCGTTGTCGTAGGTTATGGTACCCAGAGAAAGATCTCCGTTGTCGGATCTCAGTCATCCCTCAAGTCAGACCAGATAAAGATGCCTTCGGCAAGTCTTTCATCTGTTGTCGCCGGACGACTCGCAGGCGTTGTCTCTGTCCAGAGGACAGGAGAGCCTGGTCATGATGAGACCGACATCTGGATCCGTGGTATTTCGACCTTTACGAATCAGCCTTCCCGACCTCTCGTGCTTGTCGATGGTGTTGAGCGTAGCTTCAACAATATCGACCCTGAGGATATCGAGAGCTTCACTGTCCTCAAAGATGCATCTGCAACTGCTGTCTATGGTGTACGTGGCGCCAACGGTGTCATCATCATCAAGACTAAGCCGGGTAGGGTAGGCAAGCCTAAGTTCACTGTCGATTATTACGAGAGTATCACCAGACTCACCAGAATCCCTAAGCTTGCGAACGCATACGAGTATATGGATGCGGCAAACGAGGCTTACCTGAACAGCCGTGGTGCGCTTCTCTTCACTCCTCAGTATATCGAGGCTACCAAGAAGGCTGACGGAATCATCCCTAACGATGATCCTAAGGCCTATAACAGCTATCTGTATCCTAATGTCAACTGGATCGACGAGCTCTTCAGACCATTGGGACATAACCGCCGTGCGCAGATCAGCGTAAGAGGTGGCGTGCCTAACGCTACATATTATGTGTCTCTCACATATTATAATGAGACAGGTCTTACACGTAACGCCAAGATGGAGAACTACAACGCCAACATGCGTTATGACAGGTATAACTATACTGCCAACCTGAATCTCCGTCCTACAGAGACTACTACCATCGATCTTGGATTCAGCGGATATCTCTCCGAGGGCAACTATCCTCAGCAGAGTACCTCCAGCCTCTTCGGGGCATGCTTCCAGATCAACCCTGTATATCTTCCTAAGGAGATGCCTGACGGCTCCATCCCTGGAATCTCATCCATGGGTGACCTCCGTAACCCTCTCGCAGACCTTACAAAGAGAGGCTACAGGAACGAGATCAACAACCAGCTCAATTCCAATATCAGAATCGCCCAGGATCTCGGATTCTTCGACTGGAGCAAAGGTCTTTCCGCCAACGCCCTCCTCGCTTTCGACGTAAACAACTGGCGTCAGAACAAATACGAGAAACGTGACGATACCTACTACTTCTCAGGATCGAAGAACACTGAGACAGGTCTCTGGAACAATGATGTATTCACCGATGACGAGTGGGCTATCACCCGTACATATACCGGTAGCCGCGAGCTTGGCTATGGCAGGGACCAGACCATGGACCGCAACGTCTATTTCGAGGCCTCCCTCAATTATGACAGGACCTTCGGCAAGCACGGAGTCACCGGACTTCTTCTCTACAACCAGAATGTCTATGCCGCAGGTCACCCTGACAGCCTTATCGAGTCGCTCAACTACAAGCAGCAGGGCCTTGCCGCAAGAGCGACATATGCTTACGACGACCGTTATTTCGCAGAAGTCAATGCCGGTTACAACGGTTCCGAGAACTTCGACCCTAAGCGCAGGTTCGGTTTCTTCCCGGCAGCCGGTCTCGGATGGGCTGTTTCAAATGAACCGTTCTGGAAACCTCTCAAGGACGTATGGTCATTCTTCAAGATCCGCTATACCATCGGTCAGGTAGGATCCGACTCCGCAGCAGGACGCCGTTTCATGTATCAGGACGAGATGGGCAGCGCAGACGGTACCCGTTTCGGTACTTCAAACAGCCCTAAAGACGGTTGGGGATACAAGAAATATGGTTCTAACGTGGGCTGGTCAACATCCCTCAAGCAGAACCTCGGTTTCGACTTCAAGTTCTTCAAGGACGAACTCTCGCTCACAGTAGAGCTCTTCAAGGAGCACCGTACCGGAATCTTCCTCCAGCGTGCTACTATTCCTGACTACTGCGGTTTCATCGAGATGCCTTATGCCAACCTCGGTATCGTGGACAACAAGGGTATCGACATGAACATCGAATACAACAAGCAGCTTGCTACCAAGACCTTCCTTACCCTCAGGGGCAACCTCACCTGGAACGAGGACCGCATCATCGAGGATGATCAGCCGGAACCTGCATATCCATGGCTCGAGACCCGCGGAACCAACGTCCTTGCACGCTGGGGATGGATCGCTGAAGGCCTCTTCACAAGCGATGACGAGATCATCGACCATGCAAGACAGTTCGGCGAGGAATATCCTGGACAGATCTCACGTCCTGGTGATATCAAGTATAAGGATCTCAACGGTGACGGCGTAGTCGATGATTATGACAAGTGCGTAATCGGCCAGGGCGACGTTCCGAAGCTTTATTACGGCTTTGGCGCAGACCTCCAGGTAGGCCAGTTCTCATTCGGCGTGATCTTCTCCGGAAATGCCTTCGCTGACCGCTGTCTCTCCGGTGACGGTATCCATCCGTTCTCTGACCAGGCCGGTCTTTCCAACCTGTTCAGCAACATTACCGACAGATGGTCTGCAGAAAACCCTGAGAACACCAACGTATTCTACCCACGTCTCCACTACGGAAAGACAGACAACCTCAATAACACCAAGGAAAGCACCTGGTGGCAGAAGGACGTAAGTTTCCTCCGCCTGAAGCAGGCAACCATCACATACGATCTTCCTGGAAGACTTGTCGACAAGACCTTCCTCGATGCCGCAAGTGTATACATCACAGGAACCAACCTTCTGACCTTCTCTAAATTCAAGATCTGGGATCCTGAGCTCAACACCAACAACGGATGTTCATATCCTAACGCGATGACGATCTCAGTAGGTCTCAATGTCAAATTCTAAAACCGGATGTCATTATGAAAACATTATATAAAATTGCAGCTGCGGTCATGATCATGGCGTCTGTTTCGTCCTGCAACGACTTTTTCCCGACGATTCCGGGTACGCAGTACAATCTGGAAGACACCTTCTCAGACCGTAACAAGACAGAGGAGTTCCTCAACAACGTCTATAGTTATGTTCCTGACGAGACCTGCGAACGCTGGCCTACCTATTATGCCGGCGGTATCTGGACCGGCGGATCAATTGAAGGCGATATCACCTGGAGCGGTGATGGCGAAGAAGCTACCAGCTGGTCTCTCGGCTCGGTATACGCTTCTACCAACTGGATCGGATACTGGTATAATGAATACTACAAGGGTATTGCAAAGGCCAGCACATTCATCAGCAATGTAGATAAATGCGTCGAAGCCAGCGCTTCAGACCGTAAGTACTGGAAGGCCCAGGCAAGAGCTCTCCGTGCCTACTATTACTTCAACATCTTCCGTTGCTACGGTCCTGTGACTATCATCGGTGAAGAAGCCATGGCTCTCGATACTCCTCTTGATGACCTTCTCAAGGAAAGGAATACAGTCGACGAGAATATCGATTTCATCGTGTCCGAGCTTGACAAGGCTGCCGAGGATCTTCCTGCAAAGTACGGCGATGCCAACCTCGGCCGTATAGACAGGGGTACCTGCAAGGCTCTCAAGGCTAAAGCCCTTCTTTATGCCGCCAGCCCTCTTTTCAACTGCAACCCTGACTATGCGGAGATCAGGAATCTTGACGGTACCCAGATCTTCCCTCAGGACAAGAGCCAGGAGCAGGCAAAGTGGGAAAGGGCAAGAGATGCATATAAGGAATTCCTCGACGAGTTCGACGGTAAGGTCTACTCACTCCAGATCGTGAGGACTCCTGCAGGAAATATCGACCATTATGAGTCATATCGTCAGGCAGCGTCTATCTCTGATTATACCCGCAACACAGAGCAGATATTCATCAGGCTTTCCGACCACGACCTTATCCAGTACCAGCTCACCCCTTACCACAGGGATTGCCAGGACGAAAGCATCCGCGGCGGTCTCGGTTTCGGAACCACCCAGGAGATGGTCGACATGTACTTTACAGACAAGGGCCTCCGTATCTGCGAAGATCCTGACTATGACGAGTACACAGGTGTTCCTGATCCTTCCCACTATGGCTGGGACGAGGACTACAATGATCCGTTCAACCCTGAGAGAAACCTCTTCAAGGCTAATACCGACAAGACCCTCAAGCAGTGGGCACACCGTGAGCCTCGCTTCTATGTATGCGTGACCTTCAACGGTTCTACATGGCTCAATACCAATACCAACGACGGCGAGGTGACCACCGAGCTTACAGTAAACGGTAACTCCGGCTTCAACGCAGCCAACTGGGATGCTCCTTATACCGGTTACGGCGAACGTAGGATGGCTCCTATGAATGGTGACGAGCAGGGCGCTCACTGCGCAGTTCTTCTCCGACTCGGCGACATGTATCTCGGATATGCAGAATGCCTCAGCGCCTGCGGTCAGTATGACGAGGCTATGAAGTATGTCAACCTCATCCGTGCGAGAGCAGGTGTGCCTGGATATGGCAATGGCGGTGGTACGGATGCCAACGGCATGACCTATATCTCTTACCCTGTCAACCGTGATGAAGTCGACAAGCGAATTCGTCGCGAGAGACTCGTGGAGCTTTCATTCGAGTGGAATCACTTCTTCGATGTACGTCGCTGGAAAGTGGCTGACATGGCTGTCGGTGATGACTGGATCTATCCTTCTTACCACAGAGGTGGCGAAGGCGGTCCTATCCACGCCATGGATTTCATGGCCGATGCGCCTGATTTCTTCAAGAAAGTCGAGTTCGAGACCAGAGTCTGCTCAAAACAGCACTTCCTTATGCCGATTCCGGATGCAGAAATGAGAAGGAATCCTAAGATGGTGCAGAATTACGGCTGGACTTCTGAAGCAACTGAAAGATAATTTAAAGCTAACACAAATCATGAGGAATATATTGGTATCAGCTTCTCTGGCAATGGCAGGATTCCTGGTTTCCGCACAACCATCTCGTTTCGTCGATCCGTTCATCGGAACCGACGGAATGGGGCATACATTCCCTGGGGCATGCGTGCCTTTCGGAGGTATCCAGTTGAGTCCTGATACCGATATCGTTCCCCATAACATCGCTGGCAAATACCAGCAGAGAACCTATGACTATTGCGCCGGATACAGACATTCCGACAGCACTATCGTAGGCTTCTCCCACAGGCATCTCAGTGGAACAGGTCATTCAGACCTCGGGGATATACTGATCATGCCTACTACCGGTCCCGTACAGCTGACTCCGGGAACGGCAGATCACCCTGAAGACGGATACAGATCCCGTTTTTCGCATGATACCGAAGTCGCAAGACCAGGTCTCTATGAGGTTACTCTCGCGGATTACGGGATCAGGGCCCGCCTTTCAGCAACAAAAAGGGTCGGCGTACACGAATACACTTATCCATCCTACCAAAAACAGAATATTATTCTGGACCTGACACACAGCATTTACGGATACGACGGCAAAGTTTGCCGTGCAACCTTGAGAGTCGAGAATGACACTCTGGTTACCGGCTTCCGTCTCACAGACGGATGGGCCCGTACCAACTACACTTATTTTGCAATTTCATTCTCCAAGCCGATCCGTGATTATGGTTACGAGGACAAGAAACCTTCTGCCTACAGCGGATTCTGGAGACGTTTCGACATTGGCCATAATTTCCCCGATATGGCCGGCCGGGACGTAGCGGCATGGTTCTCTTTCGACGAAGGAGAACCGCTCACGGTAAAAGTAGCGATTTCGGCAGTCGACGCTGCAGGCGCAATCCGGAATCTCGAGGCTGAAGCTGCAGGCTCATTCGACGAGATCGCCTCCATGGCGGCTCAGGAATGGGACAAGGCTCTCGGCAGATTCGAGGTTGAAGGCACCGACAGCGAAAAGACGATGTTCTATACCTCCGTGTACCATACCCTGATCAATCCGTCAGTCTATATGGACGTGGACGGCAAGTACAGGGGAGTGGACGGAAACATCCATCAGGCCGAAGGATTCACCAACTACACAGTATTTTCACTCTGGGATACCTACAGGGCCGAGCATCCTTTCCTGGGTCTTCTATGGCCCGAGGAGAACTCGGATATGATAAAGTCAATGGTCGAGCACTGGAAGCAGAATGCCGTCGGCATGCTCCCGGTCTGGAGCCTCATGGGCAACGAAAACTGGTGCATGAGCGGTTATCATGCCGTCCCGGTACTCGCCGACGCCATCGTCAAAGGAACATATAAAGGCTCGGCCGAAGAGGCTCTCGCGGCCATGACCGCGACCTCGAAGGTCAGGATCTACGAAGGTCTCGGCTTTTATATGGACCATGGATTCGTGCCGCTCGATGAAAGCGGGACTGCGGCTTCGACGACTCTGGAATACAGCTATGACGACTGGACTATCCATGCCGCCGCGCTGAAAGCCGGAGCTTCGGAGATAGCCGATGAATACGGTCGCAGGGCCATGAACTATGCCAATGTATATGATCCTTCGATCGGTTATGCGCGTCCGAGATATTCCGACGGTTCTTTCAAGAAAGATTTCGACATCGACCAGACTTACGGGGAAGGTTTCATCGAAGGAAATTCGCGTAATTTCTCTTTCCATGTTCCCCAGGACGTCAAAGGTGTCATGGAGTTGATGGGCGGCGAGAAGGCTTTCCTTGGAAAACTTGAGAATCTGTTTGCGATGGACCTTGACCCGAAATATTACGAGGATAACGAGGATATCGAAAAAGAATGCCTGGTCGGCGGATATGTGCATGGCAACGAACCGAGCCACCATGTGCCGTATCTTTTTGCCTGGACTTCCAAGCCATGGCTTACCCAATACTGGGTTCGCGAAATAATGAACCGGATGTATAGAGAGGGAATTGACGGTCTCGGCGGCAATGATGATTGCGGCCAGATGAGCGCCTGGTATCTGTTCTCGGCTATGGGATTCTATCCTGTATGCCCCGGAACGGACCAGTATGTGCTCGGCGCCCCTTATCTTCCTTACATCAGAATAACCCTTCCTGGTGGCAAGAAGCTGGAAATCAAAGCAGACGGTGTAAGCGACCGTAACCGGTATGTAAAACGCGTGAAAATCAATGGAAAACCTCTTGACAGAAGATATGTCACCCATGAGGAAATCCTTGACGGAGGAGTATGGGAGTTCGAAATGGCTTCCAGGCCTTCCGGAGCAAAAGGGCTGAAAAAGCCTTATTCAATGTCAGATAACAATTAAAAACAGATATGAAGAATTATATAATTCTTACGCTGTGTCTCGCCACAGCAGCAACAGTTGCCTGCCGGCAGAATAACTCAACAGAAAAGACTGCTGACTGGTCCGGCTACAATCTGGGAAAGATCGTCTTCGAGGATAAAGCCAAGGAGACTGAAGGATCGAAGATATACGCCAGCATAATCAAGGACCCTGAGACTTATATCAGAGAGCAGGCCAAAGATGTGCTTGCAACGCTTTATTATTCTCCTCAGGACAGCATCCCATATGTCGAGAACCTCTACTATACCCTTGAAGATGTAGATGGAATATCCGCCAAGGGTGACGAGGGTAATGATGCCTTCGTTTTCTACAGCACAAGGCATATCGAGCATAGTTTTGCTGATGCCGATACCGCCAAGGTCCTCTTCGAGACCCGCGGTGTCCTGCTCCACGAACTCACCCATGTATATCAGCTTTCGCCTCAGGGAATCGGAAACTATGATGACAACCGTGTATTCTGGTGCTTCACCGAGGGAATGGCTGATGCCGTACGTGTCGCAAATGGAGGTTTTACCCCTGACGACAGACCGAGAGGCGGCAGCTATATGGACGGCTACCGTATTACCGGATTCTTCCTAGTATGGCTCAGGGACAACAAGGATCCTGATTTTCTCAGGAAATTCAATGCCAGCACGCTTGAGGTGATTCCATGGTCATTCAATGGAGCCATCAAGCATATCCTTGGAGAAAATGCCGATATCGATGATCTCTGGCATGAGTATCAGGTCGCTGTCGGGGACATCAAACTCTAATGCAATGAGAACATACAGACTGACAATGGCAGTATTAGGGCTTCTGGCCGGCATCGCTCCGATGACGGCTCAGAAGCTTACTGATTATGTAAAGCCACTTGTTGGAACAGATGGATACGGGAATGTCTATCCAGGTGCCCAGATTCCGTTCGGAGGTATCCAGATCAGCCCTGATACCGATGACAATTTCTATGATGCGGCTTCCGGATACAAGTATTCCCACAATACGATCCAGGGATTCAGCCTTACCCATCTTAGCGGCACAGGCATCCCTGATCTCGGAGATTTCCTGTTCATCCCCGGTACTGGGGAGCTGAGACCAGCCTCTGCCTACAGCCATGACAAGGAAGTTGCTACACCGGATTATTACAGCGTCGTGTTGGATGATTATGGTGTAAAGGCAGAGATGACCTCGGGCCTGCGAAGCGGAATATTCCGTTTTACATTTCCGGAGTCCGACTCGGCCTTCATCGCCGTCGATATGGACCATACGCTTTACCAGAAATGTGTCTGGTCAAGTCTTCGCGTGGAGAACGACTCGACGATAACCGGATATAAGCTGGTTGACGGATGGGGACCGGAAAGGCATGTATATTTCGCGGCCACATTCTCCTGCGGCCTGAAGGGAATGCTGTTCTATGAGGACGGAAAGCCCGTAATCTATGATACGATGCGCTTCCGCAGCACCGGTGAAGCCTGGGGCAGGAAACTGTCCGCCAGAATCGGTCTGAAGACCACGGAAGGCGAGCAGGTGACAGTACGTGTAGCGGTTTCCGGCGTAAGCCTGGAAGGTGCCCTGAAGAATCTCGCAGAGACTGAAGGGGAGACCTTCGACAGCCTTCATGAAAAAGGACTGGCTCTCTGGGAAGACGAACTCTCCAGATATGAGCTCAAGGCTGACCGCAAGACAATGGAGACCTTCTATACTTCTGCATACCATGCGGCGCTCCATCCATTCGTTTTCGAGGATGCTGACGGCAGGTACAGGGGACTCGACAAGAATATCGCCACATCTGACGGGTTTACGAACTATACTGTATTCTCGCTTTGGGATACCTACAGGGCCTTCCATCCATGGATGAACCTGGTGCATCAGGACATCAACGCGGATATCGCGACTTCCATGCTTGCGCATTATGACAAGAGTGTCGAGAAGATGCTTCCGATATGGTCTTTCTATGCCAACGAAACCTGGTGCATGATCGGTTATCATGCGGTTTCGGTACTTGCAGACATGATTGTCAAAGATGTCAAGGGATTCGACAGGGAAAAGGCATACGAAGCCATGAAGACCACGGCGATGAACCGTAATTATGACAAGCTTGAGGAATACCGCAATCTCGGCTATGTGCCTTTTGATACAGAATCCGAGTCGGTCTCCAAGACTCTTGAATATGCTTATGATGACTTCTGTATAGCTCAGGCAGCGAAAGCTCTTGGGCATCAGGAGGATTACGAGTACTATCTGCAAAGGTCCCTGTCATACAGGAATCTTATCGATCCTGAGACCGGATTCATGAGAGGAAGGGATTCGAAAGGGGAGTGGAGAACTCCATTCTCACCTCTCGATTACCAGGGACCTGGCTCAGTCAACGGCTGGGGCGACATTACGGAAGGGTTTACCGTACAGTATACCTGGTATGTCCCTCACGATATGCAGGGTTATATGGACATCGCCGGGGAGAAGAAGCTTCTTTCCCGACTTGACAGCCTGTTTACTTACGAGCTTCCTGAGGACATTCCGGGCGCTCATGATATCCAGGGCAGGATCGGTGCATACTGGCACGGCAATGAGCCATGTCACCATGTCCCTTATATCTACAATTATTTCAGGCAGCCGTGGAAGTGCCAGAAGAGGATCCGCGAGATAGCCGACAGATTCTATGGAAATACTCCTGACGCTCTCAGCGGCAACGATGATTGCGGCCAGATGAGCGCCTGGTATATGTTCAATTGTCTCGGAATCTATCCCGTCGCTCCATCGAGCAATGTCTATAATATCGGTTCTCCATGCGTCGAAGCCCTTACCGT
This sequence comes from Bacteroidales bacterium WCE2008, assembly GCA_900167925.1. Classification (NCBI taxonomy): domain Bacteria; kingdom Pseudomonadati; phylum Bacteroidota; class Bacteroidia; order Bacteroidales; species Bacteroidales bacterium WCE2008. The sequence continues at coordinate 144,337 of FUZM01000002.1, forward strand.
CACGATGACCGGCGGCAAGAAAATACGAATGACTGCGAAGAACTGGTCTCCTGAAAATGTTTATGTAAAACAGCTGAAGGTCAACGGCAAGATCTGCGACAAGTCCTGGATTACCTGGGATGACATCAAGGATGGCGCCGAACTGGAGTTCGTAATGAGCCGCAAGCCGGCATACCGCCGCGCCGTTTCAGCCCAGGCAGTTCCGCCTTCTGTCTCAACCCTTGAAAACTGATGAATTATTGATTTGAATATGAAATACTCTTACTTAATACCGGCAGTCCTCGTTTCTGCCATGTTTATGTTCTCTTCCTGCGAAAAGGATTCGAAGGACCCGGACACACCTACAGTCTATACTTATGCTTCAGTAGCCTCTGAAAACGAGAATATCCCTTGCGGCGGAGTCATCTCTACCCAGTATTCCGATTCTCCTTACGGATCAGACATTAGCAAGGTAGTGGATAATGATCCGGCGACCTCGTTCGTCACTTTCCACAAAGAGTTCTTCATTCTCTGGAGCGGCAAGAGGTCATTCGCCCTCAAGTCTTATTCCATCATGTCTTCCGCCGGCGACGGTACAGTCCCTGAATCATGGGTCCTTTCCGGCTCCAATGACAACAAGGCCTGGGTCCAGATCGACAAGAAGAGCGGACAGGTCTTCGGCGGCGCGAACACCCGCAAGGAATACAGGACTCTGTCTACAACCTCATATAAGTATTATAGATTCGTATTCACGACTACTTCTGCCAACACTGCAATCGCCGAGATTGTGCTGGCTGACGGAGGTGTCGCCAATATCGACGACCTGATGTATCTTTCCCATGGCAGCACCCTGAGTTCCCAGACGCCGATGGGCGAGTTCTGCGAGAATCGCCACAAGACGACCGAAGAAGACATCGCATGGCTTGCCGATCCGAAAAACGAGCCTTCAGTCATCGGCGGAGACGGGTCTCTTGAATGGCAGGATTATGATGTCACTCTTTTCCCGTTCGGCAGTCCTGTGCCGGCTGATGTCAACCAGCAGGCAATCGGAGACTGCTGCGCCCTTGCCGTATTCGGTTCTATGGCATACGTTTTCCCTGATTTCATAAAGGATATCATAAAGAACAACGGCGACGGCACATTTACAGTCAAGACATACGATCCTCAGGGAAAAAGTGTAGACGTAACTGTTTCTTCAAGGTTCCTGAACGGTGGAGTTACCGGCAAGAATGACGTCAGGACATGGTCAGCGGTTCTTGAGAAAGTTGTGATGAAATGGAATTCTGTCTACCACACCGTCGGCTCTATCGAAGGTATTCCTACCGAGTACACTTCTCCTATCTTCACCGGAAACGGGGAGAGTTTCGCCTTTGATTATGGCGTCCTCGATTACGCCCAGATGGAAAGAGTGGTTACAGTCATGCTCAATAAAGGCTGGATAGTAGTCGGAGGTTTCCACGTGTCTGACCAGATTATCGGAGACGGTCCGTTCAAGACTGTTACCGCTCATGCCTTCTCTTTCATTCTCGATGACCACACTTCTGCCAAATATGGAGCCAGAAACCCATGGGGATACTCGAACGGAACTACGGATTATCCGGATCCATACGATGGAGTAGCTCCTATCGTCGATGACGGAAGGACTCAGCCGCTTATCGATCTTAGAATCTGCAACCCTGGATCCGCCCTTGACTTCAAGCAGAAATATCTGCTCCCTTATACACCACCATCATTTTAAGACCAACCATTTAATAACACTATAATAATCAATCTTTAATCTATGAAACGGTCTTATCTTTATCCGGTTGCCGTCATTTCGGCAATAATGCTGGTCTCATCCTGCTCGAAGGATGATTCTGAAACTCTGGAATCTGTTGAATATCCGGAGGAAGTCTATACGAAATCAGGGCCTTCCGCCTCAATCCCGGATGGTAACTCAAACATGCCATGCGGCGGTACTATCTCAACTAATCATAGCGAATACAATGGCCATACAATCGGGAAACTGGTTGACAACAGCAGGTCGTCATATTTCGCTACGAAAAACTACACGTATAATGTAATCTGGAGCAGCGATGAGGCATTCTCGCTCAAATCCTACATTATCTATTCTTCCGATTCCGATCTCAAGGTTCCTGAGAACTGGGTTCTCTCCGCTTCTGCCGATAATGTAAGCTGGGTCGAGATTGACTCCCGTTCCGGAGTGAACTATACCGGACGCAAGGAAAGGAAAGAGTTCTATATCGACGACGATTACAACCATAACTTTTACCGGTACTATAAGTTCGAATTCCAGTCGTCCAACAGAAAAACTGCCATTGCCGAGCTCAAATTGAGAGAGATGGCCATGGCGCCTTCTGGAGAGGAGAACATCGACGACCTCATGGGGCTCATCAGGGACAATACCTACAGCAGCGAGACTCCTATGGGACAGTTCTGCGAGGGACGTCACAGGACAACAAATTCGGACAGGAACTGGCTCGCCAATCCGTCCAAAGAACCTACCACAGTCATCGAGAACGGAGACAGCAGATGGCGTACCAAGAATGTCACCCTTTATCCTTTCGGGACTCCGCTTCCGGCTGATGTCAACCAGGGTGGAATAGGGGACTGCAGCGCCCTTGCCGTCTTTGCTTCCTTGGCTTACCTTTATCCTAATTTCATTGAAGATATCATCACCAACAACGGAAACGGCTCTTATACAGTCAAGATGTACGATCCTGAAGGACAGGAAGTTGATGTGACCGTTTCTTCTAAATTCCTGAACAGTTGCGCCAAAGGCAAGAATGAGGTCATCTGCTGGACTTCGGTTCTCGAAAAAGCTATCATGAAATGGAACAGCATATACCATTGCAATGACATGCTCGACGGAATTGCTACCGAGCATACTTCTCCGCTCTTTGTCGGCAACGGTGAAAGCTTTGCTTTCGATTCAGGTGTCCTTAACTATAATGAGATGGACAGGGCGGTGAGAGTCCTTCTCAACAGGGGCTGGCTTGTCATCGGCGGCTTCAGCGAGGAAGACGTAGTAATCGGCAACGGACCGTACAGGACTGTCAGCGCCCATGCATTCACTTTCGTTTTCGATTCCGGCACTTCTGCGTCTTACGGAATGAGAAATCCGTGGGGACGTTCCCATGGAGTCGATGAGCCGGATCCACGCGACGGAGTCGCTCCGATAGTGAATGACGGCAGGACTCAGCCTCTTATCGATATCAGGACCTGCAATCCGGGAGCTGCCTTAGCTTATAAGCAGTCTTATCTGCTTCCATATACGCCACCGGTGTGGTGATAATTATTTAACACATTAATAATCAGTTATGAAATGCTACATTAAAATCGCCTTGACGGCGGTATTCTGCCTGACATTAGGTGGATGTGGCCTGACAAATCCTTACGAGAAATGGCTTGACGAATGTCAGGAGAATCCAGACCGGATCCGTCCTTCTGAAGTGAAGTCAGTTCTCTGCACAGTCGGGACCTGGAAAACCGATTACGAAGGAACAGATGTCTACTTCCAGTTCAGCAGGGACGGTTCTGTAAGCTCTGATTCAGAGATTCAGAAACTTGCCACGCATTCGACATTCAATGTAATGTCCGTTTCTTCCAAGGTCGTTTCTCTTACGATCATAGGAGGAGGGCACCTTGCTTATGTCGACAGTAATGCCGAAGAGACTTACTTCGTTGATGAATACTCCGAAACATCAATTACTGTCAAAGGAAAAGAGAGCGGTGAGACTCTTGTGCTCGTTCCTGCTCCGTCAGAGGATTTCGAGGCAATCAATGCATCAAAGGAGGCCCTTCTTGCGACCATGGCTGCAGCCAACATGTTTGCTGAGGCAGGTTACGGTACTTCGTCGGTCAGCGACGAGAACGGGTTCGTCTGCAGGTTTGCCATTTCCCCGGAAAAGTGTTCCATCCGGTTCGATATCATTGAGGATGGCAAACTGTCCCATCAGACTATTTCCATTTCGGTGGATGAGGCCGGAAATCTCCAGCTCGGTTCACCTCTCACGATCGGCGAAAACACCATTACCGGGCTTGAGCTCAAAGGCGCTAATGTGAAGATGGAAGGAGCTGAAGAGCTTAAAGTAGCACGTAATAATGTATCGAGGGCGTATTTCCTCAGCGGAGATTACAAAACCCATAAAATCAATTACATTGATGGCGTAGGTGATGGCGTCAAATATGTCGTTGATGAATTCATGCCTCATGACGAGTGGGAATTTATCGAATTCAACGAACGCGAGACAAGGCCTCTTGTCTTCTGTCCCCGTGAAGGACATGAAAAGGATCATTATTGGTATGTTTTTTACGACAGTTTCAACGAAGATAACGGTCCTGTAGTTTCGAGCGAATTCAACGATATCATCTTCATGCAGAAAGCAGACGGATATATGCCATTTGATGACTGGGGGGTCGATATCTCCGATGAAGTCGAGAAAGACTTCCCTAAGTTCTTTAAGGGATATTTCGACAAAGACGGTCTTATCCTTGTATATCTGCCGGAAGGCGAAGAGTCATACCTCTGGCTTCTGAGTCCTACGACAGACTTCTGGATAAAATCTTATCATATAGACGAAGACTAGGAATAGTCGTCATTCATGTTGTGTTTATCGCGGACCGGATTATTCCGGTCCGTTTTTTTATCCAATAAACTTTTTTTTGGATTCTTTGTATTTGCGGGAGACGGGGAGTTCTTTGTCTCCCGTAATTACTGTTTCCGGGGAGCAGGGGCGGGTTTCGGCAATATTGACGAGAAATGCTCTGTGGATGCGCAGGAACTGCTCTCCAAGAATGTTTTCCCATTGGGAAATTCCGGTCCTGTTACGGTACTCCTTACCGTCTTTTGTGATGATCCTGACTTCCTTGTCGCGTGATTCTATGTATAAGATATCACTCTTCAGGACAGTGATCTTATTGTAATCCGAAGTAAAGGTTATTTTCTGCGTGCCTTGCGGAAGCTTTGCATCAAGATATTTCTGCAATCTGTATTCCCCGTATGCTAAGACACTGAGAATCAGTGCAATAAATACAGGATTAATCAGCAGGGGAGAGAGGATATCCTTAAAGACCGTATAATCGTCTCCCGGCTGATCCATATACAGGAATACAGTATGCAGCACAATAATAAGGAAAAGGGCCATCGAAAATACTCCCAGTATAATGAAAATGCTGTTTCTTGCACGGGCAGGGGAGGCTTCCCTGTTGTTTTTTGTCAGGAAGAAACCCAGCGCGATCGAGCAAAGCAGAAATATCATGCCTATCATTATGCCTTTCCATAGTTCATAATCAAGGCTGACAAGCAGAAAAGCTGTCGCAAGAATTGCGGCAATCCAATAGGTTACTATGATCAGTTTTTTCTTCATGACTACTGTACAAAAATAGCTTTTTTTTACCGGAATACGCAACAGAACGGCTTCAAAACCCTTATTTCGGGGGATTTGACAGGGGAAACGGGGTATTCGACGATACGTTTTCCCTGGGACTTGCCTATCTTTGCATCAAGGAATTCCGAAACCTTTTTTCCAAATTTTTAAAATCAATGACCATGACACTAGTATCTGTTTTCACTCTGTTTGTCGTAGGTGGCGCATTATTCATGTGCATCCTCACGTTGTTACTTGTAGCCCTTTTCTTTGCTGCCTGGAAAGCTCCTGCATGGGTAAAGGAAATCGGTAAGATAGCATATATATTCGGTATCTTCTCATTTTTGATCTCATGCGCCCAGGCCGCTGCAGACATTCAAATGTGCGATGTTAATTTGGAGCAGTGCGTACTTGCCGGCGGACTGAAAGTTGCTCTGATCTGTCCGATCTATGGCTGCATCATTTACATGATCTCTCTGATAATCAGAATCGTTCAGAAACCGAGAGCATAATCCTAATCTGACTGATAACTAAAAATTCCTGCTGTCACCTGTTCAATGACAGCAGGAATCCTCATTTTCATTAAGTAGGGTACTGGAATTTATATTCTACTTAACATAATATAAATTGTGTAACAATAGGCCCAAGGAGGGGATTAGAGCACAATAAGCGGCTTAATGGCCTTTGCCCAGAACATATACCCCTTGTCAGTCGGATGTGTAAAATCATAGAACAATTCCTTCGGGAGGATTCCATTTTCTCCCAGGAACTCGTCCCAGACCTTTACGAAATACAGATCATTCTCCTTGGCAAATTTCTCCAGCTGCTCATCGATCTTGATTACAGCCTTTCTTCTCTCGCTGTCCGGAGATTCGTTTCTCGGGAATACGGCCATCAGAATGATCCTTGTGTCAGGCAATTTGCTTCTGATGCGCAAATAAACCTCTCTGACGCCCTCAGCAATCTCTTCAGGAGTATTATTGCGCGCATTTTTAGTATTCGACGTATTGTTGGTTCCTATGTTCAGGATCACGGTAGACGGATGAAGTCCGTCCAGTTCGCCATGATCCAGACGCCAGAGGACATTCTGGGTCCTGTCCCAGCCGAAGCCGATATTCAGCACACGGCTGTCGCCGAATGCATAAGCCCATGATTCCGGTCCCGCCGGCGGGATAATCCGGCCGTCCTTAGCGATATCATCAGGCTTTCCGCCCCAGAAATGAGTGATGGAGTCGCCGATAAGCACGATCTGCGGCTTCAGCGAGTCTTTTATGGCCATGATACGGTCGTGGCGCTGGAACCAGTCATATCTGTCGTTTTCGAGCTTTGAGACAGGCTCTACGGCAGTATTTTCAGGAAGGCTGTCCCTGTGGTCACGATCCCCCAGGACGCTGGAAACCAGCGGTTCCATGGCCCTGAACCATGCTTCTGAGCCCTCGTATGACGGATGCAGCCAGTCATAGAACATGTCTTCGCGAAGAGAACCGTCAATGTTCAGAAAAACATGGTTCACATCGCAGAAATAGACATTCTTGCCGTCCGCATATGTACGTACGATATCGGAGACCTTATTCAGGATAAGCCTGTGGGATGCAGGCGCCTGTTCTTTATAATTTCCTGGAAAACAACGCAATAATATCACTTTTGTCTCCGGCCATGCAGTTCTGACGCGATCCAGCAAGGCTTTTGTGCCTTCTGCCACTTCCCTAGCGGTGCATCTGTACCTGTAATGCGTTTCATTCACGTTATTCGTGCCTATTCCGATTATGCAAAGCTTCGGAGCCTGGGTCGTCAGGTCGAAATCGTCCAGATCCCAGAGCAGATTCTCGGTACGGTAGCCGCTGGTGGCAAGGTTCACGGCATTCCTGTCGCCGAAGTATTTCTCCCAGATTGGCTGATAATCAGGTCTTTCCATGTTGTTCATTATGGAATTCCCGAGGAATACGACATCATATTTATTCTTCTGGAGAAGCTCTGCCTTCGCAGCGTGACGTTTCTTTTTAGGTCCTTCTGTCGGAATAACTGCCGGGTTGGCCTTCTTTTCCGCAGTCTGGAGGCTTCTGATGGCGATTGCAATACTGTCGCAACTGCTTATCAGCATTGCGTTGCCGTCCCAGCCTTTCCAGGTCTTGTAATACAGGAGTGCGGCTTGTTTCTCCCCTTCCGGCATCCTCTCGTCGAGTACCATGACCAGGTTATGACCTTCCGGATAATATGGCGGTAAAGCCTCAGGAAAAGCCGAACTTTTTGCTTTCTTTCCGAGTCCGACTGGATTGACCATGATCACGTTTTCGGGCAGATTCTCCCGATATTCGATGTCCAGGGCCAGCTGGCGGGCCCCCTCCCCTTCTCCTTTAAGCGTGACCGGGCTCTGGGCATGGGCAACTGCTCCCGCACAGAAAGCGACGAAAATTGTAAGTGTCAGTGTTTTGTTCATCATATATGTGTAGTGTTTCTAGAAATTCAAAGACATTTTCAGTGCGGCGGCAAGAGATAGCTTGTCACTCTTGTCGAGATGATCCTCATCGACGACGACATCGTCGTAATTGTTGTAGACCTCAGGATGGGAATATCCCCCGATCAGAGTAAAGGTCATGTCCATGGAGACTCCGCATCCGACATAAAACCGGCGTCCAAATCCGGCTTCAGCGAGATTCGAGCATGGAGACTTGCCGGACGGACAGAAACCTATGCCCCCGCCTGCAGTCAGCAGCCACCCGCTTATACGGGGATTCCTGCCGGTAAAATACTTCATCTTGAGTTCTACGGGGATGATTCTGACTTTTGCGGTCAGTCCCTGATATCCGGAATATAAGCCGAGATTGAACCTTCGTGAAAGATTCAAACCCACAAAGCCCATTACAGAACCATTCAGATGGCTCTCGAAAGTCTTGAAAGACTTCCCTGCCCTGAAATCCTCCAAGGTCCTGTAATTGTAATCGTACAAAGCGAAGAAACTGTCAGAGATACCCCATTCAAGCCCGAAACTCAGCCTGTCACTGACAGTCTGGGCATTAAGGGAAACAACCTGCATAAAGGCTATTGCTATACTTGAAATAAGATAACGCAACTTCATTAGAATCTGTATCTTACGCTTAATTCTGGATAAAAAGTACGGTATAAACCATTTCTGTAAAAATTCATCTTGCAGCCTGAATTGGAGAACTCAGTCATATGGCAGCCGATATCGGCCCCGAAACGGGCGGCAATGACTATCGGCGATTCTCTGAACGCAAAGTCGAATCCCACTTCGCCAGTCATGGCAGCCAGAAGTCCCATTTTCGTATGGCGGTCCCTCAGAACTCCGAGACTTATTCCCGGGCTGAAGACAAGACGCACATCCAGGTTCTCAGACGCGTCCCAATGCTTCAATATATTGTCCTGAAGATAGGAGAACCTTATTCCAGGGACGTTTTCGCGGGCCGTGACAATCCCTTCAAGATCCGCGACAAGCCTTATTTCTCCTGCCGTATCTTCATTGTAAGGAATGACGACCGTAAGCCCGGAATGCTTGGGCGAGAACAGTCCTCCGACCTCCGCCCTTTTGCCATAAATGGATATAAAACCCTGAGCCTGAGCGGAAAACGAAAAGAGTATTCCAGTCATGGCCGCAAGAAATATAACAGCGGTTTTGCTCATCGGTCCGGGAGGTTTTAGTACCTGATACAAATTTAGAAAAAATAACTTATCTTTGTAAGAATAAATGACAATAAATACTTACTAAAACCAAACCCTATTATGGCAGTAACTATTAAAGAGGTCCTCGATAAAAAGAGCCTGAAGGAATTCATCGAATTCCCAAACCGTCTTTATAAAGGGAATACAGCCTATGTACCTAAGATCTATATCGACGAGAAAGCTACCCTCTCCGATTCCAATCCGGTGATGGACTTCTGCGAAAGAGCCCTCTATCTTGCGTACAAGGATGGAGAAGTCGTCGGAAGAGTCGCTGCCATAATAAACAGGATCGCCAACGAGAGATGGAACCATAAAGAAGTCCGCTTCGGCTGGATTGATTTCATCGACGACAAGGAAGTCTCCCGCGCTCTCGTGGAGAAGGTTGCGGAATTCGGAAAGGCAAGGGGCATGGAAAAGATCGCAGGCCCTCTTGGATTCATAGATTTCGACCCTGAAGGAATGCTTGTTGACGGTTACGACGAGCTCTGCACCCTCTTCCTTCTCTACAACTATCCATATTACAAAGACCATTTCGAGGCCATGGGCTTCACCAAGGAAGTGGACTGGATAGAACTCAAGATATTTATCCCTGAGCAGCTTCCGGCCAAGATTTCCCGTGTTGCGGATATCTGCCGCGAGCGTTACGGAATGCATATAAGAAAGATATCGAAGAAAGAAGTCAGGAACGGAGGATACGCCAAGAAGATATTCGACCTTGTCAACGAGGCCTATGGTGACCTCTACAACTATACACCGCTTCCTGACAAGACTGTCGGGCAGCTTCTGAATAACTACCTAGGCTTCCTGGATCTCAAATACGTGACTCTTATCGAGGACCAGAACGGAGATGTCGCCGCCCTTGCCGTGACGATGCCTTCCATCACGAAGGCTCTCCAGAAATGCGGAGGAAAGCTCTTCCCGTTCGGCTGGTACCATATCCTCAAGTCCATGTACTTCAAGCACGAAGAGGCTATCGAGCTGCTTCTGGTTGCAGTCAAGCCTGAGCACAAGAACAAAGGCCTCATGGCGATGATCTTCGACGATCTTATCCCGAGATATATCAAGGGCGGCTTCAAGTACGGCGAAAGCAACGCCGAACTCGAGTCCAACCTTGCAATGCAGACCCAGTGGGGAATGTTCGAAAACAAGCAGACAAAGCGCCGCAGAATATATGTCAGAGATCTCTAGCAGAGTCCTTGCTCCCCTTCCCGAGAGGATGAGACCGCATACTCTCGACCAGTATGTCGGTCAGACCCATCTTGTAGGAAAAGGAGCCGTACTCCGCAACATGATCGACAGCGGCAATCTATCTTCATTCATACTCTGGGGCCCTCCGGGAGTCGGCAAGACGACTCTCGCGCGTATCGTGGCCGGAACTCTCGACCGGGAATTCTATACTCTCTCCGCAGTCAGCGCGGGAGTCAAGGACGTCCGCGAAGTGATCGACAAAGCCAAGGCTGACCGCACGTCGGTCTTCGGCGCCGGCAAAGGCTCCCCTATCCTGTTCATCGACGAAATCCACCGCTTCAGCAAATCCCAGCAGGACGCGCTTCTCGGGGCGGTCGAGGACGGCACTGTCGTCCTGATCGGCGCGACGACCGAGAATCCTTCGTTCGAGGTCATAAATCCGCTGCTCTCCCGCTGCCAGGTCTATGTCCTCCGGTCCCTCGGCCCCGACGACCTGCGCCAGCTGCTCGAACGGGCGCTGAGCGAAGACGAGCTGCTCTCGAAGATGGATATCCAGGTCCATGAGACCGACGCTCTCTTCCGGTTCTCCGGCGGAGACGCCAGAAAGCTGCTGAACATACTTGAGATCGTCGTGGACGCAAGTCCGAAGGACAAACCTATAGTCATCGACAACAAGACTGTCACCACCTTCCTTCAGGAAAATACCGCCAGATACGACAAAGGCGGAGAGATGCACTACGACATCATCTCTGCCTTCATAAAGAGCGTCCGCGGGTCCGATCCGAACGCGGCCGTATATTATCTTGCGAGGATGCTCGACGGCGGCGAAGACCCCCTGTTCATAGCCAGAAGGCTTTGCATACTGGCATCTGAGGACGTCGGGCTGGCCAATCCAAATGCGATGCTTCTTGCGGACGCCTGCTTCAGGATATGTTCCAATATCGGCATGCCTGAAGCCAGGATCCCTCTATCTGAGACTGCAATCTACCTTGCTTCTTCGCCTAAGAGCAATTCAGCCTATATGGCTATTGCCAAAGGACTTGATATCGCCTCCAAGACCCAGACTGCCTCCGTCCCTCTGTATCTGAGGAATGCCCCTACAAAGCTTATGGAAGAGCTCGGCTACGCCGACGGATACAAATATGCCCATGATTTCCCGGGACATTTCGTGGATCAGGAATTCCTTCCTGAAGGGCTTGAGGGCACAGTCTTCTACAATCCCGGCGAGAATCGTCAGGAATCCACGCTCCGAGCCTACCTCGAAGCATGCTGGCCGAAATATTACGGCACTCTCAGCAAGAAATAAACCTATCAGAAAGGATATCCGACTCCGAAATGGATGGCGTTTCCGCCTTCCTTGAACCAAGTCTTCGGGCTGCACCAGCGGTGGCCTTCAGGTCTGGAAGGATCTCGAGTCACGAAACCCATGTCTACGCGCAATAGAATGAAATTAAGATCTATACGTATTCCAAGTCCCCAGTCGGCGGCAATCGCCTTATGGAAATCTCTTATTCTGAATAATGCCAGTTCGTTCTCAGTATAGTTGCTGATGGACCAGATGTTACCGGCATCTACAAACAAAGCGCCGGCCAGCTTCCAGAACACCGGGAAACGGTATTCGATATTGGCCTCTATCTTCATGTCTCCAGTCTGGCTTGGAATGACGAAGATGCTGTTGCCGTCATCCTTCGCGAGTCCCGGACCGACATTCCTTGCCTGCCATCCACGCATGCTGTTGGCTCCACCGCTATAGAAATGCTGCTCGAAAGGCAGCGCGGAAGAGTTGCCGTATGCATAGCCGGCACCGATCAGGAATCTGGTGGCGATCCCGTAGCTGTCGTTCTTTCCGAACTTCCATGTCCTTCCGAGAGTCAGTTCTCCACGTACATACTGAGCATAAGGATTTCCGAGAATCAGTCCCCTGCCGACACTGTCCCTATGCATATATGGCTTGAATGCGCTCAGGAGGTTACCAGAGGTTCCGAACTGGAACCTGACATAATGGTATGAGTGCTGTGGATTTACGGAAGCGTCCGTCGTATAGTATAAGGTACCTCCGAGACCAAGATTAGAGTGCTCCTCATATGAGTAGTACATGAACGGATTGGTCATCAGCCTTTTCCGGAACTCGGGAGTCATATTGGAAATCTGTACTATACTCAGCTGGACCGGATAAAACTGATAGAAGAAAGTCCCTCTCGAACCGTTATATCCGAAAGATGTGGAAAGGATGCTTCTGCGGTATTCAGGACGGTCCTGATAATTGAAAGAGACGTTTATTTCCGTCTTAGGAAGCACTCCCTTGAAAAGCCTGTCCGGAAGCAGCAGGAACTTAGGGAACAGCAGACCTGCCGACACACCGAATTCCGTAGAGCGGATATCGCTCCCCGGCTTGAACTGGAAGTTTCCCATGAAACTCATGTTAAGCTGCTCTCCTCCATGGAATATGTTCCTGTTGAAAAGAGAAACCTCAGGAGAGATGCCGAGAAGTCCGATGGAATTGGAAGAAGCCTCGAGATTCAGCTTCAGACCTCTCATCTTGGCAGGAGTGAGATTGATGTCGCAATCGACCGTATTGTCCTCGTTGCCGGACAGCTGGATATTGACCGCGCTCAACACATTAAGCGAAGAGAGTCTTGAATAGGTATTGTTGACCACATCCTCGTTGTAAGGCTGCCCGGGCACGATCCGGTTCAGATTCTTAAGGACCTTTTCCCGCATCGCAAACGACTCCGGGTGGAAGATATTGACCTTGCCGAAATGGTACTTTGCGATAGGCTTGGCAGAAGAAGGAGATTCGTTACGGGTATATTCGTTTATCCTCATCGTAAGGGCGGCCTCGTTTCCTTTCCCTATCGTATCGGCCTCGAAGAAATAATAATTCTTGTTGAATCCATAATAACCGTGCTTCCTGAAATAGGCTGCAGAACGGGCGCTCTCCTCCTCGAGAGCAGCTTCGGAAAGGTAATCTCCCTTGTGGATCGTAATGTTGACGCTATCCCTGGAGAAGTCCTCCGCGAACTCGCCGCCAGTAGGAATCTCATATTTTATATCGCTGATGACAAGACGTTTGCCGGGCGTCACCTTATACACCACATTAACTATGCGGCCATTCGTCTTTATCTCCGGGACAACCTTGGAATCATAATATCCGAGATACTCCAGATGCCTTTCCATATTCTCGACAGAGGACTCCACCAGATTCTCATTATACACGACCGGTGCGGACCCGATCTTGCGCATGACCTTGCTCCACAAACCTCTCCCGCTTTTTGTCGAAAGATTATAGACATAGACCAGAGGATTCCATCCGGCTTTCTGCCTTATATATGACTCTACTTTGGTATCGTTTATCGAAACATCGCCGACATTCTCGACCTTCGCGGATGCCAGCCTGTATTCTCCTTCGGCAAGCACACGGGTCGAGCTGCACGAAGAAAAAGCCAGCGGAATAAGCGCTGAAAGAACTGTCGCGATATGTTTTCCCTGGATACGCATCGTACAAAAGTACCCAATTCGCGACATATTTCAAACTTTTTGGCCATATTTGCGTATAATTGAACAATCCTGAAAGATGGCTGTTTTATCCAACAACGAAATAAAGTCGATCAAGGCCCTCGCGAACAAGAAATTCCGCGACGAGAAAGGGCTGTTTATAGTAGAAGGCGAAAAGATGGTCTCGGAGGCCCTGAAATCCTCCTACGAGGTCGTTAAAGTCTATCGTGCCGACGAGATAGGCGAAGCCGCAATGGGCAGGATAAGCCAGCTCTCGACCCCGTCCCCGGTACTGGCAGTCGTCAGGAAACCATCCTCCGGCGCGGCAGTCCGTCCCGGAAAAGGCCTCTATCTGGCCCTCGACGGAATCAGAGACCCGGGTAACATGGGTACGATCATAAGAATCGCCGACTGGTTCGGTCTGGCAGGCATTTTCGCAACTCCGGATTCGGTCGACATCTTCAATCCGAAGGTCGTCCAGTCGACCATGGGAGCCATCTTCAGGGTCGATTTCCATTATACGGACCTCTGCGCCCTGGCCAACTCCGTACGGGCTGACGGAGGCAGGATCTACGGGACCTTCCTCGACGGAGAGAATATTTATGACCATGAACTCGCGACCGGAACGGACTCCCCTGTCGTAATCGTGGTCGGCAACGAATCCAACGGAATATCAAAAGAAATGGCGGCCAGAGTAACCGACCGCCTGTTTATCCCTCCTTATCCGGCAGATGATCCGGGTTCGGAGTCCTTGAACGCCGCGGTGGCAACAGCCGTTACGGTCGCCGAGTTCCGCAGACGCATCAAATAGCTATTTCAGAATCATCTTCATCATCCACATGAACTTGTATGGCATGTACCTGAACGGCATGTCGAACTTGCGCGGGCTGCATACTACGGCACGGCGGTGCGAGAATGCATAGAAACTCTCGATTCCATGATACCTGCCCATGCCCGAGTTGCCGACGCCTCCGAACGGGATGCTGTCGTTGGCGATGTGCATGATCGTGTCATTGATGCATGCTCCTCCGGATGTGGTGTGCCTGACCATGTCCCAGCCGTCCTTCTTATTTCCGAAATAGTAGAATGCCAGCGGCTTCTCCCTGCCGCGGACGAAGTCGATGACCTCTTTCCTGTCAGTGAATTCCATCATCGGGAATACGGGACCGAAGATCTCTTCCTGCATCACAGGGGCGTCCGGGCTCACTCCGTCAAGCAGAGTCGGCTCTATATACCTGTCCTCCTTGTCAAAGCGTCCTCCCGCGACGACCTTGCCGTCCTTGAGGTAGCCGGTGACCCTTTCGAAGGCCCTGTCGCTGACCATCCTCACGTAATGGCCGCTCTGCTGAGGATCCTCCCCGTGAAGAGCGCGGACAGCTTTCCCGAATTCCTCGATAAAGGCCTTTTTTACGTCCTTATGGACGAAAAGATAGTCCGGGGCTATACATGTCTGCCCGCTGTTCAAAGTCTTGCCCCAGGCGATTCTTTTGGCCGCTGTAGCCAGGTCGGCATCCTTGTCCACTATGCACGGACTCTTTCCTCCCAGTTCCAGTACGACAGGAGTCAGGTATTTTGCCTGGGACTCCATTGCGATCTTTCCGAGGTCCGGGCTTCCCGTAAGGAACACCAGGTCGTACCTGTGCTCGAACAGGTAGCCGTTCACGTCGCGATGGCCCTGAACGACAGCGATATACTCCTCGTCGAAGGTGTCCTTGATCATTTTCTCGATGGTCAGGGATACGTTCTCCACATAAGGCGACGGTTTAAGTATGGCAGTGCAACCTGCTGAAATACAGCCGACGAGAGGATTGATAAGAAGCTGGAAAGGATAGTTCCAGGGAGAAACTATCAAGGTATTTCCGAGAGGTTCGGAAACTATGTAGCTCGAGGACGGGAAAAGAGTCAGCGGGCTTGGCTTCAGCTTTTTTCTGGCCCATTTGTCCAGATGCTTAAGGTGGTTGTGGATCTCTCCAGTCACAAGGCTGACCTCAGTGAGATAGGCCTCCTGCTCGGATTTGTGGAGATCCTTCCAGAGAGCCGCGTATATTTCCGGCTCCCATTTCTTGATTGCAGCCCGGAGCTTCTTGAGCTGGGCCTTCCTGAAGCCCAGGTCCAGGGTCGCGTCAGTCTTGAAAAACGCTCTCTGGCGTTCTACAAGCTCGTCGATCTTTTCTTTTGGAGTGCCTGTCATTTCTTTCTTCCAGTATAATGGTCCATAACTGTATAAAGGCCGAAAAGATGGCCGAAGAACGGGTCAAACAACCTGAAAGGGAAGATTCCCTGCATCAGCCTTATGAAGTGGAATCCGAAAGGAATTCCGATGAAGATGCGGTTCTTTTCGATGGCCCTGATAGTCTTGGCTGCCACTTTCTCCGGTTTCTGGATCTTGAATACCTTCGAACGGATGCCCTCGAACATTCCGGTATTGATGAAATACGGGGCCATGGTCGTGACTTTCACCGGTATGCGGGCCTCTTCGAGCTCGATGCGCATGGATTCGGACCAGCCAATCGCAGCCCACTTGCTGGCCGCATATATGGACATTTTCGGCATTGCCAGCATTCCGCCGGCCGATGTGATGTTGCAGATATGGCCCTTCCCTGCCGAGATCATGTCTCCAATGACCCTGCGGGTCAGGAACATGGCTCCGTTGGTGTTGATGCCGATGGTCCTGCGGATGTCGTCGTCGCTCTGCTCGTAGAATGGCTTGTTGTTGGTTATGATTCCGGCGCAGTTGATAAGTATGTCGATCTTGCCGCAGGCAGCCTTGGTGGCCTCGAGGGCAGCGTCGAGAGACTGCGGGTCGGATATGTCAGCCTTGAAACCGGATACGTTTCCGAGAGTCGAGAACTCTTTGCATACAGCCTCTACAGCCGCTTCGTTGATATCCCAGATGACGAGCCTTGAAGCTCCTTTCTCGAGGGCGATGCGGCCCATTATCTTGCCTATTCCGGAGGCTGCTCCGGTGATCAATACAGTGTTTCCTTTGATTTTCATTTGATTGGGTTTTAGTTCGTCTGCTTTTTTGCTTTAAACGAGAACAAATATAACAAATTCCGCAGAAGTTTTCTTTTCGCAGGCCCTTAAATCGGATATAGAACAAAAAATGAATGTATATGGAGATTTTTTACTACTTTTGACGAATAAGACGTTAAAATACTATGAAAAATATATTTCTGAAGAATATAATTCTGGGTGGCTTGCCTAAGGATATCCGTGTCTCTGACGGGCGTATAGGCAGCATCCGTCCGGCCGGTGAGCTCTCTCCCGAGACTGGCGAGGAAGTGCTCGACTGCACCGGAAAAGTAGCCATGCCGGGACTCATAAACATGCATACGCACGCCGGAATGTCGCTGATGCGAGGCATGCAGGAGGACGTGGTCTTCCATGACTGGATCAACAATATCTGGAAAATCGAGGCAAAGATAGACGCCGAATATGTCTATTGGGCCACCAAGGTGTCCGTGCTGGAGATGATAAGGACAGGGACCACCACCTACAACGACCATTACTGGTTCGCCTCCCATGCCCACAAGGCTGCTGCGGAACTTGGCCTGAGGCCTGTCGTCTCTTACGTGGTCATGGACCATGACAGCGAGGACATGGCTCTCCGCCAGAAAGAAGAATGCCAGAAACTATACGAGGAATCCCTCGGCTGGAAGGACGGCTCGAAGTTCGAGATGGGCTTCCACGCCATCTATTCAGTGAGCGAGCCTATGATCCTCTGGGCCGCCGAATTCGCCCGCGAGCATGGCCTGACCCTGCATTTCCACCTCTCAGAGACTGAGCAGGAGATCATTGACTGCAAGGCTGCGCACGGCGGACTCTCCCCTGTCGAATACCTGGACCGCCTCGGGGTTCTCGGCGACTATTGCATCGCCGCGCACACCCTCTGGCTATCCGACAACGATATCCGGATCCTCGGAGAAAGAAAGGTCAACTGCGTGCACAACATAAACTCCAACCTCAAGCTTGCCAGCGGCTACAAGTTCATGTACAATGAGCTCCGCGACGCCGGGGCAAATGTCTGCATGGGCACCGACGGCTGCGCATCTTCCAACAATCTCGACATACTCGAGGCCATGAAGACCTCGGCAATGGTGCAGAAGGGATGGAGGAAGGACCCTAAGGCATGGCCTCTCAACGAGCTCATCGAGACTGCCACTGTCAACGGAGCGAAGGCGCTCAGGCTTGATACCGGAGTCATAGAGGAAGGAAAGCTCGCCGACATCCTGGTGATCGACCCGGGCAATTCGTTCTTCCTGTCCCCTGGCACGTTCCTTGCCAACTTTGTATATTCAGCCCACAGCGACTGCATAGATTCAGTAATAGCCGGAGGCCGCCTCGTGATGAAGAACAAGGTGATCGAAGGAGAAAAGGAAATACTTGAGAACGCACGCAAAGTGCTTTCTGAACTTATATAATTATAACAGTTGAATTATGGACCAGAGACTTGAAAAGATCTACCAGGCAGGCAATTATGTCAAGGGCATATTGGCCTCCTCGGGAAAACAGCCTGAAGTCGGCGTCATCCTCGGAAGCGGCCTCGGACTTCTGGCAGACCAGATAAAGAACCCAGTTACAATCCCTTACCGCGAGATCCCGGGCTTCCCGGTATCCACAGCTCTCGGACACAAGGGCAATTTCATAATCGGCGAGCTTGGCGGCAAGACCGTGATCGCCATGCAGGGCCGAATCCACTACTATGAGGGCTATCCGATGGAGATGGTCACTCTCCCTGTGCGCGTGATGAAATACATCGGAATCAAATACCTGTTCGTGTCAAACGCAGCCGGCGGAGTGAACTTCGACTTCCATGTCGGAGACCTCATGATCATCAGGGACCACATCAACCAGCTCCCTAACCCGCTCATCGGCCCTAATCTCGACGAATTCGGCCCTCGTTTCCCTGACATGACCCGCCCGTACGACCTCGGTCTCATCAAGATGGCCAAGGAAATCGCCAAGGAATGCGGAATCGACCTCAAGGAAGGAGTATATTTCGGCGGCACAGGCCCTACTTACGAGACACCGTCGGAGTATAAATATATCCGTATCATCGGCGGCGACGCTACCGGCATGTCCACCATTCCGGAGGTAATCGTCGCAAGGCACGCCGACATCCCGGTATTCGGAATGTCAGTGATTACCAACGAGGCCCACGATGATTATTCTGAGGATTATGTAAATGACGGAGACGACGTCATCCAGGCAGCAAACGCCGCTGCCAACAAGATGTGCACGATATTCTCCAAGCTGATAGAAAGGCTCTAAGCCTCAGTTTCGGTTTCTTCTCGTCCCGGATTGTCGGAGTCAGAATCTTCGAAGTCCGGGATTGTTATGTTGTACTGTTTCATGCGCTGCTGCCAGCGTTCCCTGGCATACTGCTGCATGTCCGTGACGGTGTCGCTCTCGTCGATGATCTCCATGCCCATGATGGTCTCGATGATGTCCTCGAGGGTAATCAGGCCCTGGAATGAGCCGTATTCGTCAATTATGACTCCGATCTGGTCCCTTGTCTTCAGCAGAGACTCCCAGATGTCGCTGACGGAAGTCTCCTCGTTGAATGAGCGTATTTCGCGCTTGATGTCTTTCAGGGTTACGTCAAACTTGTCCTCGGCAAGCTTTTCGAGCACGTCATACCTGTGCACATAGCCAGTTATGAATTCCGGGGAATCGCTGTAGACCGGTATCCTGGAGTAGTGGGACAGGGCTTCCTCCTTGTAGAACTTCCTCAGAGTCATCTTTTCCGGTGCTATGGCTGCCACTACCCTCGGAGTCATCACATCATAAGCCTTGATGTCGTCGAGCTTTATTATGTTCTGGATAACCTTGTTCTCGCTCTTGTCGAAGACGCCTTCTTCCTCGCCTATGTTGGCCATTGCGGATACCTCTTCCCTGCTTATGGACACATCTGCTTCTTCCTTCTCGAACAGTCTAGTGAGAAACTCGATGAGCACGACGAGAGGATACATGATTATGACAAGGAAGTTCATTACGTTGGCAAGCCAGAGGAGGCCTTTCCAGCGGGACGTGCCGATGGTCTTAGGAATGATTTCCGAGAACACCAGGATCAGTATCGTCATTATGGCGGACACTAGCCCGAACCATTCGCTTCCGAAGATTATCGTGGCCTGGCGGCCGACTCCCGCTGCACCGATAGTGTTGGCTATGGTGTTCAGGGAAAGGATAGCCGCTATCGGCCTGTCTATGTTCTGCTTAAGCTTGTTGAATCTTGCTGCGTCCTTGCTTCCTTCCTCCTCCCTCATGGTGATATAGGAAAAAGGGGTGGACATAAGAGTGGATTCGAGCAGCGAACACAGGAATGAGATCGCCATCGCTCCGAGCAAGAAAAGAAGTAATAGTGACATAAAGTTACTTTAAATTATCAATCCAGAGGGCCACTTTTGCGTCCGAAGGCATCCTCCAGTCCCCTCTCGGACTCAGAGTTACCGAACCCACCTTAGGGCCGTCCGGCAGGCAGCTTCGCTTGAACTGCTGGCTGAAGAACCTCCAGTAGAACTTACGCAGCCATTTCTTTATGGTCTCGTCGTCATATGTCTTTCCGAAGGCCTTGCGGGAGAGGAAGAAGACCTTCTCCGGCGCATAGCCGAAGCGGAAGAAATTGTACAGGAAGAAGTCATGCAGCTCGTACGGGCCGACCAGGTCCTCGGTCTTCTGCTTGATGTTGCCATTCTCGTCGGCTGGGGTGAGTTCAGGGCTGATCGGCGTGTCGACGACGTCGAGGAGGATGTCCTTAGCGCTGCGGCCGGATACGGAACCTTCTCCGAAATGAGTCTTTGCAGCCCATTCCACGAGGTATTTCACAAGAGTCTTAGGTATGCTTGAGTTGACTCCGTACATGCTCATGTGGTCGCCGTTATACGTAGCCCAGCCGAGGGCCAGCTCAGAGAGGTCTCCAGTGCCCACTACGATGCCGTTTTCCTTGTTTGCGATGTCCATGAGCAGCTGGGTGCGCTCCCTTGCCTGGGAATTCTCGTATGTGACGTCGTGATTCTCGATATCCTGGCCGATGTCGCTGAAATGCTGTTTGACGGCCGGCACGATCGATATTTCACGGTTGGTGATGCCGAGGGCCGTCATCAGGTCGACGGCATTGTGATAAGTCCTGTCGGTGGTACCGAAGCCAGGCATCGTGACACCTATGATCCCCTTCCTGTCCAGTCCGAGCTTGTCGAAGGCAAGTACGGTGATAAGCAGGGCCAGAGTGCTGTCCAGACCGCCTGAGATGCCGATAACGGCAGTCTTGCTGCCGATATGCTCCAGCCTTGAAGCAAGGCCGAGAACCTGGATGGAAGTGATTTCGCGGGCTCTGCGGTCGATCTCCTCAGGGTTGCCTCCCGGGACGAACGGATGGGCCTCGACATGACGGTACAGCTTCTTCTCGAAGTCGGTGCCGGCATCGTTGCCGAGCCTTACGATCTTGTAGTCAGACCTGTAGGCGGTGGAAGGAGTGCCGTCCGGTGCGACTGCGCCGAAGGTATTCTCCTTCTGGCGGAGCACGTCGAGCTTCTCCAGGTCCACGTCAGCCACTATCATGCTGCTTTCAGTCTTGAATCTCTCGTTCTCGGCAAGCAGGGTTCCGTTCTCATAGATCAGGGACGAGCCTGCATATACGAGGTCCTGGGTGGACTCTCCGAAGCCGCAGGAGCTGTATACATAAGCCGAGATGGTCCTTGCGCTCTGGTTGTCGACAAGGCTCTTCCTGTATGAATGTTTCATCAGGACCTCGTTGCTGGCGGACAGGTTCAGTATTATGTTCGCGCCGGCCAGCGCATGGAACGAAGACGGCGGGACAGGAGTCCATACGTCCTCGCAGATCTCGACGGCAAACCGTGCGTTGCCGATATAGAATATCTGGCTTGGAGAGACCGTGACTTCTTCGCCGGCATAGCATATTTCGGCCGGATTTCTCATGAAATCTTCGCCGCTTGCGAACCATCTGGTCTCATAGAACTCATCATACGACGGCAGGAACACTTTTGGAACTATTCCTTTAATTGAGCCGTCATAAACGACTGCGGCGCAATTATATAATCTTCCAGTAATCCTGATTGGGACGCCTATGGCCACGGCCATTCCGGTGCCTTTCGTGGCAAGGGCTACGGCCTTGACTCCCCTCTCGGCTTCTTCGATCATGAACTGCTGGCCGAAGAGGTCTGCGCAGGTGTATCCGGTAACGGACAATTCAGGAAAAGCAAGAAGGGACACGGAATCCCTCCTTGCTTTCTGTATCATCGAGATTATCTCGTTTATGTTGAATTCTATGTCTGCGACCTTCACTCTCGGGGAGGCGGCAGCGACACGTATGAATCCGAAATTTTCCATCAGCTAACTTATTATATGCACAAATATAATAAATATTGCCGATTATCGGAGATGTTCAGGATTTTTTAGACGAGTCCCTGGTCTGCCATGGCATCGGCAACCTTGATGAAGCCGGCGATGTTGGCGCCCTTTACATAGTTGATATAGCCGTCAGCCTCGGTACCATATTTCAGGCAGGCTGCGTGGATGTCAGACATGATCCTGTGGAGCTGCGCGTCAACCTCTTCTGCCGTCCATTTCTGGCGGATCGAGTTCTGAGTCATCTCGAGACCGGAGGTTGCTACGCCGCCGGCATTGGATGCCTTGCCCGGAGAGTAAAGGAGCTTGGCTTCCTGGAAGATTGCGATTGCTTCAGGAGTGGTAGGCATGTTTGCGCCTTCAGCCACGCACCAGCAACCGTTCTCGACGAGTTTCTTGGCATCTGCTGCCTCGATCTCGTTCTGCGTCGCGCATGGGAGGGCGATGTCGCACGGAACACCCCATGGACGCTCGTCAGGGAAGTATTTTGCCTTTGGATATTTGTTTACATATTCTTTGATACGGCCGCGCTGTACGTTCTTGAGCTGGAATACATAAGCCAGCTTCTCCTCGTCGAGACCTTCCGGATCATATACATATCCGTTAGAATCTGAAAGTGTAACGACTTTTGCGCCGAGTCTCATCGCTTTCTGGGCTGCGTACTGGGCAACGTTTCCGGAACCTGAGATCAGCACGGTCTGTCCCTTGAAGGATTTGCCCCTGGTGGCGAGCATCTGCTCAGTAAAGTAGCAGAGTCCGTAGCCTGTGGCCTCAGGACGGAGGCGGCTGCCGCCCCATGCCTGACCCTTGCCTGTAAGGGTACCGGTAAACTCGTCACGGAGTCTCTTGTACTGTCCGAAGAGGAAACCGATCTCTCTTCCTCCAACGCCGATATCTCCTGCAGGAACGTCGGTATCCTGACCGATATGTCTCTGGAGCTCAGTCATGAAACTCTGGCAGAAACGCATGACCTCATTGTCGGACTTGCCCCTTGGGTTGAAGTCTGAACCACCCTTACCACCGCCCATAGGGAGGGTTGTAAGGCTGTTTTTGAAGGTCTGCTCGAATGCGAGGAACTTCATGATGCTGAGATTGACGCTGGCGTGGAAACGGATACCGCCCTTGTATGGGCCGAGTGCGCTGTTCATCTGTACGCGGAAACCTCTGTTGATGTGGATTTCTCCCTCATCGTCCATCCATGGGACACGGAACATGATCACCCTTTCAGGCTCGACCATTCTTTCCATGATTTTGAGATCCATGAGATAAGGATTTTCGGTGATGTAAGGAGCTACGCTTTCAACGACTTCGCGTACAGCCTGAAGAAATTCTTTCTCGCCCGGATTCTTGGCGGTTACATCGGCCATGAAGCGGTCAATGTAGTTCTGTGTAAAATTGTCCATAACGTCATTTGTTTAGTTCGAATTCACACAAAAGTAATACTTTTTTCGTATTCTGTATGCATTTAAACCATGTTTTTGCAGAATTTTTTTACTATAACGTTTCAATCCGTAATCTATAACGTTTCAACATCTTCAGGCCATCGCCGGTTTGGAGCCGGGCCGACAGTTTTTTAATATAAATAGGTTATTATTTACAATCTTTTGGTTTGAATCGTAAATTTTGTTATATTTGCGTAGATTTGGTGGACAGGAAGATTATGCTTGAAGATTTAAGAAACGAAATCCGGCAGCTGATTGCCCTCTACGAGAACGAAAAGCATGCAAAACAGAAACTTGCGGCTGAACTCGCAGAGTGCAGAATCGACCTGGAAGCTGACAAGAATAAGATTGCTGAACTTGAAAGACAGGTGGACAATCTGAAGTTGAAACAGGCTTTCAATTCTCCGGTCGAGGGTGATTCCGAGGCCAAGGAGAAGATAGAGAAGATGATACGTCAGTTGGACAAGTGTATTGCCCAGCTCGAACAATAGAAGCGCACGCATGGACCAGAGCATTACGATCAGGATCGCAGACAAGACCTTTTCGCTTACCGCAAAGACACCGGAATCCGAAGAGATCATACGTATTGCGGCAGATTCGGTCAATCGCAAGGTCGATGCTTATACGCAGAAATTCCCTACCAAAGGTCTGACCGATATTCTTTCATTCGTCGCTCTTAACGGGGCTATCAACGAAGTGACCCTGCAGCGCAAGATGAAAGGAATGAATGCAGATATCGAATCTCTTCAGAACGACATCCAAGCCTATCTGAAGAATGAAGACAAATAGCCGTTGACTCCTTGAGGCTGAAAACAACAGGTTCTTTTGAACAGAGTAACTTGTGCCGGGGATGGCGGGCCTATTTTACCCTTTGGGGATTCCGCATTGCGGGACGGAGGATTACTGAACCGGCGCAGAGCTCAAATCTTTTTTATAGAGATTTTTCTGACCGATAGTCAACGGCTTTTTCTTATTAATGTCAGCGAACTGATGTCCGCTGGCATTTTTTTTATTGGGCTATTATAACACTATTATATATGAATATACTATTTCTGATCATTGGTCTGGTCCTCGGTATTGCCGTGGGAACCGGAGCCAGCATCCTGATCCGCAAAAGAATCCTTAAAGGAAAGCGGGAGGATATACTTGAAAAAGCCGAGCTCGAGGGCGAAAACATCAAAAAAGAGAAGATGCTCCAGGCGAAGGAGCGATTCCTTCAGCTTAAGTCCGAGCATGACAAGTATGTCAATGATAAGAACAACCAGATACGAGAGACTGAAAACCGCCTGAAACAGAAAGAGAATACTCTCAATCAGCAGAATGGAGAGCTTCAGAAGAAGATTCGCGACAACGACAGTCTCCGCGGAAGTCTGATGTCCCAGAAAGAGGCCGTCGAAAAGAAAGCCGAAGAGTATGACAAGCTCCGCGCAGAGGCCAACCGCCAGATCGAAAGCATCGCCGGGATGTCCGCTGCCGAGGCCAAGAACCTGCTTATGGAGAACATGAAGGCTGAAGCCCGTACTGAGGCCCAGGCCTATATCAATGATACGATCGACGAGGCTCGTCTAAACGCCGCCAAAGAAGCCAAGAGAATAGTCATCAACACTATCCAGAGGACGGCGACGGAGACTGCGATCGAGAACGCCGTGACTACCTTCCCTATCGAGAACGACGAGATAAAGGGTAGGATCATCGGACGAGAAGGACGTAACATACGTGCCCTCGAGGCCGCCACCGGAGTCGAGATCGTGGTTGACGATACTCCTGACACGATTCTTCTCTCAGCTTTCGACCCTGTCCGCAGGGAGGTCGCCAGACTCGCCCTGCACCAGCTCGTAATCGACGGCCGTATCCATCCTGCAAGAATCGAGGAAGTCGTAGCCAAGGTCCAGAAACAACTCGAGGACGAAATCCTCGAGACCGGAAAGAGGACATGTATCGATCTGGGCATCCACGGAATGAGCATGGAACTCGTCCGTCTTATCGGCCGAATGAAATACCGTTCTTCTTATGGACAGAACCTTCTGCAGCACTCTCGTGAGGTTGCAAACATCTGCGCCATAATGGCATCTGAGCTCGGTCTCAACGTCAAGCTTGCCAAGAGGGCAGGTCTCCTCCACGATATCGGAAAGGTATCTGAGGACGATCCAGAACTCCCTCACGCACTGCTCGGTATGAAGCTCGCAGAGCAGTATAAAGAGCGTCCGGAGATCTGCAACGCTATCGGTGCCCACCATGAAGAAATAGAGATGACCTCCGTAATCTCCCCTATCGTCATGGTCGGAGACGCAATCTCAGGTGCACGTCCTGGTGCACGCCGTGAGGTCATCGAGTCCTACATCAAGCGTCTTAAAGGTATGGAAGACCTTGCCGCTTCTTATCCAGGCGTTACCAAGAGCTATGCTATCCAGGCCGGACGTGAGCTTCGAGTTATCGTAGGTGCCGAGGAAGTTACCGACGAGCAGGCAGCAACACTGTCTTCAGATATCGCTACAAAGATCCAGAATGAAATGACATATCCTGGTCAGGTAAAGATTACCGTAATACGTGAAACACGTTCTGTAGCTTATGCTAAGTAGAAACAGAATTATATTTGCTGCGGCGGCACTCCTGTGGAGTGTTGCCGCTTTTGCTCAACTCGACACGGACAATGCCGTACGCTGGAGAGCGTCTTCCCGTCAGATCGAAGGAGACCTATATGAAATAGTTCTTACTGGCAATACGACTGACAACTGGCACACATACAGTACTACAGCCGCTGAATCTGCCATTTATGCCGAGTATCCGGTGCTGGAAGGCTGCGAGCTTGAAGGCGGTCTCTATGACATAACGGAGCCTCAGGACTTCCAGGGCGACCCCGTGTTCTTCGGCAAATTCCAGCTCGGCCAGAAGGTCAGGCTCAAAGCCCCTTCTGCCAACATCACGGTAGTCGTCACATGGATTGCCTGCGACCGTTATTGCACCTCTCCTACCGACACCGAGCTGAAAGTTACCGTTAAAAATCCCGAAATTGGGGCCATATCCCCCGATAACAAAAATGTTTTAAGTGGTAACAAAGCTGTTTTAAGCTCTGAGATACAAGATGTTGATAAGGAAGAGTCAAACTCTTCCTTATTGGCTCTTATAATAGAGGCAATTCTCTGGGGATTGGCGATGTTGCTGACTCCATGCGTCTTTCCGATGGTCCCGATGACCATATCCTTCTTCATTAAGGGATCCTCAAATCCTGCCGTTGGAAGATTCAAGGCTCTGATGTACGGGCTGTTCATAGTCCTTTTATATACTGTCCCGATATCGGTGATAATCCTGATAACGCGCATCGCCGGAGGTGAGACAGTCACGGCAGATATCTTTAACTGGCTGGCGACGCACTGGATTCCTAATCTGATATTCTTTGTCGTCTTCATGATATTCGCCGCATCCTTCTTCGGAGCATTCGAGATCACTCTCCCCTCTTCGATCGTCAACAAGAGCGACAAGAACGCCAACAGGGCCGGTCTCGCAGGTGTGTTCTTCATGGCTCTTACCCTGGTCCTGGTGTCTTTTTCATGCACCGGTCCGATCGTAGGCACCGTGCTGATCAAGTCAACCCAGGGCGAATTCTGGACCCCGATGGTGACAATGCTGGCATTCTCCACGGCATTCGCCTTGCCTTTCACGGTACTGGCCATGTTCCCGTCACTGTTGAAAAAGATGAAAAGCGGCAGCTGGATGAATTCAGTCAAGGTCGTGCTCGGATTCATAGAAATAGCCCTCGGATTCAAGTTCCTCAGCGTTGCCGACCAGACATACCACTGGGGAATTCTCGACAGAGAAGTATATCTTGCGATATGGATTGCAGTATTCTCCTTGCTCGGTCTTTACCTTTTGGGCAAGATTCGTTTCAAGAACGACAGCCCTGAGGCAAAACCACTTTCCGTGTTCAGGCTGGCACTTGTGATAGCTGTATTCTCCTTTGTGGTATATCTTATTCCAGGCATGTGGGGAGCGCCTCTCAAGGCCCTCTCGGGATATCTTCCTCCTATCGAGACCCAGGATTTCATAATAACCGGAGGCTACGCGCAGCCGAAGGAACAATCCAGTGAGAATGGCCTTAAACTTCCTCTCGGACTGACCGGGTACTTCAATATGGAAGAAGCCCAGGCCGAAGCCGCAAAAGTCGGCAAACCGATCTTCGTGGATATTACCGGCCATGGCTGCGTGAACTGCAGAGAGATGGAGCAGAGAGTCCTCAGCGATCCTCGAATCCTGGAAAAACTGAGGAACGAATTCGTTGTCGTCGCCCTATATACGGACGATAAGACCAAACTTGAAGAAAAAGATTGGATAACAACGGATAAAGGTAAAGTGCTCAAGGATTTAGGACGGGTGAATTCTTATATCGTACGTACCCGTTTCGGAGTCAATGCCCAGCCTAATTATACTATAGTCTCCCCAGAAGGAAAACAGTTGGTTCCGGTAAGGGGATATGACCTCGACATAGACGGATATCTGGCATTCCTTGATTCAGGAATCGCGGCCTACAAGGCTTCCCGCTAATGCAGCGGACGGTGTCTGGACTGACGTTCAAGCTTCTCGTTTTCGAGAAGCTTTTCTTTTTCTCCTTCCGGGAGCATGACGTCCGTAAATCGCTCCCAGATATACTCCACTGCCTGGTCTGACGGATGGACCATGTCGGAAGCATAGAAACGGTAGTCTCTGAGCTCGTCCATCAGAATCTCGTATGAAGGGAAGTATCCGGCATTGTCAAAACGCCCGCAGACGTCCTCCAGCGCAAGCAGAAGCGTGCTTTTGCTGATCTGGTTGCCATGAGCCCCGTCCTTCAGATGCCTGATCGGGCTGACGGTGAATATGAATTCTTTCTCAGGGAATCTCGAGACCATCCTTTCGAGCATCATCACGACCGAACCTATGGAAAGCCTCTCTCTGGTGAACTCGGATGCATCTCTCTTCAGGCAGTTCGAAACGGTCTCCCCTGTCCCGTTGTGCCTGAATATCCACGCCGTGCCAAGTGTCACTATGACTTTGTTGCAAGCCCCGAAGAAGGCGGAGGCTTTCTCGAACGAGCTGTTGGCCACTTCCAGGAACTCGGCGACGGTAGGACGCGCCATTAGCGTATGATGGCTGAACGAGCATATCAGACCGGCTTTCGCGCCCATCTCTACACATTCGTTCTCCGAGAACGGGATGCCCGAGGCGAGCCTGGTCACGGAATTGCAGACCGACACCGGGTTGTACAGGGTTCCGAACGGGTTGACGCAGACATCGAAACCGGCTTTCAGCAGCCTGTCTCCTATATTGTCGGCAAAACAACTGCCCAGCACCATGATCTTGTCCTTATAGGATATCCCCGAACCGCATCTGTTACACTCTACCGTTGTCTGAAGTTTCATACGCATTTCCTTTGTTATGCAAAAGTAGAAAAAATCGCTAAATTTGTGTGTTAAAACAATGAATATGAAGACCAGATTCTTAATATTTTCCCTGATTATCACCGCCATCGCCTGCTCCGGTCCCAAGGACGGAGAGCATGTGCTGCACATACTTACGACCAACGACGTGCACAGCACCTGGTTCGACAGCACTTACACCGGTGACGGCATAAAGAAGTCGCTTTTTGCGATGAACTACTACATCGACAGCGTCCGCGCCGCCAATGGGGCTGAAAACGTCCTTCTCGTCGATGCCGGCGACTGCCTCCAAGGCGACAACGCCGCATACTACTACAACTACATCGATACCGTCACCCCTCATCTCTTCCCGAGACTGATGGGATACATGAAATATGACGCCATCGCCGTCGGCAACCATGACATCGAGACCGGGCATCATGTCTACGACCGCGTCACCGCCGACCTGGAGAAATACAAAGCGCCATTCCTGGCCGCCAACGCGATCCGCAATGACAACGGACGTCCATACTTCCCTTCCTATACTGTAGTAAAGAAGGCCGGGCTCAGAATCGCCATCCTCGGCTACACCAACGCCAACATCAAGGCCTGGCTGACCGAGAGCCTCTGGAGCGGGATGCATTTCGTCAAGATCGCCGACATCGTCCAGGACGACGTTGACATGGTCCGCGCAAAAGTAAGACCCGACTTGATGGTCGTCACTATGCACTCAGGCTGCGGCTTGGGTGACGGCACCATCCTCGAAAACGAGGCCCTGGACATATTCAACAGTGTCAAGGGCGTAGACGTACTTGTAAACGGCCATGACCACCGTCCATACACCGAATCCCGCGACACTATCTGCCTTCTCAATTCCGGCAGCCACAGCCGTTTCGTCGGCCACGGAATCGTGACAGTCAATGTTGATAAGGGAAAGGTCGCTTCAAAGAAGTTCGAAACCGGGCTTATCGCCGTGGATGCAGCGAAGGCAGATCCCGTGATGAGGGAGTATTTCAGGAAGGATTATGAGGCCGTAAAAGCCTTCACCCTTAAGGAAGTGGGCGTTCTCAACGCCGAGCTCCGCACCAGGGACTCCTACAGGGGTATGTGCGATTACATGAACCTGATCCACACCATTTCCCTTGGCTGCACTCCGGCCGAGATCAGCTTCGCCGCCCCTCTGACATATAACGGTACGGTAAAGGCCGGGATCCTCAGATATAACGACCTCTTCACGATATATCCGTTCGAGAACCAGCTGTTCGTCGTAAAGATGACCGGGGCGCAGATCCGCAGCTACCTCGAGTATTCATACGACAACTGGATACAGACGATCAAGGGGCCTCAGGACCATATTCTCAACATCCGCAATACCGACGACCCGCGCACCCAGCAGAAAGGCTGGTCATTCATTGCGAGACCATATAACTTCGACTCGGCCGCCGGAATCATCTATGACGTGGATGTCACTAAACCGGCCGGAGAAAGGATTCTCATCAAGTCCATGGCCGACGGCTCGGCATTCGACGAAGGACGCGCATACAACGTCGCCATGACCTCTTACAGGGCAAGCGGCGGCGGTAACCTGATGCGAGAAGGCGCCGGCATCGATACTGACCATATCGACGAACTCGTGGTCGAG
Source organism: Bacteroidales bacterium WCE2008 (assembly GCA_900167925.1). Lineage (NCBI taxonomy): Bacteria > Pseudomonadati > Bacteroidota > Bacteroidia > Bacteroidales > Bacteroidales bacterium WCE2008. Next base: position 174,887 of record FUZM01000002.1, read on the forward strand.
CGCTATCCGGAGATCCGCAACATCATTTATGACTATCTCATGAAAAACGGAAGCATCGATCCGGAGACTATCGGAGACGCATCTGTGATCGGAAGGTGGAAGTTCATCCCGGAGGCCCTGGCGAACAAGGCTCTGGACAGGGACATGTCCCTGCTTTTCAAGTAGAATCAGACAAAAAGTCCAATAAAAAAGGGTTTCGTCTTAGCGACGGAACCCTTTCATTTTCTGCATCAAGTTGCCTGTCATCGCAGTCTTCATGACCTTTCTGGTGCTTTCGAACTGCTTGAGCAATCGGTTGACTTCGACGACTGAAGTTCCGGAACCGTCAGCGATTCTCTTGCGGCGGCTGCCGTTGATTGCTTCCGGATGCTCGCGCTCGTATGGAGTCATGGACATTATGATCGCCTCGACACCCTTGAATGAACTGTTGTCCATATCGACGTCCTTGAGGGCCTTTCCGACACCAGGAATCATGGATGCGAGATCCTTGATGTTACCCATCTTCTTTATCTGCTGGATCTGGTTGTAGAAATCCATGAACGTAAACTGGTCCTTGGCGAGTTTCTTCTTGAGTTCGCGGGCCTGTTTCTCGTCAAACTGCTCCTGAGCCTTCTCCACGAGGGAAACTACGTCACCCATGCCGAGGATTCGGTCAGCGATACGTTCAGGATGGAAGACGTCGAGGGCCTCCATCTTTTCGCCTGAAGAAACGAATTTGATAGGCTTGCCGACAACTGCCTTGATAGAGAGCGCGGCACCGCCTCTGGTATCACCGTCCATCTTGGTGAGGACGACTCCGTCGAAGTTAAGCCTGTCGTTGAAGGCCTCTGCTGTTGCAACGGCATCCTGACCGGTCATGGCATCGACCACGAAGAGGGTTTCGGTAGGCTTGACAGCTTTATGGAGGGCGGATATCTCATTCATGAGTTCCTCGTCGACGGCGAGACGTCCGGCGGTATCTATGATCACTACTGAATATCCTTCGTTACGGGCTTTCTTAATGGCGTTCTCGGCAATGCGTACAGGATCTTTCTCCCCTTCTTCGGTATATACCGGAACTCCTACCTGCTCTCCGAGTACCTTGAGCTGCTCGATGGCAGCAGGACGGAAAGTATCGCAGGCGGCAAGGAGAACCTTCATGCCTTTCTTGCTCTTGACATGGAGGGCGAGCTTGCCGGAGAACGTGGTCTTACCGGAACCGTTGAGACCTGCTACGAGGACTATTCCCGGATTACCTTTGACATCGATATCCTGAGAGCTGCTGCCCATGAAATCGGCAAGTTCGTCGTGGACGATCTTGACCATCATCTGCTGAGGCTTGACTGCTGTCAGTACATTCTGGCCGAGAGCTTTGGTCTTTACGCGATCGCAGAATTCCTTGGCGACCTTGTAGCTGACGTCGGCGTCAAGAAGCGCTTTGCGGATATCCTTGACGGTCTCGGCGACATTGATTTCGGTGATTTTCCCTTCTCCCTTAAGTATCTTGAATGACCTTTCGAGTCTTTCGCTCAGATTTTCAAACATATATAGAATATTTATTTACAAGTGAGATGCAAATTTACAACATTTTTTCTTTACTTTTGTATAAACGCAACTTTTTACAAATGAATCGTCCGCAACTGACCACAAGACTCCGGAGGATGATTTCCCACCTGCACCTTCCGGTACCACTGAACATTTTTCTTTTCGGTTTTGCCAACAGACCACTGTCCGAGCAAAGCATCAAATTCAAAGAGTCCCCCACAGCCCCCTTGGCAAAACTCGCCCGAGGGAGGAAATCCTCTTCTTATCCGCGATTGTCCCTTGACACAATTTCGGCGTCGCTTGATGCCTGGATCAGTTCAGGGCCGGATCTCTGCTCAGATTTTTCCATAGCCGATCTCGCCAGAGAAATCAATGTCGCCAGGATCGACCTGCAGCGATATTTCCAGAGCTATCTTCATCTGGATTTCCGTGTATGGAAAAGCGAACTCAGACTGGAGAGGGCTGCCGAAATTCTGCTCGAAAGGCCGGACATGATGATTTCCGATATCTGTGCCGAAGTCGGGATGAACAATATCTCCAATTTCCACCGTCAGTTCAAGAAATACAAGAATTGCACTCCGAAGCAGTGGCGTGAGAGCCATAGCTAGCGGAGTGCAAGGTAAGCAAACTATATATAACCAGGAAGCAGTTATTTCTTCATCTTTACTGAGCCAACGCCTCTGCAGTCGGTCTTGATGTTTCCGGAGACATTGAGATTACGGATATCGATATCCCCGGCCCCATGAATATCCAGGTCAGCCGATTCGGCTTTTCCGGCAATATCGATATCGCCTGCACCGAATAATGACGCTTTCAGATCATGTACATCGATATTCTTCACTTCGATGTCTCCGGCGCCGAAGATAGAGAGACTGCAGTCATCGCTGACAAGATTCTTGATCTCGATATCGCCGGATCCATAGATTTCGGCTTTGAATTCCCCTGTTACCGTAAGATCATCCGCCCTGAAATCTCCCGAGCCATTGATCTTGACGGCCGTCAGGTATGGACAATAGACCTTGATAGGAGGGAAATCGCGGAACTCGATTCTTGTCTTTTCGGTCCTGACATCGATAATTGACGCCTCATCTGTCTTGATCATAAGCTTTCCATCCTCATATACGGCCGTGCTGAATAAATACTGTGTATTTTTCGGGACTTCAGCAACTACCCTGTATTCTGTTGACGGGATGAATTGCACATCCATTCCGGAAGATACTTCCAGAGAAGTGAACGGTTCTTCCACTCTGTCGATCACCTTCGTACTGTCGCTGTGGTAGAAAACTACATTACTGCTCAATCCGTTAGTCCTTACAAAGCAAGAGTTCAACGACAGTACGAGGACAGCAGCTACTATAACATTATTAATTACTCTCATGATTCTAGATTTTAAGCATTGATTTATCAATATCCAGCAGGGCGATCCTGCGGGCGATAGCGGGCCATTCGTTCTCAAGAAACTCCTTCCTTTCGTTTTCCAGGACAAGTTTCTTCGCCTCCGGGCTTATGAAATATCCGATGCCGCGCTTATTGTAGATTACCCCGTCAGTGGTGAGCTTTTCATATGTCCTCATGACGGTATTTGGATTGACGCCGATGTCGGCTCCATATTCTCTGACCGAAGGGATCCTGCTGTCAGGCAGATACTCCCCGGAGAGAATCTTCTCGCAGATAACATCAGCTATCTGGAGGTAAATAGGTTTATTGGAATCGAAGTTCATAGCTGTCAGTGTTTAATTGTCTTGACCCTGAGCCAGATGCCGGCAAGCACTATTCCGAATGTAAACAGATAATCGGCGAAGATCATCGCATTCAGTCTGAAATCGAGGTCCGGACTAGCCATGAATCTCCTGATGTAATCCAGGACATCAAATCCTGATCTGGCAAGAGAAGCAGATATCATCGAAGTGATAATACTTGAGAGGATTGACAGGCCGATAAGGACAAGCACAGTCTTGGCAACTTTCTTCTTCCTGAAGAATACAGCTCCGAGAAGGAAGGCAAACAGGCTGGAAGAAGCCGACAGGAACAGCACCCAGAAGCCTCTGCCTGCAAAATATATCCCCTGCATACCTGAATTAGTCGTAACCTCGTTGATGTTGACCGTGACAAGCGCCTTGGTGTAAGTAGGATCCAAGAAGCTCAGGATAGCGTCTGTAAGGAAATACAGAGCAAAGAAAACCAGCGGAACGATTATTCCGGTGATAATTACCATCGAGAGGTACTTCTCCAATTTCGATGCAGGGATAAGCACCCATTCCGAGCCTGCCTTCTTATCGGTGATACGTCCGTAAGCCTGAGCCGGGAATGACATGAACATAATGACAGTGGCTATACAGAAGAACGCGATCCTCAAAGGCAGGGACGGAGCCTGCATGTGCAGGGTGAAGATAGTCGAGAAAATGATTGACAACACGTAGAGTATGACAGGCACTCCGGCGACTATCAGCATCGTAAGCCCGTAGTTGGAACGGGCTGTTTTCAGATCGTAAACGAAATACTTTCCGAATCTTTCAAGATCAAATATATTATTCATGGTTATTATTTTCTGAAAAGTTTCTTTATATACTCTTTGTTGTTATGGACAGTATTGAAGAGAGCTTCTACATTGATCTTGCTCTCCTCCCCTGTCTTGTTCTCATACACCTGTATGAATCCGCCAGGGATCTGTTCAGTGAAAAGAGAATCAGGATTCAGCGTATTGCCATAATCGAAGAACAGCTTGCTTGTAATCTCATATTCCGAAGCATTGAGAAGCACGTCCCTTCTGTCCAGAATGATGATCGGATCGATGATGTTCTCGAGATCCCTTACCTGATGGGTAGAAATTACGACAGTAGTATATTCAGAAGTGTATTTTGAGATTGCACTCCTGAAACTTGTCTTTGACGGGATATCAAGGCCGTTTGTAGGCTCATCCATGAAAAGATACTTTGTGTTGCAGGCAAGGGCAAAAGAAATATAGGTCTTCTTGAGCTGACCTGCGGACATCTTAGCCATGTTCTTAAGCGGGTCATTCTCGAAAAGTTCCATAAGCTTGAGGAACTTGTCAAAATCGAACCTTGGCCAGAATTTTCCGGCAGATTCGGCATAACTGATAGCCTTCATATTGACCGGAGCAACCTCGTCAGGAAGATAATACTGGTTCTGGAGAGTCTCCGGAAGTCTTTTATATGGATCGATACCGTCCGTTTCTATATAGCCGGCTTCAACCTTCTTGAGGCCGCAAAGCAGAGTGAGCAGTGTGGTTTTACCTACTCCGTTTTCTCCCAGAAGTCCGTAGATCTTACCTTCTTCCAGGTCAGTAGTGATCCCGGTCAGTACCGGAACCGAGTTGTAACTGAATTTGAGGTCGTTGATTTTAATCATGCTGTTTAGTGTATTAGTTTATTAATACACTGCAAAGATAGAGAGAAAAAATTAATCTCCAAATATTTTTTGAAAAAATTTAAAGAAAATAGAAAATGAAGCCAGGACAGCATAAGGAAGGAGACGAAACGTTTCGAAACGTTTTTTTCTGATATTTAATACGTTAAGGGAAATATCGACAGACAAAATGAGCTATATTTCGCATATTGAACACTTAATTAATTAAACAATGAAAAAACCAATCATCCTAATTGCAGCGATGCTGCTTCCCTTCTGCTTCTCATGCCAGAAGCAGCTGGAAGAAGAGCCAGATCTTCAGGACGGCTACAAAAGAGTGACCCTCGAGGCCGATTTCGGCACAGGGACCAAGGCAGCCGATGACTTCAAGATCTACTCCGGGGACAAGGTATCGGTCTATTGCACTGACGCTTCCAACTCCGCCAACACTAAATTCTACACTTTCACATCGCAGGGCAGCGGCACATCCGTGACTCTGTCAGGCTCCATTCCTTCGACGGCTTCGGTCGGAAGCGTAGCCCTCTATCCTGCCAGCGACTGGCATTACTACTCGAGCTCGCACTATTATTTCAATGTCGACGAGAACAGGAATCTGACATCAAGCTCCGCACAGTCGTCCACCGACAGGCCGATGTACGGCACGAAGACCTCCGGGAAGAAATTCTCCTTCACTCCCCTCGCCGGCGCGGCAAAATATGTCGTATCCGGGCTGCCTTCAAGCGTCACGAAGGTAAAGTTCACCTTCACCGCCAGCAGTTCCAAGATAAACGGCTCGTTCAAGATCTACAACGGCACCAATTACTATTCATGGAATCCGGCAAGTTCCGCCTCAAGCAGCGACAAGAAGATCGTACGCTACTGCAACGTCGTCAACGGAACGGCTTCAATGTATATTCCGTACGCCGAAGGCACGATCTGGGGCTACAGCAGCATACTCGTCCAGGATTACAGCGCAGGATACTCCAGCACCACCCTGCTGAGCGAAGACCATATCGGAGACATCTCCGTCACACGCGGCCATGTCACTACGATCAACCCGTCCTTCGTCTCGGCTTACGGCATCGACTGGAGCTCCGTGGCTTCTGCCGGCTCTCCGAGCAGTTCATATCCTGCCATCAAGGCTTTCAAGGCTAAGGCTGACGACACATACCTCTATATATACCTCGAAACAGATCCGGCAGCGATGGGAAGCACAACCCACAACTACGACAACGTTCTGAACATCTATCTTTCAGACGGCTCACAGAGCAATTCCAGCAACTGGATCTGGAACAAGCAGGCTACCGAAGTCTCAGCCATGGGAGGCTGGCTAAGGAAGAACGGCTCTGCATACTTCTCGTCATGGGGCGGAGACAACGTCAGCTCCAGCATCACCGAGGGCGACAATTCGTACATCTACGAAATCCGCTACAAGAGGTCCATGCATTCGCTTCTTTCAGGCTCGTCCGTGCTTGTCGGGGCATACGTCAACAACAACTGGCAGGACCAGTCAGGCGCGAACTCATCAAATTACACCCATGTGGGCATACTGCCTGCCCCGGGCGGATCGATGTATGCAGTCAGCATGAGCGGCGGCTCCGGCAGCGGAGGCAATCCGCAGGACCTGACCTTCCATGAGAAGAGCTCAGACGTCGTGAATCCGGAGAGGGGCCTGTATCGCATGAACGAGTATAACTTCAATGGAAACAGCCTTCCGGGAGCATATGTGGACACATACGACGACAACAGCCTCGTGATGACCCTCTTCTACCTTTATGATTATGTCAGGAAAGACCATCTGCCGTCAAATGTCGTCGACAGGATTGGAGATGTGTTCGACGCAGTCCGCGCCGCAGGCAAGAAGGCTATCGTAAGGTTCGGCTATTCGAATTCATATCCGGTAGACTACCAGGAGCCTAAGCTCAGCCGCATCAAGAACCACCTCGATGACCTGGCAGACGTACTTGACGAAAACAAGGATGTCATCTACGTCGTACAGGCCGGTTTCATCGGAGCATACGGCGAATGGTATTATACGACTTACTTCCCGTTCGAAAGGCCTAGCGCAAGTTCCAACGCAAATTCCGTTTCCGGGTTTGACGACAGGATTACAGTGCTCAGGAAGATTCTGGACGTAGTACCTCCAAGCAGGCAGGTCGAAGTCCGCGCTCCATATTACAAGAGATTCTTCCTGGACAAGAACCATATCCAGTCATGGTCAGAAATCACCTCTCCAGGAGGAACCGGCGACAATGAGAGGATAGGCTTCCACAACGACGCTTTCCTTTACGGAGGCGAAGACATGGGTACATTCCCTTACAGCATGGACAGGACCATGTGGGAGCACCAGTCTGAATACTTGATCTGCGGCGGCGAAGCACCGTATTCCGATACGGATCCGTCCCAGATGGCTGGTTACAGCTACAACACGGTCAGGAACACCATCTTCAGCCAGCACTATTCATATCTGCACAATGACAGGGCCTACTATACCTATCCGAACAATCCGGACAAAGGCAGCAAGCTCATGCGTTACTGGTATTCCCAGGGCTGGATGACTGATATCCAGAAGTGGCTCGGCTATCGCCTGTATCTTAGCAATGCATCCATCTCCGATGCCCGCACAAGCGGCTCGACCCTTACTGTCTCCATGAAGATAAAGAACAGCGGAGCTGCCCGAGTGATGAACGAGAGGCCTATGAAGCTTGTCCTTCTGCACGGCAGCACCCCTGTGATCCTCAAGAACAATGTAGGAGATATCCGCAAGGTGGCTTCGGACGGAGGCTCATATACTTATACTGTCAACGTCTCCCTTCCGCAGAACATCGTCTCAGGCGACAAGCTCGCCATCTGGCTGCCTGACGCCGAGCCCCGTCTCCAGGACAGGCCTGAATACTCTATCCGCCTGGTCAACAGCGACGTGACCTGGAGCAATGGTTACAATGTATTCTACACCTTCTAGCAGTTAGTTTATTTGATAAAAGGGCGGCCCGTACATTGCGAGCCGCCCTTAATATTTTTATGTGAAGTTTACTATTGATGCGCAGGTCTGAGCAGGTCCAGAACCACTTTGACAGGGTTGAACGTCTCCAGAGGGACTTCGACGAACAGAGTGTTCCAGTCGCTCATGGCTCCATTCCAAAGCCCCGGAAGTTCAAGCGCCTTCAGTTCCCTGCCCTGGAAGCTCTTAGAACTGATGAATCCAGCGTCCTCATCGACATACTTCAGAAGATCGAATTTCTCGCCCTTGTAATTCTTCAGGCAGCATACCAGATCGACCGGATTGAAATGAGTCGCATGCTTGAGCGTATACATGGCCCCCTGGTCGTCCTTGTTGATCTGGACGCTTTCGAGTATCTGGAGGTTCGTGGTGCCGTCCTTGCCCTTAATGATGAACGGTCCGCCGCCGGGCTCGCCCTCGTTCTTGACCATGCCGCAGACGCGGACAGGCCTGTCAAGCTTCGAGCGCAGCATCTCGACTCTGGCTTTCGGATCGACGGTCAGCGGCAGCCGGATACAGAGTTCCATGTCCAGGAAAGCCTCTATCATGTCGCAGAGACGGCGGCATGATCCTGCAGCCGGATCAGGTTCGGCATCGAGAGCGCGAAGATATGAGAATATCTTATCTCTGAGCTCGAGGGCCTTGCCCATGAGGACTTTCTTGTATCTGGATGTCGTAGGAAGGTATTTCTCCGTAGCAACGTTGTCGATATTCTTGATGGAGACGAGTTCCTCTTCGACGGCGTTGAGATTATGGATGAGCGCCCCGTGACCGGCAGGACGGAACAGCAGTCTGCCGTCATCAGTGCGGAAAGGCTTGTCTTTCATGTCAACGGCGATTGTATCGGTAGATTTGTCCTGATATGTGAAGCGGATATTGTAATGCACGCCGTATTTCTTTTCGAATTTAGCCTTGACCTTCGCCAGTTCTGCCTCGAACAGCTCCTGATGCTCCGGGGAGATAGTGACAGTAAGATTCGCCGAACCATCGTCGTTTCTCATGTATTCCTGCGCTTCGACAAGATGCTCTGCGAAGGCTGTACGGGTCTCGTCTTTGTATCTGTGGAATTCGAGGACTCCTTTAGGTTTTGATCCATATCCGAGGCCGGCGTCTGTCAACAGCTTTAAGGCGACGTTACGACGGTATTCCGGGCTGTCCTCCGGCTTTCCGAAGAGCTCGGGCGTATAGAATGCGAACTTCTCTATCGCCGCAGCGAGCCTGGCCACGGCGGAATCAGAAGGGACGTCTTCCCCTCCTTCGAGGGTCGAAAGTCCGGCAAAGATATCTTTGAACATGCGTGATGCTGCACCTGAGGCAGGAACGAATTTGCACTTCCCTGCTATCGTCGCGGTCTCATAATATCGCACAGCCGCGTCTGCCCCGGCTTCGTCAAGAACGACAATTCCCCTCTCCGGATTAGCCGCATTGACTATATCCATCCACGGAAATCCCTTCTTAAACCGGTCTATCTGACGCTCTACTGTCTTGAGGCTGATTCCATTACTCTGAATCTGGCGTATATCTTCCTGATTGAACATATCTCGTGTTATTATGCGTGATTATCAAAGTTAGCAATTTTTCACAAAAATTTGAAAATTATAAAAGATTTGCCTACCTTCGCAGTCGCAAAAACAGAATGGGGTATTAGCTCAGTTGGTAGAGCGTTTGAATGGCATTCAAAAGGTCAGGAGTTCGATTCTCCTATGCTCCACAAAAAAAGCTCGGCAGATTGCCGGGCTTTTTTTGTGGAGCGCCGCTTCGAAGCCGTTGGCTTCTCCGCTATTATCCCCCTGCACCCCCAGGGGACGGGGGAAAGGATTCCCCCGCCTCGCTTACGCGAGCCCCCTTCGGTCGGCCTCCGGCCTCCGAAAATATTATTCTTCATTATTTTGAATCGTAGTCATTTCGTACACGAATCATAGTGCCCATCCTTATAGACAATGTGACCGGCTACAGGAGCCAGTCACATCCAGATTCTTTTATTTTCTCAACGTTACTTCTTTACGTAGGCCGTAGCACGCCCGACACCGACCTTATCGATAAATCCACTAGCCACAAGTTCAGCCAGAGTGCGCTCAATGGTGGTAACACTGATATCCGGGCAGGCCTGGGCGATTTCCTTCTTTGAAATCTTCCCGGGCGTCTTCTCGATGAGGTCCTTGATGCGGTCGGCCTTGGACATTTTCCGGTGGCGCAGATGCTCAACGCGGTCCTCGAATTCATTGTAAGCCTTGACCACCACGCCCAGCATGTATTTGAGGAAAGGAACGTAGTCGTTGCCGTTCTCATGCCAGTTCTGGGAGCTGGCCTGCAGAGCCTCGTAGTAGGAATCTTTACTCTTCTCGATGAGCATCTCGATACTGATGTACTTGCCCACGATGAATCCGGCGCGGTAAAGCAGAAGGAGTGTCAAGAGGCGGCTCATACGGCCGTTCCCGTCGTTGAACGGGTGGATGCAGAGGAAGTCCAAGATGAACACCGGCATAAGAAGGAGCGGGTCGTAAGTTCCGGCTTCAATGGCCTCGTTGTATCTGGTGCAGAGGTTCAGTATGGCATCGGCCGTCTGGTAGGCCGGCACCGGGCGGAAGCGGACTGTTTCCGTGCCATCTGCGTGCTTCTCCGCGATGATATTGTCGGAATTCTTATACACGCCGCCAACAGCGCTGCTGCTGAAGGAATAGAGATCCCGGTGCAGCTGCAGGATGTTGTTGGGACGCGGCGCTATATATTCATAGGATTCATGGATGGTGGCTAGGACATCGCGATAGCCGGAAATCTCTTCCTCGTTGCGGTTGCGAGGCTTGACTTTGTCCCGGACAATAGCATTCAGGCGCTCATCGGTAGTATAGATCCCCTCGATGCGGTTTGATGCACCGGTACTCTGGATTTTCGCCACCTCCAGCAAAGCTGTAAGCACATCAGCCTCAGCTTCAATAAAAAGTTCCTGCCTGCCACGGCATTCATGGAGGCGTGTCAGGATGCTGACGACTTCCGGAGTGAGGAGGTCTTTGGGGCGGTTTATGAAATCAAACTCATGCATAGCGCGTCAGTTTTGTAGTGCAAAGATAGCGTTTTTCTGCCTCATTCCACAATTATCTGCATCAAATTAAATGGAATGGTGCAGAAAAAGCGGTTGGTGAGGCAAAAATCTATGCCATGCAAGCAATCAGAACTTACGCAGAAAGTTACGAAGAAAAAGATACAATTTCGTACACAGAGAGTGTACTAGAGTGTCGGCAAGTCTACCAGCACCTCCCATCAGCCATCACGCTTGCCGTTCTTGCGGGCAAGGTATTCTTTCTCGGTAAGACGGACTGTCATTGATTTGACAGTCCTTTCCGAGCGATGTATATGTTTGGCCGTCATTTCTTGGGTAGCTTTAGGATTCTCTTTTAAGAATCGCAGCACGGCCAACTCTTCCATAGTGCAATTCAAAGGGCAAATTTTGCCCTTTGAATCACTCTCTTTTTCACTTTGAACGCTAATATAATATACTGGATGCAACTGATCAACCCCATCATTACAGGTTCCTATGCCCCAACCCTGTATTCCCTGTGGTCCCAACGAGCACTTCGAGTATCATCTTCGCGCTAAAAAATTGTTTCTATAACTGGAAATAACTATATTGGTTTCCAAATTATTTTTCACTCCCAAAAAGAGTTATATGGAAGAGAATCAGAAACTCGAATACCACGTTCCTGAGATGGACGTTTTCAAAAGAGAGGTAGGATAGCGAATAACGAACGTATGGAAGAAAATCTAAGACTCAAGTATGACAGTGTTTTCGAGATGCAGGGCGAAAGTTGTCTGGTGCCTTCTTCCTGGGGCCATGAAGAAGGTTAGCCCAGAACCTACTTATCAGGAACACAGCCGTTGTGCGAGTGTTTCTCTCTCCAAATAGTCCAGAGTTTTTTCAAATAGAAAAGGCTTGCCGGACCGGCAAGCCTTTTTTTATCATATTAGTCGGATGACTTTAGAAGCTGTTGCTGACGTTTACCAGGGTTGTGTTCTTCCCTGCCTTGTTGTTGTCACCGAAGTTGCTGGAGAAGCCGAGCTGGTCGGCCGGCGTCCATGTGAATGTCACGACGACCGGATAATGGTCGGACAATAATATCATTTCCTGATTATCCCGGGTCCCAATGCCAAGTTGATCGTAACGATTTCTTACGACCATCTCACTGGTAAGGGTGACATCATGGACGGTCGAATGCTGATAGACAAAGAAATGGTCCAGGCGCTTGTTTGTGAATGGACGCTTACTAGGATGGGTCAGCGGCATGTCAGCTGTGACACGCACCCAGTCAGGTCCCATAAGCTCATCGACGTTTATCATAGCGTTATAGTCTCCTGGAACGATTTCAGGAGTAGCATTAAAGTCACCACACAGGAAAACAGGCTTGTCGCAGTTGAAGTAACGACTGTTGAACCATTTGTTCAGAGAGTCAACCTGACGCTGTCTTCCCGCATCGCACAATCCAATATGGACAGATGCGAACACACAGTCCTCGGTTTCCAGGACAGAGACACAGCGAGTCTCCTCATTCTTGGTTCCAGTCTGGTTTCCGTTGGAATCCCATATAGGGTAAGAGATGGTATGGCCAGACGCATCTTTATTTGGAAGCGGAATCTTGCGGGAGGTAATCTCCGGATGTTCAGCAGAGTCGAAGAGAACAGCATTCCCGTATCCTTCATTATCGGAGTAGGCTATCGCTGCGGCGAAATGGTGTTTCCATGTCTTCTGCCCTGATGGACGCAGCGCGTTCATCCGGCTCTTGAGCTGGCTTGCCTGGTTGACATAGCCCGTTCTTTCGCGATTATTGTCAACTTCATTGAGACCGACAAGAGTTGCCCCGGTTGCATTTATGACAGCAGCGATATCATCATATATATTGCGGTCAGCAAGGAATGATTTGTTTTCAACCAACCTGTTATACATGTCGAATATGCATACATTGTATGTCATCATGGTTACGGTCTTGGAGACAGGAGCCACGGAGTCGCTCGTGGTGCCGGACACGGCAGTCCCGTTCATGTTGACAGAGAAAGCGGTAGCCTTGCCTGAGAAGAATTCGAGGCTTTTTCCGGACGGCACGGTGACAGTCTTCTCGTAATTCCTGTTATTCTTTGTGGTAACCCTTACCTTGAAGGTCTTCCCTGCCGTGAATGCTGCCGGGAGACAGGTGAAATGCAGTACGAGAGTCTTGTTGCTTACGGAAAGGTTCGCGCAGTCCATGGTGATGGAATTCTTGCTGAAGCTGCAGATAATGTTATCCAGAGAGAATTCGTCGGTAGTATGACGTGCTGCGACATTACCGGCGAGCGGAAGGCCCTGGGACATCGAAATGAACTCGACAGTCGAAGGCTTGTCACCTGAAGGGATATCGAGGTTATTCAATGTCATTATTCCTATAGCTACAAGACGGTTGAATTTCAAAGTTGGAGAAGAGCCGGCTATATCAGATGCGCTCTGGGTGGCCAGATATACAGGATCTGAATACAGCAGGTCGGCAGCCGGGTCGAATGAATTGGCCTTAGGTTTCTGCTGGTAAGGAATGGCAAGTCTCACGCATCCGGCCAGATCGCCCTTGTTCGAAGGGTTAAGCTGAGCATGTGAAGACGGATAGAATGCCTGATACATAAACTTCTTTCCGCTATGTCCGGGATACTCGAGAATCTTATTCAGATTCACTACAGGGAATCCGGCTGTAAACACAGGATTTGAAGTACTTGTAAGACCATCGGTCGCCTGCATCTGGATTATCGGTTCCGTAAAACCCTGACGGTGGTGTATCTGCCTGATAGCAAGCTTATCCCCTGTCTGCCAGTTGAATGTTACGTTGCTTCCGCTACGGTTCATAGTGGTCTTCGTTGAAAGCAGGTCGTCAGCCAGCGATGTGGTAAAACGGACATTTTCCAAACTTTCCTCAGGGAGGTCATTCTTGTCGACAGTCTCCTGCTGACAAGAGACATTGATACTTGCGCCTAAGAAAACGGTCAAGGCGACAAAACAAAATCTTTTTCTCATAGTGTGCGAGCTAATTAGTGTTTTTTATTGTGAGTTATTAGTGCGGAGCAAATTTAGCATTTTCTTTCTTAATTATCTATAAGAAAATCTTGATATGTAAAACATAGCGTTATTCTCCGACAGATAATTGCACAAATAACTGAAAAAAGCTATATTCGGCATCCGAACAAGACCAGACTGGCAGAGAATGAAAGATTTTGCAGCAATAGATTTCGAGACGGCAAACGAATGCCGGTCCAGCGTATGCAGCGTAGGAGTAGTGATCGTACGCGACGGAGAGATCGTAGATCGCTTCTACAGCCTTATCCATCCGGAACCGGAATATTACCAGTGGTTCTGCAGGCAAGTGCATGGCCTGGGACCTGAAGATACGGAAGACGCCCCGGTGTTTCCGTATGTATGGGAAAAAGTAGCACCTCTGATCGAAGGACTCCCGCTTGTCGCGCATAACAGCCGATTCGATGAAGGTTGCCTTAAGGAAGTCTTCCAGGTATATCGGATGGACTATCCGGACTATGTTTTCTATGATACTCTGGCCGCCTCGAGACGCCATTTCGGCTGTCAGCTCCCGAACCATCAGCTCCAGACGGTCGCGGCCGCCTGCGGATATGATCTTTCTCAGCATCATCATGCCCTCGCCGATGCCGAGGCCTGCGCCCGCATCGCACTAACGATAATTTAGAAACCCGCTATATAATATGAAACAAAACATTTATCTTTCCTCCAAACCGAGGTATGACATTCTCGATGGCCTGAGAGGAGTTGCCGCTTTCATGGTGATACTCTTCCATTTTTTTGAAAATTATTGCCCTGAAGGGGGCCTGCAGCACATTAATCATGGCTTTCTTGCCGTGGATTTCTTCTTTGTGCTTTCCGGCTTCGTGATCGGATACGCATATGACGACCGATGGGACAGAATGACGACCTGGGGCTTCTTCAAGCGTCGTCTTACCCGACTGCATCCGATGGTGATTGCCGGGACCGTAATAGGAGCCAGCCTGTTATTCTTCCAGGCTTCCGCTTTCCCGAAAATCCTCGACATCAGTCTCTGGATGTTCCTTCTCTGCTTTTTCATGGGTCTGCTCATGATACCGTGCCCTCCTTCGCTGGACATGCGCGGCTGGGCCGAGATGAACACATTCAACGGGCCGAACTGGTCGCTTACTTACGAATACCTGGGGAACATCCTTTACGCCCTGGTACTAAGGAGACTCCCGAAATGGGGTCTGGCCGTTCTTATGGCCGTGGCCGCGTTCTTCACTCTCGACCTGACCCTCGGTTGGGATGTACTGAAGTTCTTTCCTGGCGGCCCGCATTTCAGCGTAGTCGGAGGCTGGTGCATCACTCCCGACCAGATTTATGTCGGCCTCACCAGACTGTCCTATCCTTTCCTCTGCGGACTCTTGATTTCCAGAATACTCCCTTCATACAGATCGGAGAGCAATCCCAGCGGGAGCCCTCTGCATCTCAAAGGAGGCTTCTGGTGGGCATCGATCATGCTGGTCGTCCTCTTCAGCATCCCTTGCGTAGGAGGCCGGCACGGCGTTTCTGACGGCTTATATCAGGCCGTATGCATTCTGCTTCTCTTCCCTGTCATCGTACTGATCGGAGCCGGAAGCCAGACAAGACACAGCATTTCTACGAAGGTCTGCAAATGGCTCGGCGAAATCTCCTATCCGCTGTACATTACCCATTATCCCTTCATTTACATGCATTTTTCCTTCCACAGGGCGCATCCGGACGCTCCTCTTTGGATTAAAATTGCGATATCTGCAGGAGTCCTCGTAATCTCGGTCATAGTGGCCTGGGGCGTGTATAAGGTGTATGACCTTCCAGTGAGGACCTGGCTTACCGAGCGCTGGCTGAAAAAGGGTTCCAAGTAAGACATACCCCCAAAAAAGAATTGTCGCATATCCCGTCATGAGATATGCGACAATTTTATTTACGTATGACAACTGTTACTCTACAGGATCTTTGGAGAGCGTGAATGAAAGTTCACCGCCCTTGAGAAGTTCGTTGTAAGTGATATAGTTGTTTTCGACCGGCTCGCCGTTGAAGGTTACGCCGGAGATATATTCATACTCAGGATGATCTGCGAGGATGGTAAGAACCTTTCCGTTGCCGAGCTTGACTTCAGCCTTGCTGAACAGAGGAGCGGCAAAATAGAACTGTCCGGATGCCGGGCATACAGGATAGATACCAAGAGCCGACATTACGTACCATGCTGACATCTGACCGCAGTCTTCGTTGCCTGAGATCCCCTCAGGAGTAGCTGTATAGAGCTCGTTAAGGATTCTGCGGACATAGTGCTGGGACTTGGACGGCTGGTCCACGAAGTAGAACAGATAAGCCATATTGTGGCTAGGCTCGTTTCCGTGGGCATATTCTCCGATAAGACCGGTCATGTCAAGGATTTCATCGGTGACCTCGATAGCCTCATATGTGAAGAGAGAATCGAGAGCAGCCGCTGTCTTTTCGCGTCCGCCCATAAGTTTCTCGAAATTGGCGAAGTCATGAGGAACGAAGAATCTGAACTGCCAAGGAATCGCCTCTGTATAATCGTCGGTCTTCACGAGCGGATCGAAGTTGTCAACCCATTTGCCATCGCTGTTCTTTCCTCTGAAGAAACGGGTAGAAGGATCGAAAAGATTTTCGTATCTCTTTGAGCGGGCGAAGTACTCTTCAGCGATGTCCTTTCTGCCGAGATCCTCAGCCATTCTGGCGATGCACCAGTCATCGTAAGCCATCTCGAGAGTCTCGGAAACGGCCTGGCCATAGAGGTCTGAAGGCACATAGCCATACTTGTTGTAGCCAGGGGAAGTCTCGTCCTGATTTGATGAAGAAACCATTGCGTCGAGGGCCTTGTTGCCGTCGAATGTGCGGATGCCGCAAAGCCATGCGTCAGCGATTACAGGGATGCTGTGATAACCGATCATGCACCAGGTCTCACCATGAGCGAGAGGCCATACAGGAAGGATGCCGTTGCGGTCGTATGATTCCAGCATGCTGTCAATCATTCCGGAGATCAGCTGAGGATCGATGAGATTCTCGAGCGGAGCCCATGTCCTGAAGACATCCCAGAGGGAGAGAGTCGAGTAGAACGGCTTGGCGTCGCAGTCGCTGATGAGGTTAGGAGTGATCATGGTGTGGTAAAGGGAGGTGTAGAATACCTTGCGGAGATCCTCGCTACCACCTTCCACATTGATTACGCCGAGTTTATCATCCCAGATTCTGGTAGCCTCGAGTCTGATTTCGTCGAATGACTTGCCTTCCGTCTCTTTGATCCTGTTTGTCTTGGCATTTGCCTCGTCTGTCATGGAAATACCTACGAGGACCTCGAGTTTCTTGACATTTTCAGCGAAAGTAAGCAGAACCTGAGTGTCACCCTTTGGCTCGTATTCCTCGATAGGTTCGGAGAATTTAGCATTGAAATAGACTCCACGTCCTGAGATCCACCATGACTGAACCTTAGTTCCGGTGATTTCGTCAGGGCCTACCTGAGAGACCGAAACTTCGTGGATTTCAGGCTCGCCCATTCCATGGACGAGATTGATGAGGATATGGCGTTTGCCTTCACCTTTGAAGATATATTTATGGGCGCCGGTGCGGGCAGTTGCCGTAAGCTCGACGTCGATGCCTCTTTCCGGGAATTTCACGCTGTAATAACCGGGAGCGGCTGTTTCATTGTCATGTGAGAAAGGAAGCGGGGCTATCGAGTACTTTCCGTCGACTTCAGTCACATTTCCGATAGCCGGAGTGAAAAGGAAGTCTCCAAGATCCGCACAGCCAGTGCCGCTGAGGTGAGTGTGTGAGAAACCGAGGATGGCGTCATCGCTGTAATGATAGCCACTGCAGGCATCCCAGTCTTCAGTACGGGTATCCGGGCTGAGCTGGACAAGGCCGTTAGGAGTGGTGGCTCCAGGGAATGTATGACCATGGAATCCGGTTCCTATGAAAGGATCCACTTCAGATTTGAGTGGGTTGACGCAGGCGGCTGTGCACATAAGCAGCAGACCGCCGATAAGAAATGGTTGTTTAACGTGCATAATAAAGTATTAGTGTTTGTGACAAAGATACATCATTTTTATCGCATATCCTCAATTTCGTTTAATAATCGTTCATTTTATTACACTATGATTTCAGAGGGGTTGCAAGGTCGGGGATAAGGGTTATATTTGCCATAACGGTAAACTAATAATCTCTCTTTATGAAGAAACCTTTAATCATTCTGATGGCACTTGCACTTATGGGTTGCGAGGCTGTAAATCCCGTCCTTGACATAGAAGGCGGAAAAGTCCAGGGCGTTAAGACAGAGCTCAAAGACGTCTATGTCTATCGTGGAATCCCTTATGCAGCACCCCCGATCGGAGAGCTTCGCTGGAAAGCTCCACAGCCGGTAGTTCCGTGGGAAGGAGTACTGGTCGCCGACAAATTCGGCCATCCGGGCTACCAGAGCGTCCATTATCCTGGCGGCTATACGACAGAATGGGGATACGGAGACGAAGCTCCATACAGCGAGGATTGTCTCTATCTCAATGTATGGACCCCTGCTCCAGGCAAGACTGACGCGAAGCTCCCTGTAGCTCTTTGGATCCATGGCGGCGGCTTCCGCGAAGGCTGGGGCTCAGAGCCGGAATTCGACGCAAAGGAATGGGCTGCGAGAGGAGTAGTCCTCGTTTCAATAAACTATCGTCTCGGAATATTCGGATTCCTTACCCATCCTGAGCTCGCTGCCGAGAATCCTTACGGAGTCTCCGGCAACTATGGACTTCTCGACCAGATCGAGTCTCTCAAGTGGATCCGCAAGAACATCGAGCAGTTCGGCGGCGATCCTGAAAATGTAATGATATTCGGCCAGAGCGCAGGCGGCGGCAGCGTCCGCTTCCTCTGCGAATCCCCTCTTACAGAAGGTCTCTTCAATAAGGCTATAATCATGAGTGCAGGCGGTCTCGGACGCGCTCCAAGAGTTCCTATGACTCTCGACGAGGCTCAGCAGAAGTCCAAGGAAGTTCTTGACTGGGGCGGCCTCACCGACCTCAAGAAGATGCGCTCAGCTTCTACAGAGACTCTCTATGCCCTCGGAAACATCTATTTCAGCGCTACAGGACAGTGGGCCCGTCTTACTATGCAGCCTATTGTTGACGGCAAGGTCCTCCTTCGTGAATTCGACGAAGCGGCTCTCTCGAATACTCTCCATCAGGTTCCTTATATGATCGGTTTCACACAGGACGACATGGGCGACATGGGCGATGGAATCGCAGCATTCTGTATCAATCGCGAAGAACTCGGCCAGAAAGCCTATGCATATCAGTTCGCCCGTCCTCTTCCTACCGACGGCCGTGCAAACGTCCTGAAAGGCGCTTTCCACTCATCCGACCTCTGGTTTGTCTTCAAATCTCTCGAGCATTGCTGGAGACCATGGACCCAGGGCGACTGGGATCTTTCCGACAAGATGATCGGAGCATGGACCAATTTCGCCAAATATGGCGACCCTAACGGTCCTGACGGAGGCGTATGGAAACCTTACACCAAGGAAAATCCTGAATTCATGATATTCAAGCTCGACGAAAACGACGCCGAAGCCTCCGCTCCCGGCAATCCTCTCCCGAAGAACAAATAAACCGAATCATATCATATAAAACATTGACAAGGCTCTTATCCTGGCGGATTTGAGCCTTGTCAATACGTTATGGATTTAGTTTGAAGATTATTTTTTCAATATTTTCTCGGCGAGCCGCATCGCGAGGATGGAGACAGGGACGACAAGCGCTATCATGACCACGAGCACCGGGATGTTGGCGATTACCGGCTCCATTTTGGCTGCATAGCCTTCCGGCATTTCTTCTATCGCGGCCTGGAGAGATCCTGGAGTGTCTGTCCACCAGTGAGATACATATCCGTAGAATGTGAATGCCATCGGAATGAAACTCAGCCTGGTACCTTTCCTGGTATCATATCCATAAAGTTTCCTCAGGAGTTCGGAAATCACTGCCAGCACGATGAAGATGACAGCCATCACTGCATCGGCCTCCCCGACGATCAGGAATACGGCAAGCAGGAATCCGTTCAGGATAGTCGCAACTCCGAAATTCTTCAGCTTTGATGCCGCATAAAGATAGATGAGTGCGAACACGAATGGAATGAATGTACCTGCGTATGCATAGCATGCGGGATGTATGCTGCCGGTAAATGCAAACAGACAGATTGCAGCAAGCCAGAGGATTGCGCAAAAGAAAAGGGATAGTACACTTGACCGTTTCATATAATTTTGGTTTTAACAGACACAAAATTACTGGGTATCAGCCTAGTATACAATCCCTATTTATGGGTATTTTACGCCCCTGCTACTACTCGAAGAAGTGAAGGTAAGCGATATTCACGCTTGATGCCATCAGATGGCTGACGGCTTCCGTGGCCGGATTATAGGCGAAGATGCCGGCCTTGTCTACTCCGAATGAAGAGAAAAGCACTTCTCCTCCATGATACTCGATGACCACGCTGTGGCCGTCGGTATATGGTACGCCTTCGATTTTCTTGATAGTCTTCTTATTCAGGTCAATAATCACTGCCATGGAGTTCCTTGCAGTATAAGGATTGTCTCCCATGAGTTCAAGGACTCCGACATATGCAGCTACCTTTCCGTTTCCGATATACTTGCAGTTATAGATCGTCGAAGCCTTATAGTCACATCCTTCGATTTCAGTACCGCTGATGTCCCATGTCTTGCTCTCGTCGAATTCATTTTTTGAAGCAGAAATGCATGCAAAGCCGTTTTTTACATATTCCGGATTGTATCCGAAGTACCCTGCGCATGCGACATAGATATCGCCCTGCTCGCTGACAAAGATCATATCTTTGAGGAACGGACGTGTCGGGAAACAAAGCCCGCTGGCCTTTTCGCTTATCACTTTAACCACTTTGTCAGAAGACGCGTCTATTATTGCGACATCTACCTGTCTGTACTCGTTATATGGCATCCAGTTGGCTCCAATCTGGTTGAGCGGAAGGTAGTAATATCCATTAAGCAGCAGGCCGTATGCCGGATCCGCGCTACTGTCGTTGAATGCATATTCTGTAAGGTCGATCTCGCCTGTCTTCTCTAAAGTCTTCGGGTTAATGACAAGCACCTTTCCAAGGTTGTACATAGGCACGTATGCCTTGTCTTCCGAAATCTTTGTAAGGTTGACAGGATACGAATTAGGGATAATCTGCATTTCACCGGCGAATTTCAGTCCCTTTGGGGTATGCTCGTACTTGACGATGCTCTGTTTGCCTGCTGTTCCAAACTCAGGGAACACGAAGACGTCATTACCTACTGTCGAGATGGTTGCCGAGAATCCTATCTGAATACCCTGTGACATGTTTACAGAACTTGATATCTGCGGAATCTGCTGGAGATATGACTGTCCGCTTGCGCCGTCAGAATTCTTGACTGTAGTCTCAATGAGGACGTTTCCTTCTCCTCCGAAAAGTTTGTCCGGTGCAGGATCGTCTGAATCATCTTTTCCGCATGATGCGCATGCAAGCATCATTGCACTCAAGGCGATAAGTCGCCAACTGTTCTTTACGTTCATTTTAAAAAATTTAAGTTGTGTGTTATGTCTATCTGAAGATGTAGCGAAGCTTGATGCCAAAACTGCGTCCAGGCAACGGTTGGTTGAACTCCGAGAGAACCTTCGCATCTGTCACATTCTTGATTTTTCCGGATATGAACAGTCTCTGGTACAAGAAGCTGTGCTCGAATCCAAGATCTATAGTCGTGTTTCTCGGAATACGGCGCTTTACATCATCCGTAATCTCGAAATCATAGAGATATTCCTCGACGAAGGCCATGTCTGCGAAGAACCTGGTGTTCTGGTCTTTACCGCCGAAAAGATTCTCCTTATGGAATTCCAGTCCGGCATTTGCTATGAAATAAGGAATGTTAGGCATCCTCTTTCCTTTCGTAGGATTAGGAAGGTTGCTTCCCTCCTCCTTTTCCCTGACATCGCGCAGGTCCTGGTAAGTCACGTTTCCATATCCGTAGAGGAATGGGAAAATGTCCGCCTTGACCTCCAGCTCGGCGCCGAGAGTCCTCATCTCGCCGAAATTCTGATACTGCGCTCCCAAGATTCCCTTGGCGAAACGGATCATGTCCTTGAGATACATGTAATAACCGCTCAGCTCAACCTGAAGGTTGCTTGGATGAGTTCCTGCAACATCATACAGAAGACCTGCATTTATGCTCATGTTACGTTCAGGCAGCAGCTTCTCTGAAGGTATGATCGTATATCCGTTCCCAAGCAATTCGTTTTCCGCAGGAATGCGGACGTCGTAGCCTCCGGAAAGCTTTGCCATGAACGCCGGAGTGATACGGTAGCGCATTGCATCGCTGAAGCCCAGGCTAGACTTGTTAATTGAAATATCCTCGGCAGGAGTGTTTGTGTAAACGTTCTGATATTTGGTCTTGGTAGAATACCAGTAATACCTGACTGTAAGGGAGTTAAGGAATTTGTCTCCTGCTGCGCGGAAATCATGGGTCAATCCTCCCACCCAGCTTCTCATCCTGGAATCGAAGTCTGTCTTCTTGCCCAGGCTCTTTTCCTTCATAGGGTCAGACGGAGAACCGTTAGCGAGGGTGACAACAGAGTTGATGCTGACGGAATTATGGCTGTCGATCAGATACTCGAGATTCAGCTTGTTTACAAAAGTCTTTTTGATGTTCTTGGAATCGGACGCAAACCTGTTACCGAGTTCCCCTCCATAAATTGACGATGTCGGATATGAGTTACCTACCCAGTCGTACCATACTTTGGCCGTATCTACCAGACATGCCTCCGAGTACGCCACCGCACTGCTCATGTCAAGGTCTAGTCCTTCGATGAAGAAATCATCTTTTTCCAGTTTGTTCGAAATGACAAACATGCTGGACGTAGTATGAGCCTTTCGTATGTCAGTTTCAATTCCCTGAACCTCCTTGTAAGTGTGCACGAATGCCGGTTCAAACTCGACCTTGTCAAACCACCATTTCCTTGCCTTCAGGCTTCCTCCAAACAGAGTTTTTCTGAAGCGGTCATGGTCCCTCCTGATCTTCAGGCCCTTGACATATGGGGATTCCATCGTATAGCTGTTCTCGGCATCAGTATAGCCACCGCCGATGCCGAATACTATTCCGGCCTCTCGGAGATTCCTCTTGAATACAGTCTGGGCCTGGTTCATGTTGAATGATTCACGTGAATAGCTGACATCCGCATAATGGTCCGGATATTCTTTCAGCACGATGTTGACCGCACCGCCCATCGAAGAACCGCCGAACTTGGCAGGAACGACGCCCTTGTAGATTTCGATCCTGTCGATCATGTCTACCGGGATGTCATTCAGGTCGATGAAGTCAGACTGGTCATTCATAGGAGCCTCGTCAATGAAGAAGCCGATCCTTTTTCCTTCAAGGCCACGTACGGACAGCCTGGAGGCGCTGCCGACTCCTCCAGAGGAACGCACGGTCACCCCGACAGTCTTCGCCAGGATTCCCTGCACGTCGCTCACAGTTCCCTGGAGCTGCTTCATGCTGATTACGGATACGGGCATTGCCTGTTCGCGCACCTTTCTCGCCTCGCTTTTTCCGAGGACTACGGCCTGTGCCAGAGAAAGAGGCTCGGGCTTCATATAGAAATTTACCTGAGAGGTCTGGCCGGCCGTCACCGTGACTTTCTTAGACTGGGCAACATATCCCATGTAATCCACGCTTACAGTGTAGGTCGAGGCCTTCAGCCCTGAGAAAGAGAAGTCTCCGTCTTTTCCGGCGGTCTCCCCTATTTTTAGTTCTTCAATTATCAATGTGGCTCCGGTCAATGCTTCGTCTCCGGAGTCATCCATTACAACGCCCTTTATCTTTCCTGTCCCATTCTGCGCATATGAGCAGATACTAAGGAACAACATTGCGGGCAATAATCTAAATGTTAGTCTCATCTTTGTGTCGGTTTTTTCGAGGCACAAAGGTCGAGAGATTGTCGCTGTGTGGCAATCCCAATTATTGGGGATTAAACGATACAAATAATCGCAATCTTATTGCTACGGCCATATAAACGACAATCGCCAGCTAATCCGTAGACAAGCTGGCGATGTAAGCTCTTATTCTATATTTTAACTGAGTAGCTGTTTTACTATGGTCGAGATCGTGCGGCCGTCGGAGAGTCCGGCGAGAGCCTTGTTGGCAAGCCCCATGACCTTGCCCATATCCTTGATCGTAGAGGCGCCGGTCTGGGTGATTATCTCCTGGATCTTGGCCTTGACCTCTTCGGCAGAAAGCTGTGCCGGCAAGTATTTCTCCATGACCGCAGCCTCGGCGATCTCATTGTCTGCGAGATCCTTGCGGCCTGCAGCTACATACTGCTCGGCAGCTTCCTTCCTCTGCTTCACAAGTTTCTGGATCATCTTGAGTATGTCTCCGTCGGAAACTTCCTTTGAACCGCCCTCAGCAGTCTTGAAAAGCAATATCTCACCTTTGATTGCGCGGGTTGCATTCATCGCCACCGTATCTTTAGCCTTCATGGCTTCCTTGATGGCGTCCTGGATTTGCTGTTCTAAATTCATGATAATAAGCGTTTGTTTTAGTCGTTCGAATTTACAAAAAAAAACTACAATCTTCACAAAAGACAGGAGAGAAGATACGCTTCAGCGCCAAATTACCAACAAATAGGGATTGCCGGTTTATCTGCGACTCTTTAATTTTGCAGTCCAAAAATAATTGAGGAGTGAGTACTTTTATGTTTAAATATTCAGAACGGTCGCAGAGGATGAAAAAAAGGCTGACCGTTTCGGGCCAGCCTTTAGAATCATGTATGTGCCAGACTACTCTTCGTCAGAAGGTTTCAGAGTAGTATAGACATTGGTCACATCCTCGTCATCCTCGAGAAGACCGGTAAGTTTGTCAAGAGTAGCCCTCTGCTCAGGAGTAACCTCCTTGAGGTCTACGTTAGGAATCCTCTCGAAACCACCGGAGATAAGCTCATAGCCATTCTCCTCGATGAACTTCTGGATAGCGCCATAAGCAGTATAATCGCCATAGATGACAATCTCCTTAGTCACGTTCTCGTCCTCATCCTCGACCTCCTGCTCGAAAAGCTCGTCAAGACCAAGGTCGATAAGCTCAAGCTCGAGCTCCTCGAGATCTACCGGCTTTGCAGGATCCTCCTTGATACGGAAAACACATTTGTGGTCGAACATGAACGCAACGCTGCCGCTCGTACCGAGAGAGCCGCCGCATTTGGTGAAATAGCTGCGGACATTGGCTACAGTACGGGTATTGTTGTCGGTAGCAGTCTCAACGAGATAAGCGATTCCGTGAGGGCCGTATCCTTCAAATACAACCTCCTTGAAATCTCCGGCATTCTTCTCGGTAGCCTTCTTGATAGCACGCTCGATGTTCTCCTTAGGCATGCTTTCGCTTCTTGCCTCGGCCATGAGGGCACGGAGACGAGGGTTGCCGACTACATCAGGACCACCCTGCTTTACTGCTATTGTAATTTCCTTTCCAAGTTTGGTGAAGACCTTTGCCATGTGGCCCCACCTCTTCATTTTTCTTTCCTTACGGAACTCAAATGCTCTTCCCATAAATTAAGATTTTTTAGCGTGCGTTCTCGATACGGGAGATATACTTGTCGATATCATAACCCTCTCTTGACTGAGGATATTTATCCTTGATCTGCTTGTAGAGAGAAAGAGCCTTCTGGCTGTCGCCAAGCTCCTCGCAGACTACGCCAGCCTTGAGAAGATATGCTGCAGAGAACATGTTGTCTGACCTTGCGGCAGCCTTCTCGAAGCAAGAAAGAGCCTCCTTGTATTTCTCGAGACCGACATAAGCATCTCCCTGGCAGGCTAATGCCCTGGCAGCAAGAATAGCATCTGAGCCATTGTATTTCTTGAGATAACCGAGAGCGTTCTCATAGTTTCCGAGCTGAAGCTCGCATACACCTGCATAAAGGTACACTGCTTCGCCGGCCTTAGAACCGTAGTCATCGATGATCTGAGCGAAACCGAGGCTGTTGCCGTCGCCATTAAGAGCAAGCTCATACTCCCCTGCCTGGAAATTGGCCTCTGCCGGGAACATCTGCTCCTGAGCCTCAGCCGACTTTGGCTGAAGATAGAATTTCTGATAGCACAAAACAAGGAGACCGACTACCAGTATAGCACCGAAACAGCTCCAGATAATTTTCTTGTTCTCATCGAAGAATTTCTCAACTTTTGAAACTCCCTCTTCGATACGTTCCTGCCGGATTTCCTCCTGCTCTTTAAGATTTGCTTTTGCCATAATATTTAACGTTAATTTTTTCGATTTTAAACGGCCTAGGCCGAATAGTCTGCAAATTTATAAAAAATTACGCAATCATACAATGTAACTTATTTTTTTTATCTTTGCATATATATGGCAGTTTTAAAGAAAATAGTTGTCCAGAACTACAGGAACATAGAGTTGGCCGAGCTTGAATTCTCGCCCAACATCAACTGTATTTCCGGAAACAACGGCGAAGGAAAGACCAATCTCATCGACGCTATCTACTACCTCTCGATGACGAAAAGCTCGTTTTCATCCTCTGACAGGCACAATTTCCGGTATGGCACCGACTCGTTCTCCCTCGCGGGAGTCTACGCGATGCCCGGCGGCCAGACAGTCCGGTTCACCCTCAGAGTCGCCGCCGGCGAAGAAAAGAAACTGAAGAAAGACGACAAACCATACCCGAAGATTTCCGCCCATATAGGCGAGCTCCCGGTCGTCATGGTCTCCCCTTCCGATTCTACCCTGGTCAGCGAATCCGGCGAAGAAAGACGACGCTTCGTCAACGCCGTCCTGTCCCAGATGGACGGGGAATATCTCGCCGCCATCCAGAAATACAACCGGCTTCTCGCCCAGCGCAACAAGATACTGAAAGACCGCCGGCCAGACCCCGGACTGCTCGACGTCATCGATGCCGGCATGGCCCAGGCCGCCGTCTCGGTGTATACATCACGCAAAGCTTTCACCAAATCGCTCGAACCGGTTGTAAAAGAATATTATAAGCTCATATCAGGAGGCAAGGAAGAAGTCTCCGTAGCCTACCGTTCCGACCTCGACAAAGGAGACCTCGCCGACCTGCTCGCCCGCAACCGCGAAAAAGACCTGATTCTTCAATACACGTCCGTCGGCCTGCAGAGAGACGACCTGGTCTTCTGCATGAACGGCCAGCCTATTAGGTCATGCGGCTCCCAGGGCCAGCAGAAATCCTTTCTGGTCGCCCTCAAATTCGCCCAGTATGAGCTGATGAAAAAAAACTACGGCTTCCCTCCGATGCTGCTGCTGGACGACGTGTTCGACAAACTGGACATGGGCAGAATCTCCAATCTGCTGTCCATGGTCGCCGGCCAGGAATTCGGTCAGATTTTCATCTCCGACAGCAACAAGATAAGGCTCCAGTCGATAGTCGACAAGATTACCGAAGACAGGGCTTATTTCGAGACTGAAGCAGGTAATTTCACAAAAACAGAAGTATAATGGCATTCGAGGATTTCAAATCCATGCAGGGCCTCAGGCGCCGCGAAGCCGTCGGTATGGACGAGCTTATGGACATGTTCGTGAAGAACATGAAAATAGCCTCCGGACTGAACAGCCAGCGGATCGCCGACGCATGGGACGAAGTCACCGGGGCCGGAAGATACACCCTCGACAAATATGTACGAGGAGGGACTCTTTATGTGACTCTCTCCTCGTCCGTCCTGAGAGACAGGCTCTCTTTCCAGAAAAAGGATATTGTCGACAGGATAAACGAAAAGCTCAAAGAAGACCCTCTGTTTACCCCTGAAGACAAAAAGATATCATTTATCAAAACAATCGTGCTGAAATGAAAATAGTTGCAGACCAGGCCGTGCCGTTTCTGACCGGCGTTTTTGAACCATACGCAGAAGTTGTCTATAAAGAAGGAAAAGAAATCAACGCTGACGACGTACGCGACGCCGACGCCCTTATCACAAGGACCCGCACCCGCTGCGATGCATCCCTGCTGAAAGGCTCGTCCGTCAAGATCATAGCTTCGGCGACGATCGGCACCGACCATGTCGACCTCAAATGGTGCTCCGACCATGGAATCCTCGTCCGCAATGCCCCCGGCTGCAACGCCGGAGGAGTCGTCCAGTACGTATTCTCGGCTCTCTACGGGACCGCCTCCCGTAAAGCCATCAGCCTGACAGGAAAGACGATCGGCATCATCGGAGTCGGCAACGTAGGCCGCAGGATCGAGCAGATGGCCCTGACTCTCGGCTTCAGAGTCATGAAATGCGACCCTCCGAGAGCAGCCGCCGAGGGCCCGTTCGGATTCTACACCCTCGAAGAGCTTCTCCCGAAAGTCGACATCGTCACCATGCACGTCCCTCTGGATCCGACCACCAGGAAGATGGCCGACAGCCGTTTCTTCAAGCTCATGAAACCGGGTGCCTTTTTCATCAACGCTGCAAGAGGCGAAGTCGTCGATGAGAAGGCCCTCAAGAAAGCGATTCCGCATCTCGGCCCGGTGATCATAGACACATGGAACAACGAGCCCGACATCGACAAGGAACTCCTGGAGATGGTCGACATAGCCACCCCTCATATCGCAGGATATTCATACCAGGGCAAGCAGAACGGTACTGCCGCCGCTGTCAGGGCGATCGCCCATTACTTCGGCATCCAGGATCTCTACGAATTCTTCCCGGCCACGGAAATGCCTGAGAATGAAGCCGTAAAGATAGATACCAGAGGAAAGAACCAGGGAGAAATCACTTCCCTCCTCCAGTACAACTATCCTATCTTCACGGACGACTTCATGTTCAGACTCAATCCGGCCGGATTCGAAAAAATTCGCGCCGAATATAACTACCGGCGCGAATTCTATATCGACTGACGTTTCCGTCGTTATTATTCGGCTGCTGTCTCTTCTGCAGGAGCCTCATCGGCAACTTCTTCCGCAGCCTCTTCGACAGGGGCTTCAGCCGGAGTTTCTTCTACGCACTCCACTGCAGGTTCAGCCTTGTGGAAAGGAAGTCCTATGCAGGCCAGCCTGTCGGTAAAGAACGCATAGGCGGCACCGCCGATGACAAGGATTGCCAGAATCCAGAGGAAAGTCCTCATACGTGCTCTTCTGCGGGCCTTAGGATCGACAGAAGTAAGTCTTGGATACTTGGCGAGCCTGGTAAGCTTGCGTCCGAACTTCACGCCCACGAAAGATGAAGCGTTGATTGCCCAGCCGTTGGCATTGAGCACAGGACCGAGGTCGCGCTTGCGCAGTTTCCTCCAGGTGATGAACATGGACGGAAGCGAGATGACCAACATGACGGCAAAAATTGCGATCACGACTTTCACAGGTCCGAGATTGGCGGCACCCTTGGCAAGAGATACAAGAGCCTGGCCGATGAAGCCCAGAGCCATGCCTATCGCAGCGAAAATACCGGCGAACTTGGCTATATCGAAACTACTCTTGAGCTGTTCTGCACCGGCCTTTGGATCAGTGGTCGCAGCATCTGCCTTCGCGGTGAGATCGGCCATGGCCGCATCGTTCTTGGCTTCAGCCTGCTTGTCGATCTTGTCGGAAATCCAGCGTCCGACCTTCTTGTACGGAGCCCAGAATGCCTGCTTGAGGCTGAGAGGATTGTCCACAATCTGAGTCACCGTAGCATCCCAGTCAAGGCCGTTGCGGTCATAGAAGATGGCATGCTTTCCGACCCTGAGGCCGTCCACATCACCATCAGTAAGCACGGCGGCAATATTCATTGTCTGGCCGGTAGCCTTGGACACGCATGTGCAGTAGAGTATGTACATTCCGCTGAGGCTGGAGATGTCTCCCGTCTTGCCCGGATCAAGTACTCTTATACAGAGGTCGGTGCTTCTCTGGTCTATGTAGAGACGTCCTACCTGGAACATCGCCTTGTCTTTCCTTGTATAGAAATCGCTGAATACGACGTAATTGCAGAGGAATTTATAGAAATACTTGTAATAGTGCATCAGTTTGTCGACTGCATCTATGGAAAGGGATTCCTCTTCGAGAGCCTTGTCCTTTGCGATAAGTTCCAGAAGCTCGCCCTTGCGGTCCTCGGCGAGAATAGCCTTGACAGCATCTTCTCCGAGAGATTCGATCTCGGCGCCCTTCTTGGCGTCAAGCCATGCCTGATAACCTCCGAACTTGGCGAGGACGGCATTCCACTGGGCCTCGTCCACACCATCGGCGCCAGGATAATCGACGTCGAAGACAAGAGCCTTGAGAGAAGCGAAAGCAGCCTGCCATGCAGGGTTGATACCTCCGGCGAGAGGAAGCTTTCCTCCGGCCACAGGTCTTGCAAGAGGATATGTCGCGATCTCGTCAGCCGCAGCGGCAAGATCCTTGTCGCTGATAGCCCCGAGCTTCTCGACAGAAACGTCGACAACGTCAGAGACGGCGGCATCGAAACTGATGAGCTTGCATCTCATGAAATAATCGGCGATCTTGTCCTTGAGGGCATTGCAGGCATCGAGAGCAGCCTGTGTATTGTCGCCATAAGGGAATACATTGGCCTTGTCGGCTTCGGCAGAAGCCTTCCATGCGGCATAGTCGGCGCAGGCAGCGTAAAAGGCCTCGATCTTGTCGGCATCGATGCCGTCGGCTCCGCTGCGGTCGGTTTCCTTGCCTATAGTAGCAAGAATGTTCTCGATAAGCTCCTTCTGGCGGGCGTTCTGGGCCGATGCCGGAGTTATGATCCCGTCACCGTTGAACTGAGTCTCGGCGAAGATCCTGACGCTGTCGGAAGTATCGTCGAGACTGATGGTCCCTTTGTCGAGATGCAGGTTGTCGAGTATCTGGCGGGCCGAATTCCTGAGCCTGAGGCCCTCAGGATTGTCGGTATTGAAATCGGAGAGAGACAGCTCGGAGTTCCCTTTCAGGAGATCATCCGGCTTTGAAATGATGCTAGTGACCCATTTTGCGGCTTCCATAACCTCTTCGACACGGATCTTTCCGTCCTTGTCGGTGTCGAGATAGTCAAGGGTCTTCTTGTCGAATTCGAGCCCATTGACCGGGCAGCTGAGGACAGTCCATTTTTTCCTGTCAAGCTCTGGAAGGTGAGCGATATCCGCGCCGGACTCGAGACTGACGCGCACGGCACGGCCGACGGAAGTATACTTCCACTTGTACTCGTTGTTTCCCATATATTTTGAATTTAGTTAAAATAGTTTTCAGTTACTATCGCCTTAAAACCTTTCTAAAAGGTTTAAACTATACAAATATATGAAAGAATTAAGAAAAATGTTATAGATTTGCAGGCAAATTAAAAACGGATGAAACAAATATATCTTGCCGCCGGATGTTTCTGGGGCGCGGAGCACTATCTCCAGCTGATCAACGGAGTAGTCTCTACCAGGACCGGATTCGCAAATGGTAACACTGAGGACCCCACCTATAAAGAAGTGTATACCGACACCACCGGCTATGCCGAAACCGTAAAAGTCGAATATGACCCGGAGATCCTAAGTCTGGAGACTCTGGTAAATCTTTATTTCAAGTCCATAGATCCGCTCAGCGTCAACAAGCAGGGCGAAGACAGCGGCACACGCTACCGTACGGGCATCTACTATACCGACTCGGAAGACCTCCCGGCCATAAAGAAAGTCTATGACGAGGTTGCGGCGGAATACGGCCGGCCTCTCGCCGTCGAACTGGAACCTCTCCGTAACTTCTACTCCGCCGAGGAGTACCATCAGGATTATCTCAATAAGAATCCGCAGGGATATTGCCATCTTCCGCAGGCGCTGTTCGACTTCGCCCGCAAGGCCAACAGATAGGTAATGTCAATCTTTTTTAGTATATTTGCATGATTTTGTCAAAATTTTGAAATAGATATGAGTATCCAACAGGAAAATATCTCCAAGCTCGTCGAGCGTAGGGCAAACGCGAAGCTCGGCGGCGGAGAAAAAAGAATCGAAGCCCAGCACCAGAAAGGAAAAATGACAGCCCGCGAGAGGATTGCCATGCTTCTGGACGAAGGCAGTTTCGAGGAATTTGACATGTTTGTCCAGCACCGCTGCACAAACTTTGGAATGGAAAAACAGCATTATGACGGCGACGGAGTCGTGACCGGTTGCGGAACGATTGACGGCCGTCTTGTTTATGTATTCGCGCAGGACTTCACCGTATCCGGAGGTTCGCTTTCCAAGACCATGTCTGAGAAAATCTGCAAAGTCATGGATATGGCTGTCCGCAACGGTGCTCCATGCATCGGCCTCAATGACTCGGGCGGAGCGCGTATCCAGGAAGGCATCGACTCCCTTGCCGGTTTCGGCGAGATTTTCGAGAGGAATATCCTCGCTTCAGGAGTTGTGCCCCAGATCTCCGGTATCTTCGGCCCATGCGCCGGCGGAGCAGTCTATTCCCCTGCCCTGACGGACTTCACTCTCATGGTCAAGAATACTTCCTACATGTTCCTTACCGGCCCTTCAGTTGTGAAGAGCGTTACCGGAGAGGAAGTAAGCCAGGAAGACCTCGGCGGAGCAAGCGTGCATGCCACCAAGAGCGGCGTGGCTCACTTCGCAGCCGAGAATGAGGCAGAAGGAATCGCCACTATCAAGGAACTCCTCAGCTACATTCCTCAGAACAACATGGAAGAGGCTCCGCGCGTCGCCACGAACGACCCTGTAAGCCGCGCTGACGACAGCCTTAACGAAATCATCCCTGACAATCCTAACAAAGCATACGATATGTACCGCGTCATCTACAGCATCGTCGATGACGGCAAGTTCTTCGAGGTTCATAAGACTTTCGCCAAGAACATCATCGTAGGATTCGCCCATATGAACGGCCGCAGCGTCGGTATCGTCGCCAACCAGCCTAACATGCTCGCCGGCGCCCTCGACATCAACGCTTCCCGCAAAGCTTCCCGCTTCGTGAGATTCTGCGACGCCTTCAACATTCCGCTCGTCACCCTCGTGGACGTGCCTGGCTTCCTCTGCGGAACTCACCAGGAGTACGGAGCCATCATCTCGAACGGCGCCAAGCTTCTCTACGCATACGGCGAGGCTACTGTTCCTAAAGTGACCGTAACCCTGCGCAAGTCATACGGCGGAGCCCACATCGTAATGAGCTGCAAGCAGCTCCGCGGAGACATCAACTATGCATGGCCGTCATCCCAGATTGCCGTGATGGGTGCAGACGGAGCCGTAGGAATCCTTTACTCCAAGGACATCAAGGCCGTAGAGGATCCTGACGAGCAGAAACGTATCAAAGAGGAAAAGAAAAAGGAATATGAGGATCTCTTCAGCAACCCTTACCAGGCAGCCCAGAAGGGATACATCGACGACGTTATCGAGCCGAGGAACACCCGTTTCCGCATCTGCCGCGCTCTCGAGCAGCTTTCAGGCAAGAAGCAGAACGTTCCTGCAAAGAAACATGACAACCTTCCTCTTTAATTTCCCGGAAAATGCGAAAGAAACTTTTAATAATATCAACTCTCCTGTCCCTGGCTTTAGGCGCAGGTGCCCAGAACGTTTCTGA
The DNA here is from genome assembly GCA_900167925.1 of Bacteroidales bacterium WCE2008. Classification (NCBI taxonomy): domain Bacteria; kingdom Pseudomonadati; phylum Bacteroidota; class Bacteroidia; order Bacteroidales; species Bacteroidales bacterium WCE2008. Next base: position 208,302 of record FUZM01000002.1, read on the forward strand.
TCTGGTCATCACCGAGGCCGAGGTCGACAATCTCTCCGGTATTTCGGACGGATTCGGCCGCCACAGCGGATGGATCGAGATCACGAATAACTCGCAGGGAACAGTCAACATAGGAGGCTGTTATCTCACAGACGACCCGGACAACCTGAAAAAATTCATGGTCTCAAAGTCTGACCTTTCCACAAAGATCGGCGCCAGACAGACAAAGCTCTTCTACTTCAACGGCCCCGGTTTCGTGGGCACGTTCGACGTAGATTTCGTGCTTGCCAAAGGATCGACAATCTATCTCGTCAGCAATGACGGCAAGACCATAATCGACCAGATATGCATTCCGGCCGACCTTCCTGCCGACATGTCTGTCAGAAAAATGGCGAGGGACAGCAAGCACATGGATTTCCGCACCGAGGACGCTCCTGCAATCCCTTCCCCTGGAGTCATGAACTCCGATGGAGACGAAGAAAGCGGAGCCCAGAGGATGGCTCATGAGGACCCGTTCGGCGGAGTTCTCACCCTTACCTCCGTATCAGTGGTGTTCGGAGCTCTTCTGATACTGCTCTGCATATTCACCATAACCGGCGGTTTCTTCTCAGGAAGATTCAGAAATCCGTTCAAGAGGTCTCCGAAGGCCCCTAAGGCCGGCAAAGCGGCAGATGCTGAAGTTGCTGCCGCAATAGCCATGGCCCTCGACAGAGAGCTCGGCGGCGACAACGAAGTCGCCGCGGCGATCGGCATGGCCCTCGACAGATATTTCAATGATACTGTCCATGATGCCGAAAGTTTCGTCATAACGATCAGACACGACGGAAGTTCGCTCTGGAACGACAAATCAAAGAACTTCAGACAATTACCAAGATAAAAACAGAAAAAAGATATGAAAGAGTACAGATTCAAGATCAATGGCAAAGATTACAAGGTTGCCATCAACGGAATTGAAGGCAAGAACGCCAATGTTACCGTAAATGATGTTCCATACCAGGTAGAGCTTGACGAGGCTCAGGCTGCAGCTGCTTCTGCACCTGCCGCAGCCCCTGTACAGGCAGCCGCTCCGGCAGCTCCTGCAGCAGCACCTGCAGCGCCTAAGGCTTCCGGTGCCGGCGCAAAGGTGAACTCCCCTATGGAAGGCAACGTTGTCGACGTATGCGTAAAGGCCGGCGACGCCGTAAAGAGCGGACAGAAACTCGTTGTAATCGAGGCCATGAAGATGGAAGTGGAAATCAGCGCGACCGCTGACGGTACCGTTTCCGAGATTCTTGTACATAAGGGCGACCACCTTGTAGAAGGTCAGCCTGTCGCAACAATAGCATAAACAGCTCATGGGGCAGATTTTCGACAGCTTACAACAGTTCTGGCAATTTACCGGATTCGCCAACTGCCAGTGGCAGAATCTGGTGATGATAGCCATAGGCATTTTCTTCATAACGATCGCCATCCTTAAAGAATGGGAGCCGCTGCTGCTCGTCCCTATCGGATTCGGCATGATCATAGGAAACATCCCTATGTTCCCAGGTCTGAATATCGGCATCTATGAGGACGGTTCAGTGCTCAACACCCTCTATCAGGGAGTAAGGATGGGCTGGTATCCACCTCTGATCTTCCTCGGAATCGGAGCGATGACCGACTTCTCCGCTCTTATTTCCCAGCCGAGGCTGATTCTTATCGGGGCCGCGGCACAGATGGGTATCTTCGGAGCATATCTGCTCGCGCTTGCGTTCGGATTCGCCCCTAATGAAGCCGGAGCTATCGGTATCATCGGCGGCGCGGACGGTCCTACTGCTATCTTCCTTTCATCCAAGCTTGCACCGGACCTCATGGGCGCAATCGCAGTTTCGGCGTACTCCTACATGGCCCTTGTCCCTGTGATCCAGAGACCGATAATGCTTCTCCTGACAAACAAGAAGGAAAGACTTATCGAGATGCCGAAGCCAAGAAAGGTAAGCCAGCGCGAAAGAATCATATTCCCTATCGTAGGTTTCCTTACAACGGCATTCATAGTGCCTTCAGGCCTTCCGCTTCTCGGCATGCTGTTCTTCGGTAACCTGCTCAAGGAAAGCGGCGTCACAAAACGTCTTGCCAATACTGCAAGCGGCCCGCTTATCGATATCGTGACTATCCTTATCGGAGTTACAGTCGGCGCTTCCACCCAGGCGGACAAGTTCCTGACCGGCAAATCTGTGCTTATCTTCGGACTCGGTCTCCTCTCGTTCGTCATCGCTACCGCCAGCGGCGTGCTGTTCGTGAAGATCATCAACATCTTCATCAAAGACAAGGCTCGCAAGATCAATCCGCTCATCGGTAACGCCGGAGTGTCAGCAGTCCCTGACAGCGCACGTGTATCTGAAGTGGTCGGACGCGAAGTCAATCCTTCCAACCACCTTCTGATGAACGCTATGGCGCCGAACGTAGCCGGAGTCATCGGATCCGCTGTCGCAGCCGGTATCCTTCTCGGATTCCTCGGCTAATCCATCACCACATGACATAAGCCTGCTTGTATTGCCAAGCAGGCTTTTTTTATTATCTGATAGGCGGATATACATTGGTAATATGGCGAAAATTGTTATATTTGTAGAATATAACAGAGCACTGTATGCCGCGGACAATTGACACAGATATCAGGTACATAGGTGCCGATGATACCTCGATAGCACTATTCGAAAACCAATACCCTGTTCCTCAGGGCATTTCCTATAACTCATACGTTATCTTCGACGAAAAGATCGCCGTGATGGATACCGTCGACGGAAGAAAAGCCGCCGAATGGAAAAAGAATCTGGAAGAGTCCCTGGAAGGACGCGCTCCGGATTATCTTGTGGTGCACCATATGGAGCCGGACCATTCCGGACTTATTGCCTGGTTCGCGGAGAGATATCCGGACAGCACGATCGTCGCTTCCGTCAAAGGAATCCCCATGCTCTCGCAGTTCTTCGGGGACGCCGATTTCTCGGGCAGGACGCTCGCGGTCAAAGAAGGCGACACCCTCAGCCTGGGACGCCACGAGCTCATGTTCGTAATGGCCCCTATGGTCCACTGGCCCGAAGTCATGGTCTCATACGACAAGACTGCCGGGATCCTGTTCTCTGCCGACGCTTTCGGAAAATTCGGAAATCTCGCCGACTGCGGTTTCTATGATGACGAAGACAAGGACTGGGAGACCGAAGGCGCCAGATATTATTTCAACATCTGCGGCAAATACGGAGTCCAGGTCCAGATGCTGCTGAAGAAAGCGGCGTCGCTCGATATAAAGACGATCTGCCCTCTGCATGGTCCTGTGATCAGGAAGAATCCGGCAAGATTCGTCGGACTCTACAATCGCTGGAGTCTCTACTCCCCTTCCGAGGACGGAGTGCTTGTCGCCCATGCCTCGATCCATGGAGGAACCGCCGCGGCAGCAGAGAAGTTCGCGGAGATGGTCGGAGAAGGTGCCAGACTGGTCGACCTTACTACCGCAGATCCGTCGGAGGCAGTTTCGCTCGCATTCCGTTACGGTAAGATAGTCCTGGCCGCCGCGTCCTATGATGCCGGTCTGTTCCCTCCGATGTATGAGTTCCTGCACCACCTGCAGGACAAGAACTGGCAGAAACGTACTGTCGGCTTAATCGAAAACGGATCGTGGGGACCTACGGCCGCAAGGGTGATGAAAGAGATGATCGGAGGGATGAAGGAGATTACGCTGGTGGAACCGGTAGTGACGATAAAGAGCCGTATGAAACCTGCGGACATACCGGCAATGCAGGCGCTTGCCGAAGCAATAAAGAGCAATTAAACAAAACAAATTATATATGCAGGATAAATTACAGGAGTTGACAGACAAGCTTTTCAACGAAGGTCTGTCTAAAGGAAAGCAGGAAGGAGAAGCCCTGCTCGCAGATGCCCGCAAGAAGGCTGACGCTATCGTCCGCGATGCCAAGAAGCAGGCAGAGGCGATAATAGAGCAGGCTAACAAGGATGCCGAAGACCTCAAGGTAAAAGTCGGAAGCGATCTCAAGATGGCTTCTTCCCAGGCTTTGCAGGCTACTAAGAAAGACATCGAGAATCTGGTGATTTCCAGCCTCTCCGACAAGGAAGTGGCAGGAGTTCTCTCCTCAGAAGATTTCGTCAAGGGCGTCATTTCGGCCGTTGCCGAGAAATTCAGCACACAGGAGGCGGCAGATCTCGACATCGTACTTCCGGAGTCCATGAAATCGTCTCTCGAGCCGTTCATCCAGAACGAACTCTCAAAGAAATTCAGGAACGGAATCAACGCGACTTTCTCCAAGAAGATCGCAGGCGGTTTCACGATAGGACCGAAGGACGGAAGCTATTTCATCAGTCTTACTGACGAGACATTCAAGAGTCTTATCAGCGAATATCTCAGACCTGTAACCAGAAAACTCCTTTTCGGCGAATAATGGATAATTATCAGTACATAATCGCCTCCCTTCCCGTACCTGACAAGGACGTCAAGCCCGGAGATGCATCCAGAAGCGCAGAATTACTCGCTTTCATACGCGAGCACTGTTCCGCTAAGGACAACGAGCTGCTGGATCTTCTTCTCGACGGTTATGACGAAAGCAGGCTCGGACCTGAATTCTACGACAAGGCGCTTGCTTGCTCAAGCAACTTCATCAGGGAATTCTTCACATTCGACCTGCGCGTCCGCAATGCCAAGGTAAGGTTCCTTAACAAGGCACTCGACCGTCCGGAGTCCCAGGATATCTTCCTGGAGCCTGAAGGCGAGTTCCCGGAGGCCGCCAGACTCGGGACTGTACTCGAAGACAGCGATATCCTCCGCAGGGAAAGAGGTCTTGACGATCTCATGTGGGCTAAAATCGACGAGATTTTGATCTTCGATTATTTTGATATCGATGTAATCCTCGGTTTCGTGGCCAAGATGAAGATCGCCGACAGATGGCTGCTCCTCGACGAGCAGGCCGGACGAGAGATGTTCCGCCGTCTTGTCCAGGATATCCGCGGCACATTCAAGGGAGTTGAGTATAATGAAAAATAATAATAGACAGATATGAAGACAAAAGGTATAGTAACGGGTATCGTATCCAACCTTGTGACTGTGCTGGTAGACGGACCTGTTGCCGAGAATGAGCTTTGCTATATCAGCATGGGAGATACCAGGCTGATGGCCGAGGTCATCAAGGTCAACGGCAAGAACGCGCAGATCCAGGTATTCGAAAGCACCCGTGGCCTTAAGAACGGAGACTCCGTGGAGTTCGAAGGAAAGATGCTCGAGATCACTCTCGGTCCGGGCCTGCTTTCCAGCGTATATGACGGTCTCCAGAACGACCTTACCACGATGGAAGGCGTTTTCCTCAAGAGAGGAGAATATACAGATCCGCTGGACAGAGAGAAACTCTGGGCATTCACCCCTATCGCCAAGCCGGGCGACAAAGTTGCCGCAGCCGACTGGCTGGGCGAGGTGAAGGAAGGATGGCTGCCTCATAAAATCATGGTGCCGTTCTCCTTCAAGGGAGAATTCACCGTCAAGAGCATCGTTCCGGCCGGCGAGTATAATGTTGACCATGTAATCGCAGTCCTGACAGCCGCCGACGGCGAGGATGTCGACGTAACCATGACCCAGAAATGGCCTGTCAAAGTCGCTGTAAGAGCATACAGGGAGAAACCGAGACCGGACAAGATCATGGAGACCGGAGTCCGCGTAATCGACTCCTTCAACCCTATCGCCGAGGGAGGTACGGGCTTCATCCCGGGACCGTTCGGCTGCGGAAAGACAGTGCTCCAGCATGCCATCGCAAAGCAGGGCGAGGCCGATGTCATAGTCATGGCAGCCTGCGGAGAGCGTGCCAACGAGGTCGTCGAGATCTTCACCGAATTCCCGGAACTGATCGACCCTCATACCGGCCGTCACCTGATGGAGCGTACCACCATCATCTGCAACACCTCCAACATGCCTGTAGCCGCGCGAGAGGCATCCGTTTACACGGCAATGACGATCTGCGAGTATTACAGGGCCATGGGACTGCGCTGTCTGCTTCTCGCCGACTCTACATCCCGCTGGGCCCAGGCTCTCCGCGAGATGTCCAACCGAATGGAGGAACTCCCGGGTGCCGACGCCTTCCCTGTCGATCTGTCCGCTATCATCTCGAACTTCTACTCCCGCGCCGGTATGGTCATACTTAACAACGGCCAGCGCGGCGCAGTAACATTCATAGGAACGGTATCCCCTGCCGGAGGTAACCTCAAGGAGCCTGTGACGGAGTCTACCAAGAAGGCCGCCCGCTGCTTCTACGCCCTCGAGCAGAACCGCGCCGACCAGAAGAGATATCCGGCCGTCAACCCTATCGACTCTTATTCCAAGTATCTGGAGTATCCGGAGATCCGCGAATATCTCGACGCTACGGTTGAGAAAGGCTGGGTAGAGAAGATCGGTAAAGCCAAGAATCTGGTGCTCAGAGGCCGCGAAGCCAATGACCAGATCAACATTCTCGGTGACGACGGCGTGCCTATGAGCTACCACGAGACATTCTGGAAATCGGAACTTATCGACTTCTGTTTCCTGCAGCAGGACGGCTTCGATCCGATCGACAGCCTCTGCCCTATCGAAAGGCAGAAATATATGCTCGACCTTCTCCTTGATATCTGCGACAAGGAGTTCACATTCGACGATTACGAGCAGTGCCGCAACTACTTCAAGAACGTCATCAACGTAATCAAGCAGATGAACTACTCTGAGTTCCACAGCGAGGACTTCGAGAAATATAATGTTGAACTGAAAAAACTTATCGAGGAAAATGGCAAATAAGGCATATCAGAAAGTATATACGCAGCTGGAAGCCATCACAAAGGCTACCGTAGCCCTCAAGGCTGACGGCGTATCGAACGACGAGCTTGCCATTGTGGACGGCAGGCTGGCCCAGGTCGTAAGGACCAAGGGCAACACGGTTACGATGCAGGTGTTCTCCGGAACGGAAGGCATCCCGACCAATGCAGAAGTCGCATTCCTCGGCAACCCTCCTACCCTGAAAGTCAGCGACGCCCTTTCGGGCCGTTTCTTCGACGCATACGGACGCCCGATAGACGGAGGTCCTGAAATCGAAGGCGAGGAGCGCCAGATTGGCGGACCTTCAGTAAACCCATACAAGAGACGTCAGCCGTCCCAGCTGATCCCTACCGGTATCGCTGGAATCGACCTTAACAATACGATAGTGTCAGGCCAGAAGATTCCGTTCTTCGCCGATCCTGACCAGCCATACAACCAGGTAATGGCAGACGTTGCCCTCCGCGCGGACGTGGACAAGATCATCCTCGGAGGCATGGGCCTCTCGAACGACGATTATCTCTTCTTCCGCCATTCATTCGAGGCAGCGGGAGCTCTCGAGAAGATCATCAGTTTCGTGAATACGACCGAGGAGCCGCCTGTAGAGCGACTGCTCATCCCTGACATGGCGCTTACGGCCGCAGAGTATTTCGCCGTGGACAAGAACGAGAAAGTGCTCGTCCTGCTTACGGACATGACCCTCTACGCCGACGCCCTCTCGATCGTGTCCAACCGTATGGACCAGATCCCTTCAAAGGATTCCATGCCTGGTTCCCTCTATTCGGACCTCGCAAAAATCTACGAGAAGGCCGTGCAGCTTCCTTCCGGCGGATCTATCACCATCATCGCGGTTACGACCCTGAACGACGGTGATATCACCCACGCTATCCCGGACAACACCGGATACATTACCGAAGGTCAGCTCTTCCTCCGTGCGGATTCGGATTCAGGAAAAGTCATCATCGACCCGTTCCGTTCCCTCTCCCGACTCAAACAGCTCGTGCAGGGAAAGAAGACCCGCGAGGACCACAGCCAGGTCATGAACGCAGGAGTACGTCTCTATGCAGACGCCCAGAACGCGAAGACCAAGCTCGAGAACGGTTTCGATCTCTCGGATTATGACCACCGTTGTCTCAAATATGCCAAAGAATACGCTACAAGGCTTCTCTCCATCGATGTCAACATCAAGATTGACGAAATGCTCGATACTGCATGGGAGCTCTTCGGCAAGTATTTCTCAAAGGCAGAGACAGGTATAAAACAGGCCCTGATAGACAAATACTGGAAGGCATAAGTTTATGGCAATAAGATTTCAATATAACAAGACTTCGCTGAACAATCTTGGCAAGCAGCTCAAGATGAGGCAGAAGGCGCTCCCTACTCTCCAGAGCAAGGAAAGCGCCCTGCGTCTGGAGGTGCGCAAGGCCAAGGACTATTCCGCCAGACTTGTCGCTGATCTCGATGCCGCCCTCAAGAAATACGACTATCTCGCAGCCCTTTGGAACGAATTCGATCCCGGACTTATATCGATAACGGATGTCCAGCTGGAGACAGTCAAGCTCGCCGGAGTCAAGACTCCTGCGCTTAAAGGTATAAGCTACGAGATCCGTCCGTTCAACGCTTTCGTCAAACCGGCTTGGTTCGCCGATGGCGTGGCTATACTGAAGGATCTTTCCCGGCTCGGGATAGAGTCAGAGGTATATCTTGAGAAGAGCCGTATTCTGGAGTACCATAGGAAGAAGACGACCCAGAAGGTCAATCTTTACGAGAAGGTACAGATTCCGGGGTACAAGGAGGCTATCAGAAAGATCAAGCGATATATGGAGGACGAGGAAAACCTCAGCAAAGCTTCGTCTAAGATAGTAAAGAGCCGTCATGCGGCTGAAGAGGAGGAACAAGTATGATAGACAAAATGACTAAATACTCCTTCATTCTCCTTCGCGGAGAAGAAGCTGACTTCCTCGCCAAGCTGCAGGAATTGGGTGTCGTGGATATCACGAGATCCGCCAAGCCGGTTGATGGAAAATCCGCCGGGATGCTGGAAAGGATCGCCCTTCTCGAGCATACGGCTGCGAAACTGGAGAAAATCGATTTCTCAAAGGATGGCGATTTCAATGAGGTCGTTTCCCGAAACAGGATACTCTCTCCCGATACCGACGCCACGGCCCTCTATCCTGAGGCTTTGGCGAGGCTGAAGGAATATACGGCCCAGCTCTCTGTCGCAGAGAAGGAAAAGGAATATCTCTGTCACTGGGGCAACTTCGACGCCGAGAAACTGCATGGACTGGAAGACCTCGGGCTTAAACTCAGGTATTACCAGATTTCGCTCAACAAGTTCGATCCTGAGTGGAAGAATCAGGTAGCTCTGTACGAAGTGACCAGAGATGCAGACTATATCTGGTTCGTCACAATATCGGACGATCCGGAGTATTCTTTCCCGGTAAAGGAAAGTCCGGCTCCCGGAACGACTTCGATGGAAAAAGCCGAGGAGATCGAACGGCTCAAACGTGAGATAGTCTCTGCCAAGGCAGACCTTCAGGCTCTCAAGGATATGGTACCATCTCTGCGGAAAGAGAAGCAGGGACTGGTTTCCGGTCTTGACATGTACTTCGCCGAGATATCTCCGGAGAAGGCAGCCGAGGATCATATTCTCGTATTCGAGGGCTTCGCTCCGGAAGAAGAAGACAACCGGCTCGAGAGAGCTTTTAACGAGCTTGGCATATTCTACCTTAAGGATAAAGCAAGACTCGAGGACAACCCGCCTATCAAGCTGAACAACAACAGTTTCACAAAGCACTTCACGGTCATTACCGATATGTTCGGACGTCCGGGATACAACGAATATGACCCTACTCCGATGATATCCATATTCTTCCTGTTGTTCTTCGCTATGTGTATGGGAGATGCCGGATACGGAATAATCTTCATGATTCTCGGTCTTTTCATGCGCAAGAACAAGGACTTGTCTTCTACGGCTCCGCTGGTGATGATCCTCGGAGCAGGAACCTTCATCATCGGCATCGTACTCCATACCTTCTTCGGAATGGACATGAAGGAATGGTCCTTCCTTCCAGACTGGATTCGAAGGATCATGCTCCCGGCGGAAGCGCTTGGCTACGATGCAGGCATGGTAATGGCAATTGTAGTCGGTGTTATCCATATCAGCGTCGCTATGATCGTCAAGACATATATGGCGACGAAGAACAATGGTTTCCTGAACTCTCTGGGGACCTGGGGATGGACTCTGCTTATAGTTGGCGGAGTGGTAGTCGGCGGACTGTCTCTTACTGAAGTACTTGACTCCGAAGTTACGAAATGGGTAATAATCGCCCTTGGAATAATCTCCGCAGTAGGTATCTTCCTGTTCAATGATATCCACAAGAATCCTCTTGTCAACATCGGTTCGGGACTCTGGGCGACTTATAATACCGCCAGCGGATTGCTCGGAGACGTACTAAGCTACCTCCGACTCTATGCCCTCGGTCTTGCCGGCGGCAAGCTCGGCGGAGCGTTCAATATGCTTGGAGATATGGTATTAGGAGACGGAAGCAATCCTATAGGCTGGCTTTTTTGCCCAATTCTGCTTATTGTCGGCCATACGATCAATATTGCCCTCTGCTCTCTTGGAGCCTTCGTACACCCTCTCCGTCTTAACTTCCTGGAGTTCTTCAAGAATTCAGGATATGAAGGAAGCGGAAGAAAATATAAACCTTTAGAACAAATCAATAATTAATTTAATAAATCTATTATGTTATCAGTAACAGCACTTTTAGGTTACATCGGACTTGGTCTTCTTCTCGGTCTCGCAGGCCTCGGAAGTATCCTCGGAACAACTATCGCGGGCAATGCCGCTGAAGGCGCCCTTAAGCTTAACCCGGAGAAATCAAGCGCTTACATGGTTCTTTCAGCCCTTCCTTCAACCCAGGGTCTCTACGGCTTTGTAGCATTCCTCTTCTGGATGACTCGAGACATGGCTAATGAGGGACTCCTCGTGTTCGCCGTAGGAACATGTATCGGACTCGTATGTCTCTTCTCAGGTATCCGTCAGGGGCAGGTATGCGCCAACGGTATCGTAGGTGTCAGCCAGGGCCATGATGTAATGGTCAATACCTTTATCTACGCCGCTCTCCCTGAGTTGTATGCTATTCTCGGACTTCTGGCTTCTTTCCTTATCTAAACAGGAAAAACAATAAAAAAATTGATAGCTGTCCTTCCATTTACGGGAAGGACAGCTATTGTTTTTAGACTAAAGTTCAGTATATTTGCATTAGTTGTACTAAAGTATATAAAATGAACGCAGAAGCATCACGCTGTCTTCTTTGCAAAAAACCTAAATGCTCCGAGGCTTGTCCGGTCCACACCGACGTCCCCTCGGCAATGAAGCTTTACCGCGAAGGAAACCTTACCGACGCGGCTAAAATGCTCTTCGAGAATAATCCCCTCTCGGCAATAACCAGTCAGGTTTGTGACTGGCAGATTTTCTGCAAAGGCCATTGCGTGCTAAACGCCCGGAAAATGCCGGTAAGATGGTATGAGATAGAGCAGGAGATTTCCATGTCCTATCTTCCGGAGGCACACATCGAAATCGACGTGCCTGACAACGGCAAGAAAGTCGCTGTCATTGGTGCAGGACCCTGTGGCATAGCCGCTTCAATGTGGCTGCGCAAAAAGGGAGTCTCAGTAACCCTCTATGACTCTTTCGACAGAGTCGGAGGCGTACTAAGGTATGGTATTCCGGACTTCAGGCTGGACAAGAAATATGTCGATGCCTATGAAAGGATACTCAATGAGATCGGAGTCGTTTTTGTCGGGAACACTACTCTTGGCAAGGAGATTACCATCGAGAGCCTCCGCAAGGAATTCGATGCCATTCTCGTAGCCGCAGGAGCGTGGGTGGCAAAAGAGATGAGGATCCCTGGAGAGGATCTCCCCGGAGTGCTTCACGCGCTTGAATTCCTGAAGGAACCGTCAGCATACGAGCTCGGGAAGAATGTGATAGTGATCGGAGGCGGAAACGTTGCAATGGACGCTTGCCGCACCGCGATCCGCAGAGGCTGCGACACTACAGTCGTCTACCGCAAGACTTTCGAGAATATGCCGGCAAACCATCTGGAAGTAGAAGAAGCCCAGGCGGAAGGCGTGAAATTCCGCGTATTTGAAGTCCCGGTCGAAGTCCGGAAGGATGGAGACAGGATTTATGCGATTCTTCGTAATTGTGAGAATTACGAGACCGAAGATGGCAAGATCAATACCCGAGTAATTGAGGGGACAGACCATGAGCTCGACTTCGATACAATGATTGTAGCTGTAAGCGAAAAAGCCGACAAGAGCATTCTTGACGGATATGACCACGATGAGAACCCTGATATTTTCAAGGCTGGAGATTATTTTTATGGTCCTAGAACTGTTGTCGAAGCCGTCCAGTCCGCGAAACTGGCTGTAGCCGATATGATAAGCTATCTGCAAGTTTAGAAGAACAAAGGATACTCTAATGAAGAAGATCATCGATCCCGTTCCACGGGAGGTATTAAAAGCTGAACTCACTCCGGAGAGTCTTCTCCGTAAGACAAACCGGGCGAACAATGAGCTTTACGTTGTCAATAACGTAACGGCTCCCAACGTGATAAGAGAAATAGGACGACTCAGGGAAATTGCTTTCCGCGATGGCGGAGGCGGTACAGGAGAGCCGCTGGATATCGACAAATTCGATACTGATCCGGCATACGGGTACAAGCAGCTCGTGCTTTGGGACCCGGAAGCCGAAGAAATAATCGGAGGGTACCGTTTCGTGCTTTGCGACGAAGCAGTATTCGACAGGTTCGGCCAGCCGCATCTTACTTCCTCGCACATGTTCGAATTCTCCAAGAAGTTCATCAAGAATTACCTTCCATACACGATCGAGCTCGGCAGATCCTTCGTTTCAGTCGATTATCAGGCTTCAAAGGACGGTTCCAAGTCTATCTTCGCCCTTGACAACTTGTTCGATGGCCTTGGCGCCCTCATGATGCTCTGTGCCGGAAGAATGAAATACTTCTTCGGAAAGATGACTATCTACCCTGACTATCCGAAAGAGGCCAGGGAACTCATAATGACTTTCATGTACAAATACTTCCCTGACAAGCAGAAGCTCGTGACCCTCAGGCTCCCGGTCAAAGTGACCAACAAGTCCTGGGCAAAGCTTTTCACGGGCAACGACTTTAAGGAAGATTACAAGATACTCAATGCCGAGGTAAGGAAATACGGCGTCAATATCCCGCCACTCGTCAATTCCTATATCAACCTCTCCCCTTCCATGGTATATCTCGGAACCGGTATCAATGATGAATTCGCCAACGTATTCGACTCCGGAATCCTGTTCGCATTCGACGAGCTGTATCCGGAGAAAAAGAAACGCCATGTCGAGTCGATCAAGGAAGAGATGAGACGTCTCCGCGAGCTTATCCGCAGCAAAATGCAGTAATCTGTCGAAGAAATCCGGCAGTCTGTCGAAAAACTGGACAGAAGCGTATATCCTATAATAACTTTGCGTCAGAAAAAATCAATCTGACGCAATTTGTTTTATTATGGAAAAGATATTTGCACTTTTATCAATCGCTCTGATTTCTATCGCTCCAGTTTACGCCGCGGAAGAACCGACCGAAGCCGGAGCCAAGGTCACGACCGTAATAACCGGTCAGGCAGTGGATGCCGAGACTCTCGAAGGAGAGCCTTTCGCAACCTACCAGATATTCAAAGGCAACCGCGAGAACAAGCCGGTCGTCATCACCATAACCGATGTCAATGGATACTTCGCTGAAACCATCTCCGGCAAAGGCGATTTCACTCTCCAGCTCACCTCTCTCGGAAGAAAAGATATTGTCAGGAAATTCCACATCGACGGAAGCGTGGATACCCTCGCGCTTGGCCAGCTCCTTTTCGAGAATGATACGGAAACTCTTGCTTCCAGCACCGTCACGGCCCTGAAGCCGCTGGTAAAGATGGACGTGGACAAGATGACCTACGACGTAGAGAACGACGTGGATTCCAAGAGCTACACCGTACTCGACATGCTCCGGAAAGTCCCCATGGTCACGGTGGACGGTCAGGACAATATCTCCGTAAACGGAAGTTCCAACTTCCAGGTTCTCGTCGACGGAAAGCCTAACGTGATGCTCAGCAGCAATCCGTCAGTCGTATTCAAGTCGATGCCAGCAAGCGCAGTGAAGAATATAGAAGTAGTCACCAATCCTGGCGTAAAATATGACGCGGAAGGCGTCGGCGGCGTACTCAATATAACGATGGCCCGCAACGCAGACGGAAGCAAGGCGGCCAGCATGGATGGATACAACGCCACCGTAGGAGCCAATGTCTCCACACGCGGCTTCGGCGGCAGACTCTTCGCGACCGCCCAGAAAGGCAAGCTCTCACTCAGCGCCAACGCCAATGTCATGGACATGACAATCAAAGGCAACGACAGCGAGTCGGTCAGGACCCAGCTCGACCAGATGGGCAACGCCGTCTCAATCAACAAGACGACTTCCACTTCCGAGATGAAGAACCCTGTCAACATGGTTTCCCTCACCCTCGGATATGAAATCGACAAACTCAGACTCGTATCAGTCAATTTCGGCTACATGTCCCTGGCCAACAAGAATATCTCCGACATGATGACCGAACTTACCAGAGGCAACGCTGTCGACAGCTATTCCAGCAAGACCAACACGCGATGGGACATGGGATCCATCAACGCCGGAATCGACTACCAGCGCACCTTCGACGGCAAGCCTGACAAAATGCTTACGATCTCCTACCGTTTCGACTCACAGCCTTCGGTAACTGACAGCAAGAGCATTTTCACTACGACAAGCGACCTCTTCGATTTCACCAACCGATACACCGACGGCGGGACGAACACCATCGCAAACACTTTCCAGATCGACTTCACCACACCTCTTGCCAAGGGACTGAACATGAATACGGGAGCAAAATTCATCAACAGAAACAACAGTTCCGACCAGAGTCTCTATCTCGACGACAACGGCTCATGGGCCTACAACAAGGCCGGCAGCATGGACTACAGCCATGTCAGCAACATCGTCGCCGGCTATGCTGAATTCACTCTCAGTCTCAATAAATGGGGATTCAAAGTCGGCACTCGCTATGAGCATACCTTCCAGGATGTCAAATACAGACTCGGCAACGGCGACGACTTCAGCCTCGACTACGGCAATTTCGTCCCGGCCGCCAGCATCCAGTACAATCTCAGCATGCTCAGCAACATAGGACTCAGCTACAATATGAGAATCAGCCGTCCAGGCATCACCTACCTGAATCCATATGTCGATACCACCGACCCGACCTCATGGTCCTACGGCAACACGGATCTCGACACCGAGACCGCGCACAACATCAATCTCGTATACAACTTCTACAACCCGACCGTGATGCTCAACGCGACTCTCCGCCACACCTTCAGCAACGACGGCATAAGCCAGTACAGCTTCTTCGATGAAGACAACGTGCTCAACACGACCTACGGAAACATCTTGAAGAGCAGCACCACCGGAATCAACATATTCGCCAACCTGAATCTCGGCAAGAAGACCAGGATCATGCTTAATTCGAGCGTCAGCTACAGCGATCTCCGCAGCGACGAACGCGGCCTGAGCAACTATGGCTGGTCGAGCAACATCTTCGGCGGTATCCAGCAGACTCTTCCTTGGGACCTGCGACTCAGCTTAAACGGTATGTATGCTACCTCGAATGTAAGTCTTGACGGCTCCAGGACCGGTATGTCCCTCGCGATGGGCGGTCTTACAAAGACCTTCCTTAACGACAGGCTCAGCATAGGCATCAACGGTGTCCTCCCTATTTCCAGCGAGCTCGGAAAGATGGTCATGGAGAGCAACACTGCCGGAAAGGACTACATCAACTACAGCAAGAATACCATCAACATGGGGCAGATAACTCTGAACATCAGCTTCACTTTCGGAAAGAACAAGGCTGCCGGTGCGAAGAAGACCCGCAAGACCATCAGCAACGACGACCTTATCGACCGCAGCAACGGCACCGAGGAGATGAACAGCTATATGAATATGTAAAATTTGCTATATTTGCATAGATGACTTATACTAAGACAAAGAGTATATTGGACAGTGCCCAGATATTTTTCTGGGTACTGATCCTTTCTGTCCCGGCAATAGGTTCATATCTTAACACCTTCGACCTCGGAAGGAGCCTGCAGGTGCTTAGAGGCAATGTGACCATAATGCTGCCTGCCGTCATCACCTATTTCGTCAACTACCTGTTCCTGGTACCGAAATGCCTTCAGCGGAACGGACGCAAATGGCTTTTCTTTGTCGGAAACCTGCTGATTCTCGCGGCGATTGCCGTCAACATAATCGTAAGGATAAACAGGATACCTGTACCGGCTGAAGTGTCCGAGCATTTCAACCGCACTTTCATAGCTCTTTCTTCCATAATCACTAACCTTGTGATAGAGTTGTTCGTGATCTCCATTGCCGTAGCGATCCACTATATAATCCGCTACTACGAGCTGAAGCACAATTTCGAGGAAGAGAAGAGACAGACTGCCGAAGCTGAGCTTACGTGGCTCAAGAGCCAGCTCAATCCGCATTTCCTTTTCAACACCCTTAACAATATCTCGTCCCTCACCCAGATCGATCCCGACAAGGCCCAGGACAGCATAGGCCAGCTGAGCGACCTTCTCAGGTATGCTCTGTACGAAAGCAATACCGAGCTCGTGCCGCTTTCCGGGGAGATTGATTTCATGGGAAACTACATCGACCTCATGTCCCTGAGATGCAATGAGATGACAAAGGTAAATAAGGAAATGGAAATCCCTTCCAAAGAGATACGAATCGCTCCTCTGCTTTTCATTTCTCTTATCGAGAATGCCTTCAAGCATGGAGTCAATGCCAGATATCCGTCATTCGTCAACATATCTCTCAAGACCAAGGGCCGCGATCTTGTCTTCTCATGCGAGAACTCGAGATTCGAGAAAAGCGGCACCGACCATATCGGTTCCGGAATCGGCCTGGAGAATCTTAAGCGCCGGCTGGAACTGATTTATCCGGGTGCCTATGATTACGATGTTTTCGAAACGCCGGACAAATATACAGCTAAAGTGGTTCTCAAAGGAATATGTTAAGGTGCATCATAGTGGATGACGAGCCTCTGGCTATCAAGATGCTGGAGAACTATGTCGAAAGGACTCCTTTCCTTAAACTGGAGGCGTCCTATACCGACCCTGTAATCGCGCTTTCCGGCATAAGGGAAAAGCAGCCTGAACTGGTGTTTCTGGACATACAGATGCCGGATCTCAACGGCATGGAACTTTCCAGGATGATTCCGTCCGGCACAAGGATAATCTTCACCACCGCCTTCAAACAGTTCGCCTTCGAGAGCTATGAAGTCTCGGCTCTGGATTTCCTGCTGAAGCCGATCCGCTACCAGAAATTCCTGGAGGCCGCAGAAAAGGCCCGCAAATGGTTCGAGATGAAGGAAGCGGCCGAATCTTCGGCAGAGTCCCGTAATGCTCAGAAAACGTCCATATTCATCAAGACAGAGGGCAATATGCTCAAAGTCTTACTTTCTGACATAAAGTATATCGAGGGGATGCGGGATTACGTGCTTGTCCATACCAAGACCCGGAAGCAGCCGTATGTCACCCACATTACCATGAAAGCCGTCGAGGAGATGCTTCCGGAAGACTCCTTCATGAGGGTGCACCGCTCATATATAGTCGCCCTGTCAAGCATCACCAGCGTCAGCGGCACGAACGACATTCTTATCGGGGACAATCTTATCCATGTCTCCGACGCCTATCGCGAAAGATTCGAGAATTATCTTAAGGGAAACAGTCTTAACCGCTAGTCCTCCTGGCCGCGGTTACGTTTGAGTACGTACTGCGTAAGGATCAGTCCGGCAAAAGCGACACCGATTCCTGTCCACTGTATAGGACAGAGTTTCTCCCTGCCCATGAAAAAGCCGAGAAGAGCGGTCACTACAGGTATCATGGCAAGGAATACGCTGGCTTTTCCGACTCCGAGGTTCTTGATCGAACTTGCCCAGAGGGTAAATGCGATTCCGGAGCAGAGTACTGCAAGGCAGAGCATCGGCTTCAGCACTTCGGCAGACAAGAGGAGCCTTGGATCGAATTCATCCTTTCCGATAGTAAGCACCAGCGGAAGAAGCAGGATCGCTCCTGCAAGGAACTGGTACATGACTATTACCATCGGCTTATAGTTCTCTGCAAGAAGTTTGGTCGCGGAAGCATAGCCTACCTCGGCAAGTACCGCAATCAGAAGAAGCAGGAGGCCGAGTCTGAGATGCTCTCCACCGCAGGAAGAGTTGCGGGTCACGACTGAAAGGCCGGCAATGCAGATAACGATTCCGACAATGTTTACCCAGTTGATTCTTTCTTTGAAGAAAACCACTCCGGCAGCAACGGAAAAGACCGGAGCCGTAGCGATCATCAGGGCGCTGAGTGTAGGAGATTCGGTATATTTGATGCCGTATGTCTCGCAGACGAAATAGATGAACGGTTCGCAGAATGCCAGAAGAACGAAGCTCGGAAGATCTTTTTTTCTTATGGCGAGTCTGTTGCCTATTGCCAGGTTCAGCAGGAAAAGGAAGATTCCTGCAATGAGAGAACGGCAAAAGACCATATATACGACCGGTATGTCAAGCGCTATGAGCCTGTCCGACCAAAGGTAGGACATTCCCCAAAGGATGATCGTAACGACCGATACGATATAGACTATAAGTTTCTTGTGCCTTTCTGACATCTGCCTGAATTTTTTAAGGTGCAAATATAATCATTTTCGGCGAAAATAATTACAAACAGTAACTATTTTCGCCGAAAAAGTATGATATTCACAGGAGAATCCTGAGATTTATTTAAGAAGTCTCAAAGAGATTCGCTTCCTGTCGAGATCCACCTGAAGGACGGAAACCTTGACATGCTGGTGGAGTTTCAGGATTTTCGACGGATCGACCGGTCCCTTTACTCCGGCAGCCTTCATCTGTGACACATGTATGAGGCCGTTCTCATGGACTCCGATATCGACGAAAGCCCCGAATGCCGTAATATTGGTGACTATGCCCGGAAGCTCCATGCCGGCGACAAGGTCTTCGATTTCATGGACATCATCCGCGAAGCTGAATTCCTGCGCAGCCTCTCTCGGATCGAGTCCCGGCTTTGCAAGTTCCTTGAGAATGTCGTTGATGGTAGGAAGGCCGAACTCCCCTTCCACGTATTTCTCAGGCTTTATCTGGGAGATTAGTTTCTCGTTTCTGACAAGTTCCTTGGTGGAGACGCCGAGGTCAGCGGCCATCTTGTCAACAATATGGTAGCACTCCGGATGGACGGCAGAATTGTCCAGCGGATTGGCGGCATTCGTAATCCTGAGGAAGCCGGCACACTGCTCGAAGGCCTTGGCTCCGAGACGAGGCACGGACATAAGGTCTGCCCTTGACTCGAATCCGCCCGATGCCGCCCTGTATTTCACGATAGAGGATGCAAGGGCAGGACCGATCCCAGACACATAGCTCAAAAGATAACTACTTGCAGTATTGAGATTTACACCTACCGTATTGACGCATATTATGACGGTATTGTCCAGCTTCTCCTTGAGCAGGTTCTGGTCGACGTCATACTGGTACTGCCCTACTCCGAGGGATTTAGGGTCGATCTTGACCAGCTCTGCAAGAGGGTCCATGAGCCTTCGGCCGATGGACACTGCTCCGCGGACGGTCACATCCTCGTCCGGGAATTCCTCCCTGGCGACTTCCGAAGCCGAATAGATGGAGGCTCCGTCTTCGCTTACCACATAGACCTTGCAACCCTCAGGGAGTGGAATCCTCTTTATGAAGTCCTCGGTCTCGCGGCTGGCAGTTCCGTTGCCGATGGCGATTGCCTGGATGTCATATTCCTGGACCATCCTGCTGACTGACGTGATTGCCTTTACCTTTTCGTTCTGTGGAGGATGAGGGTATACGATCTCATGATGGAGGAGGTTGCCCTGAGCGTCGAGACAGACTATCTTGCAGCCGTTCCTGAAGCCCGGATCGATTGCCATGGTCCTTTTCTGGCCCACAGGCGGTGCCAGAAGAAGCTGGCGAAGATTCTCTCCGAAGACTTTTATCGACTCTATGTCGGCCTTCTCCTTGAATTCCTTAAGTATCTCATTGGTGATTGACGGAGCAAGCAGCCTGGAGTACGAATCATCCACGGCTTCTCTTATCTCCGCTGCAAGCGCCTGCGACGGGTATCTTCTCTCATGGCAGAAGTCATAGTAGAGCTTGTTTCCGCATTTCTCAGGATCGGCGTCTATCTTGACCGTCAGGAAGCCCTCGTCCTGGCCTCTGAGGATGGCCAGAAGCCTGTGCGGAGCGATTCTTGCCAGAGGTTCCGAGTAATCGAAGTAGCCTTTGTATTTCTGGCCTTCCAGAGTCTCCTTGCCGGCCTTGGTAGCCTTAGAGACAATCCTTCTGGTCCTGAATAATCCTCTGAGGGTTTCTCTGACAGAAGCCGTCTCGCTAAGTCTCTCCGCAATTATGTCCCTTGCGCCGGAGAGGGCGGCATCCACGTCCTTGACATCGCCTTTTACATACTTGCGGGCCTCCGAACGAGGATCGGCAACGGCCACGTCATACATTTTGTCGGCAAGCGGTTCGAGTCCGGCCTCCTTGGCGGCAGTAGCCCTTGTACGACGCTTAGGACGGTATGGAAGATACAGGTCCTCCAGTTCCCCGGCCACCACGCAGTCTTCTATCTGCTTCTTCAGGCTGTCTGTGAGTTTTCCTTGTTCGGCAATCACTCCGAGAATGGAGGTCTTGCGCTTTTCCATCTCTTCGAAAACATCGGTCCAATGCTTTATCTCGGCGACCTCGACGTCGTCAAGGCCTCCGGTCTTTTCCTTCCTGTAACGGCTAATGAACGGGATAGTATTACCTTCGGCAAACAGATCCACGCAATTCTCCACCTGCCAGTCGCGTACCGACAGTTTCTCCGAGATGAATTTGATATAGATTTCTTTCATGTTATTAGTCCTGTGACAATTCCCTCAGCTCGCTCCTGTAGGCCGAGAATATCTTCGACTTGGAGACGAATCCGAGATACATACGATCCTTATCTACGACCGGCAGGTTCCATGCATCCGTCCTCTCGAACTTATGCATGACGCTGTCCATGGACTCCCCTTCCAGCACATACTCCGGCGCGGACTTCATGTAATTGAATACATGCTGGCTCTCATACAAATCTGTCTGAAACATGTCCATCCTGACGTCTTCCAGCGATACATATCCCTGGAATCGGCCGATGGAATCGACCACGGGGAACAGGTTCCTCGACGACTTGGAGATGATCTGTACGAAACCGCCGAGAGTCGCATCAATCCGCACAGGACTGAAATCATTCTCGATCAGGTCATCGACTTTGAGAAGAGTCAGGACGGCCTTGTCGCTGTCATGGGTCAGCAATTCGCCGGTCTGGGCGATTCGTTTCGTATATATTGAATATTTTTCAAATAGTCTGATAGTTCCGAATGAGATCGTAGCCGTAAGGATAAGAGGCATAAGAAGATCGTAGCCACCGGATATCTCGGCGATAAGGAAGATGGCGGTCATCGGAGCCTGCATGACTCCGGCCATCAGTCCGGCCATTCCGACGAGCACGAAGTTCTGCTCCGGCAGGCTCAGCGAAGATCCTGCAAGTATAAGGTTCAGCGTCCTGGAGAGCACGAAACCGGCAATAGCTCCGACGAACAGAGTAGGACCGAAGGTTCCTCCGACTCCGCCGCCGGCATTGGTGAAGGTCATGGAGAAGACCTTCAGAAGCATTACGAGCATGAAGAATACCGGGATCATCCAAGGAGTATCCAGGATCGATGACAGCCAGGACGAGCCTTCATAAGCTATCTCGGTTCCGTTCAGAAGCGGATGCAGGAAGTTATAGCCTTCTCCGTAGAGCGGTGGCAGCAGGAATATGAGTATTCCGAGCCCCACTGAGCAGAAGGCCCATTTCGCATACCTGTTCTTGATTCCGCTCATCTTGTCTTCCAGCCAGAGGGTCGTCCTGGTGAAATACAGGGAGCAGAATCCGCAGAATACTCCGAGCATGACGTAGAACGGCAGGTTCTGGAGCATGAACGGAGACAGTGTGCATTCGAACGGAAGGTCGTTTCCGAGGAATATATATGAGACCACGGCCGCAGACACGCTGGAGAGCAGCAGCGGCATCATTGACGTCATCGATATGTTAAACAGCAGTATCTCGAGGGTAAACAGTACTCCCGCAAGAGGAGCCTTGAATATCCCGGAGACTGCCGCGGCGGCTCCGCAGCCTATGAGTATGGTCATGTTCCTGTATGACATGCCCATTTTCCTGGCGAAGTTGGATCCTATGGCCGCTCCCGTATAAACGATCGGGGCCTCTGCTCCGACTGATCCTCCGAATCCGATGGTGATGGAACTGGTGAGTATCGATGTCCACATGTTGTGCGGCTTGATGCGGGAATCGTTCTTCGATACTGCGACGAGCACTTTGGTGACGCCGTGGCCGATATTGTCTTTGACGACATATTTTACCAGAAGCAGGGATATCAGCATACCGACTCCCGGCACTATCAGAAACAGCAGGTAGTCGGCCTTGTCGCCGAACAGATCAGCCAGGGATACATGGAAAAAGTCGATAAGTTTGTGGAGTACCACGGCTGCGAGGCCGCTGCATATACCCACAGCAAGGGAAAGCAGGAGCAGCTTTCTCTTCTCAGACAGTCCCCTGACGGCATTTACCGCCGACGAACAGCACTTATTTACCGAACTTTTCGCCATTTCATACAAATTTACGAAAATCCCACGTAAAATCCGCACCCGCCCCTCAAAATAATCTCATCGATGTCTTTTCGACATACACTTCTGTCCTTTTCCCGAAAAATGCAGACTGATAGATTTTGAATTACAATCAAATATCACTATTTTTATGTTTTATGTACAAGTAAAAGATGATCGATTATTATATATGCTCAAACGAAAACGGAAACGCATGGCAGTAACGATTTTGATAGTTGCGGCGGTCCTCATCGCCCTGAAATTCATCTTGTTTCCCATTGTAAGAGAGATTCCCGTCACCGGAAAATACCAGATTACCTCTGAGGATTACTGGGTAACCCTGGACAAAGCAGATCCATATTCCAGGAACGGTAGCAAAAGACAGCTTCAGATAAGGAAATGGCACCCGATAGAATGCACCGAAGAAAGGCCGGTCATCGTGGCTTCCCACGGATCCTGCGGGTCAATTGACAACAACTTGAGTCTTTACCGTGAGCTGGCAAGTCACGGATATACGGTCCTTGCGGTGGCCCATCCCGGCCAAGTAGCGAGCATCAAATACGAAAACGGCAAGAAGAGCGGCCCAAGCAGGGCCTTCTTCAAGGAACTGTTTTCTCTTAAGCCGGACGGCGCCCCTGAGAAGGCCTACGAAGTATACCATAAGTGGATGGAGATCAGGACCGACGACCTGAACTCCGTCATGGATGACTTCGTTGCTAAGAACGGATCCTCCCGGTTTATTGCAGAAGGCCACTCCCTCGGCGGTTCTGCGGCATACGCAATGGCCAGGATCAGGGAGGATGTAATCGGAGTCATAGCGTTGGAATCTCCTTTCATGTACGACATTAAAGGCATCGAGAACGAAAAGTTCATTTTTGATGACAGCGACTATAACGTCCCGGTAATGAGCATCTATTCCGATGCCGCCTATCCTTATCTAAGGGAATGGGATCAATACAGAAACAACGCCAAATTTCTGGACAGCGCCAATCCTCT
Organism: Bacteroidales bacterium WCE2008; assembly: GCA_900167925.1. Classification (NCBI taxonomy): domain Bacteria; kingdom Pseudomonadati; phylum Bacteroidota; class Bacteroidia; order Bacteroidales; species Bacteroidales bacterium WCE2008. The sequence goes on from FUZM01000002.1 coordinate 231,901, forward strand.
TTACACAAACATCCATTACGAAGGCATCGGGCACATGGGCTTATGCGAGCTTTCGCATGTCTCCCCTGTCTTGACAGCAATCTTTGACAACGGCTTCCAGAAAACAAAAGCCGCCGACCAGCTCAAAAAACTCAACGAAGACTGCCTCGCCTGGATCCGGAGCCTGCACGATAAATAGCGCGATTGTTTACCTTCACGTTTTTGCCTCCGGAACTTTTTCCCGAAAACGCGCCCGGTCTGCTTGAAAATTGCAGACCACCAGCACCGCAGCCGGAATATACGACCTCCGGTTGCTACAGATCGGGCGCTGCGGCGGGTGTCCTCTGGTCTCGGCGAGCGTGGCCACCCTCGGCCACGTCAGAGGGAGGGGCCCGATGGATACGAGTTCTGCGGAGCAGGACGAAGTAGACATTGGGAGGGATGGAGCCGACACAGTCGGCGGAACAGAGCCGAGACCACGAGGATTCCCTCCGCTGACGACAGCGGAGGAGACGAAAAAAGGCTGACCGCGGGGTCAGCCTTTAAGATATGAACCGGTAAAGAATTACCAGTTAAGGATCTTCTTGAAATCGTAATCCTCAGGATTCTTGACATAAGCCTTAGCAGCCTCATAATCAGCAGCGCTGACATAGTGGCAGATATGGCTGTAATAGTTCTGGGAAGTACCGCCCTCGATATTGACACGGCGCGGCGGAATCTTACCCTCAGCATTCTGGAGATCCTTGAGGTAAAGAGGATGAGAATTGCCATCCTGGTCAACGTAAACCATGCATCCGGTCTCGCCGTTCTTGAAGAGCTCATATGCGCCCATGGCAAGCTCAGAGCAGTATGTAAGGTCGAAAGCGATAGGATCCTGGCAACGTACATCATAACCGATCTCCACAGGACGAGTCTTAACCTTCAGACCAATCTTCTTGAACTCCTTCTCGAGGATATCGTTGAAGAGAACAGCCTTGGAAATCTTGCCGAGCTCAGGGTGACCATGCTCATCGTAAGTAAGGTTGACACCAGCATTCTTGATCTCCTCAGGATCGAGATCGTGGAACACACCCTCAGCGACAACCACGGTACCATAGTGGATACCGAGGATAGACCTCTTGATGATGGTAGAGAGAGCAAGACGGACGATCTTGTCAAGAGTGATGGCAGTCTTGTTGAACATCTCAGGGATGATGGTCATCGGGCAGTGTGTAGCCTCACCGATACCGAGGGCGAGGTGACCTGCAGAACGGCCCATGGCGCTGATGATAAGCCAGTTACCTGAAGTACGTGCATCCTCATATACGGTACGAGCAAGATGAGCGCCCTCATCCTTAGCCGAATTGAAACCGAAAGTCGGAGCATTGTTCGGAAGAGGAAGGTCGTTGTCAATTGTCTTAGGCACGTGGATATTGCGGATAGGATAATTCTTAGCCTCGAGGAATTTGGCGATACGGTTGGCTGTAGAAGCTGTATCGTCGCCACCGACAGTAATGAGGAGCTTGATGTTGTTCTCCTGGAAAAGAGAAAGGTTGAAGTTCTCCTGGAAATCATTGTCAGTCGGTTTGAAACGGCTCATCTGGAGATATGATCCTCCTCTGTTGAAGTAGGCGTCAGCCTTGAAGAAATCGATGTCCTCAGTCCTCGGGTTCTTGCTGAAAAGACCGGAATAACCGCCGTGAAGGCCGATTACACGATAACCGTTGGAAAGGAAAGTCTTAGCTACGCTGAATACGACTGTATTCATACCCGGAGCCGGGCCGCCACCACAGAGAATGATGATTGAATCTTTCATAATGATACTAAATTATAAATCTGATATTAATTGTCCATACAGGTTTTGGACTGCAAATTTAATTGTTTTTCGACAATTATTATGCGTTTTTTTGCTAATTTTGTGGATTAATGCATATATAGGGCAATGAACAGAGAACAGGCACAGAAAAGGATAGCGGAACTCAAGGTCATTCTTGAGGAAAACAGCCGTAAATACTACGTAGAGAATGCCCCGACGATGAGCGACTACGAGTATGACCAGCTGATGCATGAGCTCGAATCCCTCGAAGACGAGTACCCTGAGTTCATTACCGCAGACTCCCCTGCAAGACGCGTCGGAAGCGACCTTGTAAAGGAATTCAAGCAGTATCCGCACAAGTATCCGATGCTCTCTCTGGGCAACACCTACAGCATCTCCGAAATAGAGGAATTCGCGGAAAGGGCGACCAAATCCCTTGACACCAAATTCACCTACTCCTGCGAGCTGAAATTCGACGGAACCGCGATATGCCTTACCTATCGCGACGGTAAGCTATTCAGAGCTCTCACCAGAGGCGACGGAATCGTCGGAGACGACGTGACCGCAAATGTCCGCAAGATATCCAATATCCCGCAGAAGCTAAGCGGCACCGGATGGCCGGAAGAATTCGAGATAAGAGGCGAAATACTCATGCCATTCGCATCCTTCGACGCACTCAACGAACAGCGCCTCCGCGACGAGGACCAGCCGTTCGCCAACCCGAGAAACGCCGCCAGCGGCTCCCTGAAGCTGCTCGATCCGGAAGAAGTCGGCCGCAGAGGACTCTGGTGCACATTGTACCATATCCCGAGCCAGAGCGCGACTTTCGAGACTCATGACGCCGCCCTAAATGCTGCGGCCTCATGGGGCCTGCCGGTTTCGGACAAGCGCAGGATATGCAAGGACATCAACGAAATCGAAGAATACATAAACTATTGGGACACGGCCAGGAAATCCCTCCCATACGCCACCGACGGAATAGTCATCAAGATCAACGAGATGGCCTGCCAGAGACTGCTGGGCTTCACGGCCAAGTTCCCTCGCTGGGCAGTAGCCTACAAGTTCAAGGCCGAGGAAGCGGTCACCAAGCTGCTGTCGATCGACTATCAGGTCGGAAGGACGGGCGCCGTGACCCCTGTAGCCAATCTCGACCCAGTGCTGCTGTCCGGGACCATGGTCAAGAGAGCGACTCTCAACAACGCCGACCAGATGGCCCTTATGGACATCCGCGTCGGGGATTATGTCCATGTAGAGAAAGGCGGAGAAATCATCCCGAAGATCACCGGAGTCGAAGAGTCCATGCGTGAGGCCGGGACCGTCGCCCCGGTCTTCCCTACCGAATGTCCCGACTGCCATACCAAGCTCGTGAGACCGGAAGGCGAAGCCAGGTGGTTCTGCCCTAACGTCGACGGCTGCCCTACCCAGATCAAAGGCAGGCTGGTGCATTTCCTCGGCAGGAAAGCCATGAACGTCATCGCAGGAGACGCAACCATCGACCAGATGTTCAATCTCGGGCTGGTGCGCACTCCGGCGGATCTCTATGATCTCAGGAAAGCGGACCTGCTGACTCTCGACGGCTGGAAGGACAAATCCGCGACAAGATTCCTCGCCAGCCTGAGGGAATCCAAGTCGGTGCCGTTCGCAAGAGTGCTTTTCGCCCTGGGCATCCGCTATGTCGGAGAATCCACGGCCAAGGAGATAGCCGCCCATTTCGGAAATATCGACGGAGTCATGGCGGCCAGCCGGGAGCAGCTGCTGGAAGTGAATGATATCGGAGAAGTGATAGCCGACAGCATAGTGGCGTTCTTTGCGGATGAAAAGCATCGCATCGAGATCCAGAGACTGAAGGCCGCAGGGCTGCAGTTCTCGAACGAAGAGAAGACAGCCGCGTCGGACAAGCTTGCTGGCATGAGCATAGTGATCTCCGGCAATTTCAGCATATCCAGGGATGAAATGAAGGCCCTGATCGAGAGCAACGGCGGCAAGAACAGCTCTTCCGTAAGCGGGAAGACGTCTTTCCTGCTCGCAGGAGAGAAACCGGGCCCGGAGAAGATCAAAAAGGCCGGCGAACTCGGAGTCAAGATTGTCTCCGAAGCTGAATTTATGGAAATGATACCTCAGCCGGCCGTTCCGGAAGAGGAAGAAGATACGGAACCGAACCTGTTTGCAGGAATGATATAGAATGAGTTATTCGGAATTTACACCAAAGGATTACGAAGTAATCGAGCGCGAATTCGCCGACCTCCAGGAGGCCGCCAGAAAGCGGTGTCGACAGGAGTCTGAGATGGACTTCATCCAGAGAGCCTTCGAATTTGCGAATGAAGCGCACAAAAATGTCAGAAGACGCTCCGGAGAGCCTTATATGCTGCACCCTATCGCTGTGGCCAAGATAGTCGTAAGCGATATCGGACTGGGATATAAGTCCATTTCGGCTGCTCTGCTGCATGATGTCGTGGAAGATACCGATTATACCGTCGACGATATACGCCGTTTCTTTGGAGACAAGGTCGCATCCCTGGTGGACGGATTGACAAAGATCAAGAACGTCCTCGACTCGCACGACAAGACCAGGAACGACGCCGAGTTCGCAAAAAGCATGCAGGCGGAGAACTTCAAGCGCATACTTCTGACGATGAACGACGACGTCCGCGTAGTCCTGATCAAGCTTGCAGACCGTCTTCACAATTGCCGCACCATCGAATACATGCCGGAATACAAGAGGGACAAGATCCTGAGCGAGACAATGTTCATCTTCATCCCGCTGGCGCACAGGCTCGGTCTATACGAGGTCAAGTCCGAGATGGAGAATATCTGGCTCAGGTACAAGGAGCCGGATGCCTATAACGAAATCTCCCAGAAGATCAACCGCAACATCTCCGACAGGGCAAAGGACATCGATGAATTCATAAAGCCTATCGAAGAGACCCTGACAGCGGGCGGCTTCGATTTCAGCGTGCGGAAACGCGTCAAGACCCCATATTCGATATGGAGGAAGATGCAGACCAAGAACATCCCGTTCGAGCAGGTATATGACCTTTATGCGATCAGGATAATCTTTACTCCGGATGCCAACAGCAAAGATACCGAGCGAGACCAGTGCCACCACGTATTCTCCAGGATAACAGGTATTTACAGATACAAGCCGGACAGAGTCCGCGACTGGGTAGTCCAGCCTAAGAGCAACGGCTACGAAGCCCTCCACTGTACCCTGCAGAGCAAGAAGGGTATCTGGATCGAGGTCCAGATCAGGACCAGGCGAATGGATGACATCGCAGAAAAGGGTATCGCAGCCCACTGGGCCTACAAGAGAGAAGGATATGTTGGAGAGAATGACAGCGAGATGGAGAAGTGGCTCAACAAGATTAAGGAGATACTTGTCAGCCCGGACATCAACGCCCTCGAGCTGCTGGACATCATCCACAACGACCTCACCACATACGACATCGTGATCTTCACCCCTAAGGGAGAGCAGAAATCCATCCAGAAAGGTTCAACGGCCCTGGATTTCGCATATCAGATCCACTCGAAGATCGGAGAAAAGGCAATCGCCGCCAAGATAAACATGAAGCTGGTACCGCTGTCAGCTACCATTCACAGCGGAGACACGGTCGAAATCATCACCGCCGGCACCGGCGAGCCTAAGGCCGAATGGCTGTCCTTCCTTCAGACGAGACACGCCAAGAACAAGGTCCTGGACTTCTTCAGGAAAGACTACGAGAACATAGTCGCAGCTGCCCGCGCGAAACTCGACGAGGAACTTGCTGTCTCAGGACGCAAGTACAAGGAACATATTGCCGGCAAGATTGCAGCCGAAATGGGCTACAACAACGCCGGAGAAATGCTTTTCCGCTACGGACTCGGCATGATAAGGTTCGAGGACATGGACAAGCACTCCTCGGAGAACCAGCCTGTAGCGATCGACAGGAAGAATATCGACCGCAATTCACTTGTCATCGGCTCGAGGAACGATACTCATAAATACATAATCGCTTCATGCTGTCGGCCGATCCCGGGCGATCCTATCGTCGGCTTCCTAGCTCCAGACGGCACGATCACGGTACACAAGAAGACATGCGTAGAGGCTGAGTCGCTTGCGGCGCGGCACGGAGATTGGATAGTCATGCCGAAGTGGGAGACAGATTCCCTCAATCAGGACTTCCTTATACGCATAAGTTTAAGAGGCGTCGACCGTCTCGGAATCCTTAACGAAATTACGAATTATATTTCCCTATCGCTGGGAGTTAACATAAAGAGACTGAATCTGGGTACGGAGCAGGGCATCTTCGACGGCTACATCGACGTGCTCGTCCGCGAAAAGTCCGTGCTTGAGGACATGATTTCGCACCTGCGCCAGATAAACGGCGTCCAGACAGTCCAGAGAACAGACATTGTATAATGAACAATAAGATAAGCAGACTTATTCCCGCCCTGGGAGTTGCGGCGGTGCTGGGTTCGATGATTTTCTCGCACTCATGCGCCAATACGACCCAGGCTCCTTCCGGCGGACCGAAAGATACGATTCCTCCGTACATAGTCAATATCAGTCCCCTTCCAGGGACTGTCAACGTTCCTGTCCACGGGACAAAGGTCGTATTCACGTTCGATGAATATGTAACAGTGAAGGACCCTAAGGGCATCTTCCTGTCCCCTCCCCAGAGCAAGCCGCCACGCTACCGTATGCGAGGCAAGAGTCTGGTCGTCTTTTTCGAATCGGACCTTGACAGCAACACCACGTATACCCTCGACCTTACTGGAGCTATAGCAGACAATAACGAGGGCAATATGTTTCCCGGATACACCCTGACATTCTCTACCGGAAAGAACATAGATTCCATGGCCGTCACCGGGACCGTGCTGGACTGCAATACCCTTCAGCCTGTCAAGGGAGCTACAGTCATGCTGTACAGGGACCTTTCCGACACCGCAGTATTCAGCCACAGGCCTGACATGGCCGTGAAGACTGACGACTGGGGCTTCTTCGCGATCAGGAACGTCGCCGACGCGGAATTCCGCCTGTACGCCATAACAGACGATATCGGAAACAACATATACGATGCCGATGCCGACAAGATAGCGTTCTGCGACAGCATTATAAGGCCGGTGATGGTCGTCAGCGACACCCTGCCGGAGCTTCTGAAGTACGATATGAAGGATACCCTTCATTGCATGGCCAGAAAAGCCGAGCACGAAATGTATCTTTTCCGTGACCAGACCTCCGACCAGAGGATAAAGGATAACGCCCTGATCGACGACCGCTCGTATTATGTTTCTTTCATGGCCCCCAACGCTACGATAGATTCGCTCTGGATAAGGAATATTCCGCAGAGAAAACTCATAATGGAGTTCAACAATCAGAGGGATTCTCTGCTGATATGGATTAACGAAAGGAATGTGAAGCGCCTTCCTGATACTCTCCACATGTTTGTGGACTATCTCAGGACCGACGACAGCCTGAAGACTCTGCTTCCTCATACGGAGCACCTGAAGATATCCCGTGCCGCCAGCAAGGCTGCGGCCAGAAATAATCGTGGAAAGATAAAGAAAGAGGATACCCTGTGCGTATATACCCTCAAGGCCGAGCCGGAGAATGTCGAGCAGTACGGTTTCTCCATGGAATTCAAGTACCCGATAATCAATGAGGATTTCAGCTCCCTTTCTCTCCGGTCCGTCAATCCGCGCCAGCAGGAGAAAGCGATGAAATTTACTGTCGAGAGAGACAGTCTCAACCTGCGCAAGTATTCGATAATGCCGGAAGGTAAACTCCAGACCGGATATGAATATATCCTGAAGGTGCCAAACAGGAAGTTCAGGGATATCACCGGTTTCTGGAATGACAGTACCGAAGTAAAGGTAAGTCTGCCTAAGGATGACAAACTCAGCACCCTTATCCTGGACCTGAAGAATGTCGGCCATACCTATTCAGTCGATCTTCTGAATGAAAAAAGAGACAAGGTGCTCCGCAATTTCGTGATAGATTCCGACAGGAAACTCACCTTCCCATACCTCAAGTCCGGCAAATACTCGATAAGGATTACCGAGGACCTGAACGGCAACGGCAAGGTAGATACCGGAAATCTCTCGGAAAAACGCCAGCCTGAAAGGGTGAAGTTCTACAAACTCAGGGACGGGTCTTATGTACTTGACATATTGGAAGCGACAGAGATGGAGCAGAAGATCGACCTGACTAAACTGTTTGAATAACGATGAGAAAGATAGTAGTATTAGCATTGCTCCTTTCCCTCGCAGTAACGGCCGGGGCCATGGAGAAGAGGGATACCATCGATATATCCATCGACTCGCTGATGATGACCGACGAGTATCTGGACACCGTCAATGTAAAGAAGTCGTTCGTGCTGAACAATTATTCCATGATCGGAATCCAGTATGGAGTCGGGATCAACAGCATGAGCTTCAATCCGGAGAAACGCCAGTCGTCTCTATTTACTCCGAGGCACTTCGGAATAACGTTTACCACATACAGCAAGCTTTTCGGCTTCATGCCATATTTCGGTCTCGAGGCCGGAGTCTTCTACGGACAGGGCGGATATAAATTCAAGAAGGACCATGAGGGCAATTATACCTCTACCGTGGACCATGCGATTGAATGTACCTACGATTATATCGAAGTCCCGATGATGATGCATCTGCACCTGGACCTGCAGAACTTCAAGCTTATAGCGAATGCCGGCATGTATGGAGGTTACCGCTACAAGGTGCACAGGATCTGGGAGGAAGGCTATGATGATCCGGAGCATACCGACGCATTCTACGACTATGACATCAAATTCGACTACGGTCTCAAGGGAGGTCTGGGCTTCGGAGTAGTGTTCGATCCTGTCGAATTCCACGTCAAAGGCCTTGTACGTTATGGTTTCGGATCCATTTACAAACCGGACTACCATAGCAAAGACCATTTCAGATTTGCAAAGCCATTCGACATAGAAATCTGCGTCGGGGCCTGCATCCAGCTTACAAAAAGAACCGGAAAGACCAGAGGCATGCTCAGACGTGAAGCCTACGATATGGTATATCATCCGGAAAACTACGAAAACGGAAAATAATGGAAACTCTGACGGCTAAAGTAGGGAATGTACTTATAGGGAGCGGAAACAGAATCGTCCCCCAGACAATGTGCAACACCCATACATCGGATGTTGAAGGCACCGTTGCCCAGTGCGTGAGAATGCATGAGGCCGGAGCCGGACTAATAAGAATAACCTGCCCCGGGATGGGCGACGTCAAATATATGAAGGAAATCAGGGAGAAGCTGCGCGCAATGGGCATCGACACTCCCCTGGTGGCCGATATCCATTTCTCTTCGGAGACCGCGATTGCCGTGGCCCCTTATGTGGAGAAAGTCAGGATCAACCCGGGCAACTTCAACAGAGACCATGAGGAGGCCTGCCGACAATTCTCAAGGCTGGTCAAAGTCTGCAAGGAACATGGCACCGCAATCAGGATCGGCCTCAATCATGGTTCGCTCGGAGACAGGATCACCAATCTCTACGGCAATACCCCTAATGCGATGGCCAAAGCCGCCATGGAGTGGCTGGAACTGTGTATCGCAGAGGATTTCCTGAATGTCGTTGTATCCCTCAAGTCCAGCAATACCATCGTAATGGTGGAAGCCTACAGACTCCTTGCCGAGGCTATGCAGAAGAGAGGAGTAGTCTTCCCTGTCCATGTTGGCGTAACCGAAGCCGGAAACGGTGACTCAGGCAGAATAAAGTCATGCGTGGGCATTTCCGCCCTTCTTTCTGAAGGAATAGGAAATACCATAAGGGTGTCGCTTACGGAAGATCCGGTAAATGAGATTCCGGTCGCCAGATATCTTGCAGACCGTTATGACGGTCTCATCGGCTCGTCCATGGCTTCTGTCAGGATCTCCGGACGCAAGGCCGAAGCTACATACGACTCCCCTTCCAGAGAAAGACTGGTTCTGGACGTGGCCTGCGATTTCGGGAAAAGACTTCTTGACAAGGAAATCGACGAACTGTCGATTGACGGTACATATAGGGACGAAGACGGCAAGGAAGTGTCAATTGCCGGATCGGGACTCGCCGAATATCTTGTAGATGAACTCCTTCAGGCGACAAGGCGCCGTTTCTATAAACCGGAATATATCGCCTGCCCTGGCTGCGGCAGGACAATGTATGACCTGCAAGACGCATTCGAGGCTGTTAAGGCTCGCACAGGCCACCTCAAGGACGTGGTGATCGCCGTGATGGGCTGTATAGTGAACGGCCCGGGAGAGATGGCAGACGCTGACTGGGGATATGTCGGAGAAGGCAACCATAAGGTCTCCATATATCACGGAAAAGAGCCTGTCCTTCGCCACGTACCGGATATGGAGGCTGTAGACAAGCTCGTAGAACTGATAGAAGCTGATTCAGCTTCCAAGAAATAAGCTATTTAAGCTCGGCAATCACTGTCTCGCTTGCGACAGTAAGGTCGCCAAGCTTGACTTTTATGTCCGCATCAAGCGGAAGATACATGTCGATACGGGAACCGAACTTGATGACACCGCACTGGTCCCCGGCCTTGACCTCATTTCCTTCTTTTGAATAGCAGACGATCCTGCGGGCGAAAGTGCCGGCAATCTGCTTGAAGAGGATTTCGTCCTTACCGTTGCTGAGCGCGGTCGATGAATGCTCGTTAAGCTCGGAAGCCTTAGGATGGAAAGCAAGTAGATATTTGCCCGGATGGTACTTGTAATAAGTAACCTTTCCATCTATAGGCCAATAGTTTACATGCACATCGAAGAAGTTCATATAAACCGAGACCTGGATACACTCCTTCTTGAGATACTCTTTCTCGAAAACCTTTTCAACTACAACAACCTTTCCATCAGCCACTGATGTTACAAGATTGCCAGTACCGAGAGCCTTCCTCTCAGGAACGCGGTGGAACCAGGTAACGAATCCCATGAAAACAACGAGCAGGACAATCAGAACAGTCCTGATGATGCCGGGATCCAGAAGCCACAATAACAAGGCTATGCAGGAGATTGCGACGAGCCACGCCTTAAGAATGGTACCGTAGCAGTCTTTCTGGATAACAAATCGCATAGTCGTATAAAATAATAATAAGTTAAATCAGGTATAAAACCAGGAGATAAATCACTCCTGCAGGGAAAGCGAACAGAGTACTGTCGAATCTGTCCATCATTCCGCCATGGCCCGGAATCACCGAACCCGAATCTTTGATATCATGACAACGCTTCCACTGGGACTCGAACAGGTCTCCATAGACTCCTGCTATATGCATGACCACCGCAAGCACGGCGCAATGCACCAGCGGGAAACGGAACATGCCCACGACTCCGAGGATGACCGAAGCGATGACGGCGCATACGAGCCCGCCAAAGAAACCTGCCCATGTCTTCTTCGGAGAAATCTCTTCGAACAGCTTCTTCGGGAATTTCTTGCCGAGAGTCAGTCCTGCGCAATAAGCGCCGACGTCCGATGACCAGATGATGATGAAGAAACAGAGCAGCAACCTGCCGTCGAACACCCCATGGTCAAAAGCGATCAGATTTGACAAACCCAGCGGCACGGCGATATAGAGAAGCCCGGTATAAATATGCGAGAACAGGTCGAAACCCGACTTGTCCTTGGCATAAAGGGAATTGGACATCACTATAAGCACAGGCACAAGAGCCAGGGCGACATAGCGCCCCGGAATTCCATAGGCGGAAACCAGGAAAAGCAAGATGAACAGGATTGCGCCTGCTCCTATCGCAAGTCCGCGGGAGACCTTGTACTTATCCCCCATCGTAATGTGGTAGAATTCGGAAAGCATCATGCACATTATGAAAAGGAACAGAGCCGCGAACAGAAATTTGTCCACGGTCAGTCCAAGAATCATAAGGACAATGAAAACTATTCCGGATATACTCCTAATCAACGGATTTTTCATCTCCTTCAGGTTTTACCTTAGGTCCAAGTATAGCTTCAAGATCGTCAGCCATTATGACTTCCTTCTCGAGAAGCAGCTCGGCAACCTTCGTGAATCCTTCCATATTGTCTCTCAGAAGCTTAAGTGTCTTCTGGTGGACTTCCTCCACGAGATCCTTGACTTCCTTGTCCATGACCTCGGCAGTCTTCTCCGAATAAGGCTTGGTAAGATTATACCCCCTTGCTCCGGTAGAATCATAGAACGACAGAGTACCGACCTTGTCGCTCATACCATAATACTGGACCATGGCATAGGCGATATTGGTAAGTCTCTCGAGATCGCTGAGAGCGCCGGAAGCAGGCTCGCCGTTGATTATTTCCTCGGCGGCACGACCTCCGATAAGAGTACACATCTCGTCAAGCATATATGATTTTGATGAGATCTTCCTGTCTTCAGGCAGACTCCAGGTAAGACCGAGAGCCTGGCCGCGAGGTATGATGCTGACCTTGAGGACAGGGTCGGCATTCGGCAGCAGCCAGCCTACTACGGCATGGCCGGCCTCATGGTAAGCGGTAGTCCTCTTCTCCTTAGGAGACATGACTGTGGCGCTCTTACGCTCCAGACCTCCGATTATACGGTCTACGGCATCCATGAAATCCTGATTGTCGATAGCCTCCTTGTTCCTGCGGGCGGCGGTAAGGGCAGCCTCGTTGCAGACATTGGCAATATCGGCTCCGGAGAAGCCCGGAGTGTGCTTGGCCATAGTCTCGACATCGAAATCGCTGGCGACCTTGAGTCCGCGCAGATGCACATTGAAAATCTCGATCCTCTCCTTGACCTCAGGCAGGTCCACATGGATCTGGCGGTCGAAACGGCCGGCACGCATAAGCGCCTTGTCGAGAATATCGGCACGGTTGGTCGCCGCAAGGATGATCACACCGCTGTTGGTATCGAATCCATCCATCTCCGTAAGGAGCTGGTTCAGAGTATTTTCTCTCTCGTCATTGGAAGAGTAGCCTACATTCTTTCCCCTGGCACGGCCCACGGCATCGATCTCATCGATGAACACTATGCATGGGGCCTTCTCCTTGGCCTGGCGGAAGAGGTCGCGGACACGGGAAGCTCCGACACCTACGAACATCTCCACGAAATCAGATCCTGAGATAGAGAAGAAAGGTACATTGGCCTCGCCGGCCACAGCCTTGGCAAGAAGGGTCTTTCCAGTTCCCGGAGGGCCTACGAGAAGGGCTCCCTTAGGAATCTTTCCTCCAAGGGCGGTATATTTCTGGGGATTGCGGAGGAAATCCACGATCTCCATCACCTCTTCCTTGGCGCCATACAGACCGGCAACATCGTGGAAAGTAACGTTCACCTTGTTCTTGTCGGCGAGCTTTCCGGTGGATTTCCCGACATTGAATACTCCGCCGGGACCGCCTGCGCCGCCTCCGACGCCTTTATTCATGCCTCTGAACATCCATACCCACATAAGTACAAGAATCAGAGGGAATAACAGCCACTCGAGCACATGGCTCCACATCTGGCTGTCGTTCTCCATTATGACCTTGAACTGGTTGTCGGCAGGAAGTTCGCTGTTGAGCTGTCCGAAGACAGTCTCCGGATCGAACTTGCTGGAAACCATGAATGTAAAATGAGGAGATTTCGCAGGAACCTGACCTCCCCACTTGTCAGCATACTTGGCTATACGGTCCGGACGGACAGTCACGGTACCGCGATAGTCGTTCCTGACGAAGTTGATTTCCTTGACGTCACCGTCTCGGATTATCGATTCTACCTCCGCCCACTCCAGTTTCTGAGGATTGGCCTGCTTCTGGTTCATCAGCATATATCCTATGCCGAAGATAAGCAGAAGATAGAACCAGGAGAAACTGAAATTGAATTTCACGATTCTCCTTCTGGGATTATTGTTGTTTTCAGGCATTACAGTCTAATTATTCTTCGTTCTGTTTCTTTCTTCCGGCAACCTTGCGTGCTGCAGCCCTCACCTTGGAAGCGGCTTTAGGCTTCACGCGGGAAGTTGCTGCGGCCTCGGCGGCTGCAGGAGCAGGTTCGTCTGAATATTCCTTACGCTTAGCGTCGGCCCAGAGATCCTCGAGACGATAGAACTCACGGTATTCGGTAAGGAAAATATGCACGACGATGTCGCTAAAGTCGAGTATGATCCAGAAATTGTTCTCCAGACCCTGCATACGGGTCACTTTGCGCCCGAGTTTCTCCTCCATCTTGACAAGCACGTTATCGGCTATGGCCGCAACGTTTGTGGTGGAGTCTGCGTTGCAGACGATGAAATAATCAGCAATAGAAGACTCTACGGTCCTGAGGTCGAGCGAAACGACTCTCTGGCCCTTCTTCTCCAGCATCGCGTCTGCGATAGTCTTAACAGGTGATATTCTCATATTTGCTTTAACTTTCTTATCTTTGTAATACAAAATAGCCATAATAGGCATTATCGTACAAATTTAATCAAATTCTGCACCAATGGAAAAAAACTTTGGCATAAAGTGGCTTGACGAGATAGATTCGACCAACAGCGAAGCTCTGAGGCATATCGAGGAGCTTGACAATTTGTCAGTTATAGCCGCCCGAAACCAGACCGCCGGACGCGGCCAGAGAGGCAACAGATGGGTAGTCGAGCCGGGGGCCAACCTGACATTCTCCCTGGTGCTGAAATTCGCCCCTGGCGAGCTGAGAGTCGCCGACTTCTTCTCGATCACCGAAGCCGCCGCCGTAGCCATGGCCCGTCTCCCCATGGTCGATGCCAGGATCAAATGGCCAAACGACATTTATGTCAGGGACAGAAAACTGTGCGGAATGCTGATTGAGAATGGCTCTGCGGGCGAATGGCTGACCTACTCGGTCGTCGGAATCGGTCTGAACGTCAACCAGACGGCCTTCGACCCGGAACTGACCAACCCGACGTCCCTTAAGAAAATCTCCGGCAAGGACTATAGCACCGACGAGATTCTCGGGATCATACTGACGGAGTTCGGCCGTCTTCTGCCTCTTCTACGGACTGAAGAAGGACGCGCCAGCCTCCACGGAATCTACGACTCTGATATTCTCTACCGCAAAGGAATACGGAGCCGCTATCGCGACAACCTGCGCGACACCGAATTCGAGGGCATAATAAAAGGCGTCGCGAGAAACGGACGCCTAATGATCGAGAATTGCACTGAAAACAGGTCAGAGACCTATGCTTTCAAGGAATTGAGCTTCTTCATCTGATCCACGACAGCCTTGCGGTCTTTTGCCTTGAAGACAGCGCTTCCAGCAACCAGGATCTCCGCTCCGGCATCGAAAAGCTTTCCGGCATTGTCCGGACCTACTCCCCCGTCGACCTCTATCAGGCAACGGGTCTTGCGTCTGTCAATCTCCGCCTTTACCTTGCGGACGCGATCGTATGTCTCTTCGATAAACTTCTGTCCCCCGAATCCGGCGAACACGCTCATTATCAACACGAAATCAGCATCCTCCAGATATGGAAACAACTCTTCTACAGGGACGTCCGGATCGATTGCGAGCCCCGGCTTCACATCATATCCCCTCAGCGTCTGAAGCAGGTCGCGAGGATCCAGACCGGCATCCTGGCAGGCCTCGAGATGGAAACTGATCATCTCGGCTCCAGTCTTGGCGAAACCTTCCAGATATCTGTCCGGATTGACTATCATAAGATGGATATCCATAGGTTTGACTGCTTCTTTGGCGACAGCCTGGATCACAGGGAAACCGAAGGATATGTTCGGGACGAATGTGCCGTCCATCACATCCAGATGGAGGATGTCGGCATTCTCATTGACAAAGCGCACGTCATCTGCAAGATGCAGGAAATCGGCGGCGAGCAAAGATGGCGCGATCAGTCTCATGATACTTAGCTGAAATTAGTGACTACGTCTATAAGATGTTTAACGAATTTCTCATTGGAAGCCAGGTCGAGCTTCTCTCCTGGGGCATGGACGCCCCTGAGGGTAGGGCCGAACGAAATCATGTCGAGGTCCGGGAACTTCTCAAGAAACAGGCCGCACTCCAGTCCGGCATGGATTGCCTTCACCTCCGGCTCGACGCCGAACATACGGACGTAACTGTCGAAAGCGACTTTGAGGATATGCGAATTCATGTTCGGTTTCCATCCAGGGTATGGATCGGTCCTGACGACTTCGGCTCCGGCGAGCTTGAAGCAGGCCTCTATCTTCTCGGCCATGAAATCAAGCGCAGACATAACCGAGCTTCTCTGGCTGGTAAGCACCTGGATCCTTGCCGGCTCTATCATACGCACGGAAGCGAGGTTGTTGGAGGTCTCGACAAGTCCTGGGATGTCCTGGCTCATTGCGAGAACGCCGTGATGGACGGCGACCAGGGACGAGAGAAGTCTGGCAGCGACGGCGGAGTCGATGGCTTTCTCGTTCATGACCATCCTCCTGCACTCGACAGTTACTCCAGGGTCGCTGGTGGCAAACTCTGCTGACAGAGCCTTGCCGAACTCGATGAAACGGCGGGAGAATTCCTCGCTCCTGGAAGAAGGCACGGCCACGATGGCCTCGCATTCTCTCGGGATGGCGTTATGCTTGTTTCCGCCTTTGAAGAGAATGAGCTGGAAACCGGAACCGAGTTCCGAATAAAGGAAACGGGCGAGCTGCTGGATGGTATTGCAGCGCTCTTTATTGATATCGTCGCCGCTATGACCACCCATGGCTCCGAAAATCCTCAGATGAAGCCTGTCGGAACCGGGACTTACGAATTCAGTCTGGTACTCGAAGGTCGCGGTGGTATTGACTCCGCCGGCGCAGCCTACGAAAAGCTGGCCTTCGTCCTCCGAATCGAGGTTGATAAGGGTCTTTCCGGTAATGAAGCCTGGCTCAAGGGCCATGGCTCCGTCCATTCCGGTCTCTTCGGAGATAGTGAAAAGACACTCTATGCGGCCCATGGGAAGATCGCTGTCAAGGAGAGCCAGACAGGCGGCCACACCGATACCGTCATCAGCACCGAGAGTGGTATCCTTGGCTATCATCCAGCCATCTTCTATGACATAGCTGATCGGATCCTTGGCGAAATCATGGGAACAGCCTGCGTTTTTCTCGCAGACCATATCCTGATGCCCCTGAAGCACAAGCGTAGGGACATTTTCTTTACCTTTTGATGCTGGTTTTGCTATTACGACGTTGCCGGTAGAGTCTGTCTTGCACTCAAGCTCTCTGTCGGCGGCGAATTTCTGAAGAAATGCGGTCATCTGCTCTTCGTGACCGGATTCCCGCGGGATTTTGGTAATCTCGCGGAAAATTTCAAGAACTGATTCTGAATTCATAATCCTGTATTTTAACGTACAGGCACAAGCATTTTTTCAATATCGGAAACATACTGCCTGAAGGTCTTGTCGGTAGACATCAGGTCCGAAACCGTAGAACATGCATGAAGCACTGTAGCGTGATCTTTTCCTCCAAGTTCTGTGCCTATTGTAGAGAGAGAGCAGTTGATAAGGGTGCGGCTCATGTACATGGCAATCTGACGGGCCTGCACGATGTTGCGCTTCCTCGACTTGGAAAGAAGAGTGTCCCTGGTTATGTTGAAGTACTCGCAGACTATCTTCTGCACCTTGTCGATAGTGATATCGTTCTTTTCCTCCCCTACTATCTTGCCGGTAACCTGCTCGGCAAGCTCGACAGTGATCTCCTTGTGGATAAGGGTCGCATAGGCTATTATCGATATCAGCGCTCCCTCAAGCTCCCTGAAATTGGACTTGATGCGGGTGGCCAGATATACAAGGACATCTTCACTTACCACTACTCCCTCACGGAAAGCCCTTGCCTTGAGCATCTCAAGCCTTGTGGTATATGTAGGCACCTGGAGCTCTACGGAAAGTCCCCATTTCATCCTGGAGAGAAGTCTTTCCTCGAAGTTCTGGAGATCTGCAGGAGCGCGGTCCGAAGTGAAGATCAACTGCTTGCCGTTCTCGTGCAGATGGTTGAAGATGTTGAAGAATGCGCTCTGACTTCCCTGGCCGATGAGATCCTGGATATCATCGACTATGAGCACATCGATCTTCATGTAAAACGCTATGAAGTCAGTGAGTTTGTTCCGGATATGGACAGCATCCATGTACTGGGTCTTGAACTCGTTTCCGGTGACATAGAGCACCACGAGGTCAGGATATTTCTTCTTTATGGCTATACCGATGGCCTGGGCCAGATGAGTCTTGCCGAGTCCAGGGCCGCCGAACAGGAACAGAGGGTTGAAAGGCGTGTTGCCCGGAGCCTCCGAGATGCTGTGTCCTGCGGTTATGCCCATCTTGTTGCATTCGCCCTCCACGAGGTTGTCGAAACAATAGACAGGATTAAGTCTTGGGTTGATCTGAATCTTCTTGAGACCAGGGAATACAAAAGGTCCGGGATTTCCGGCCGTCGGATAAGTATTGACGCTTACCGATTTGTTGACAGGGACATTACCGTGGGAGGCAGGGAAAGACATCGCCGGCTGGGTGGTCACCACCTTAGTCTTATAAACGAGTTTTGCGCCTGCGCCTATGACTCTTTTGAGGGTCTTCTGGAGAACATCCAGATAAAGGTCTTCAAGATACTCGCGATAGAAATCGGACGGAACTTCTATAGTTATCGTCTGGTCCTTGAAGGATACCGGAACGATAGGCTTGAACCACATATCGAACTTCTTAGGTTCAACGATTTGTTCGATGATCCTGAGACAGTTATTCCATACGTCAATATGTGTGTTGTTTCGGTCCATTATTGCTTTTCGAGATTGCTGTGCAAAATTGGGGTAAAAAAAATTAATAAAAAATTAAAAATCCTATTGTAATTATAGAATATTTTGTTTTATAAATAAAGCGGGGACCTAAAAATACCGATTTTATAACTATCTATAAATCAAATATTTACAAAAACACATATTGATTCCAACGCGGAATTTTAAAGGTTATAGATTTGAGAGATTCTAAATTAATAAATTCGAGTATTTTACCCTTTCTAATACCCTCTGAAGGGTAAAAATACAGAACCTTTTACTTCACGATTTCAACATTTTCCCCATCCACCTTTACAACGAAAGAATCAGGGAAAAATTTCTGAAGTTCGTCATTCTTTTTTCTGGCCTCGGAAAGAGAGTCGGAAACACCGACGACATACTTGTATAATCTGCCCGTCCAGATGATTTTTGGCTTATGACCTTTGAAGAAACTGTCATTCGCCGGACGCCTTCTTCCGGAAGCCAGAATCTGGGTGCCATAATACACTCCGGAAACAGGCGCCTCTTCCTCTACGGCAACGGGCTTAACCTCAGGCGCAGCCGGCTTTATATCCTCGCGCTTCGGTTCTTCGCGCCTGGCTTCGACCGGTATGGCTCCGCCGGACTTGAGGCTGTTGTCATATTTGTTCTTGAAAGCGACGAATGCCTTGAACAACCCCTCTGCGATACTGTTTTTTCCGGCATCGCTCCTGAATACTTCAAGATCGCCCGCGTTGGATATGAAGCCGCACTCTACAAGCACTGCCGGCATAGTGGTGCGCCAGAGGACAAGGAAAGGATTCTGACGTACTCCCCTGCTGCGCGGGATCTTGCTGGTCCCGAGGGCCTTGTCGACCTCGGCGGCAAAGTCCAGACTGTGCTCCAGATGGGCATTCTGCATCAAATTGAAAAATATGAATGATTCCGGATCGGACGGGTCGAAACCCTGGTATTTCGTGGTATAGTCATCCTCGAGAAGGATCACGGAGTTCTCTCGGCGGGTAAGTTCCATATTGCTGCGGAACAAATCCCTGTTCTTGTTGGAAGACTGGCCGAGCACATGGACAGAGTGACCGTTGGCGGTGTTGTTGGTCGTCGCGTCTATATGGATCGAAATGAACAGGTCGGCGTTATTCTTGTTGGCGATAGCCGCCCTGTCGTTAAGAGGGATGAATCTGTCGTCGGATCTTGTCATGACTACCTTGACTCCCGGATATGCCGCCCTGATCTTGTCTCTCAGCTTGAGGGCTATCGACAGAGCGATATCCTTTTCCCTGGTCTTCTTGCTGTCACGACTAACACAGCCGGCGTCATGACCGCCGTGACCCGGGTCGATACATACCGTCTTTAGTGCTAACTTAGTGTCTGATTGTGCCGTCAGAACGGCAGGAAAGGCCATTAAAGCAATGAATATTGCTCCAATGATTGTTATATGTTTTTGTGAATGTCTCAAAATGGTCTTATATTTGCATTTTGCAAATGTAACAAAATTTGCGGTTAATCGAAACCATTTGATGTCATTATTATATAGAAAAAGAGGTATTTCCCAGTTGACAGGCAGGTACATACTTGCCGGCGTCGTGGCGTTGCTTATGGTCTCGATATCCCTGACCGGAGAGGCCCAGGACAGGAACAGGCGCAACAGGAGGCACCGCACGACCTTCAGCCAGGCGGTCGAATACCATCCTGACAGCGTCGTGATCTCCGACTCGCTCAGGGCCGTCCGCGATTCTATCCACAAAGCGGATTCCCTTTTCAAGATCGACTCCACAGCCCTTCAGAAGCAGAGCTCTCTCAATGCTCCGGCATTCACCGGCGCGAAAGACTCGATCATCGAGGTCTTCTCCGACGGACAGAGGAAAGTATATTACTACGGCGAAGTCAACGTCAAATACGACAACATGGAACTCTCTGCCGATTTCATGGAATATGACATGAAGACCGGCACCGTCTATGCCCGCGGAACATACGATTCCGTCGCCCAGGAGTGGAAGGGACTTCCGGAAATGAAGCAGGGCAAGGATACATACAAGATGGAGGAACTGCGGTATAATTTCAGCACCCGCAAGGCCAGGATTACCAACATGATTACCCAGCAGGAGGAAGGCCTCCTGCATGGAAAGCAGATCAAGATGATGCCTGACAAGTCCATCAATATCACAAGCGGACAATATACGGTCTGCGATCTCGATGAACCTCACTACTACCTGCATCTATATGCCGCGAAGGTGATTACCAAACCGTCCCAGAAGACCGTGTTCGGTCCGGCCTGGCCGGTCATCGAGGATGTGCCTTTCCCGGTCGTACTGCCGTTCGGATTCATTCCTAAGCGTCCGAACCGTGCCACCGGACTTCTGATGCCGACATTCGGAGAAGAGACTTCCCGTGGTTTCTATCTCAGGGATCTCGGAATGTATTTCGTGTTCGGGGATTATATCGACATGTCCGTCACCGGAGACTATTATACTCTCGGATCGTGGGCTATTGACGTAAATTCAAGATACAAAGTCAATTACAAATATTCCGGAAATTTTTCCCTGACTAGGTCCGTCGACCAGACAGGAGAAAAAGGAAGCAACGATTTCTTCCAGACCAAGAACTTTTCAGTACGATGGTCTCATCAGCAGGACAGTAAGTTCATGCCGGGAACGACGTTCAGCGCCTCTGTCAATTTCTCCAGCCCGTCCAACAACAGGTATAATTCCAGGTCGATCGGCGAAGCCCTGCAGACCCAGGCAGGATCTTCCATATCCCTTACGAAAAACTGGAACGGAAAGTTCAACCTGTCCATAAATGCGATGCATCAGCAGAACTCCGTGGACAGTTCCTATAGCTTTACCCTTCCGAATCTTACTTTCACTGTCTCAAAGTTTTATCCGTTCAAGAGAAAGAATCGTGTAGGCAAGGAACAATTCTATGAAAGATTCTCTTTCGGCTATACGACGACTCTGCAGAACAAGGTGCAGTTCAAGTCTTCCGAGTTCATGAAGGACGGCTTTCTGGACAAGTTCAAGAACGGTATGCACCACGACTTCAACATCGGTCTTCCTGATTTTTCACTCGCCAAATATATAAAAGTGACCCCGTCCGTCAGGTATGATATGAACTGGTTTTTCAGGGATTGCGAATTTGTCTATGACGAGGAAAAGGGAGAACGTGTCAGGGTTGAGGGCAAACAGTTCGACACTTTCGGTATAACGCAGTCATATTCCGGCTCCGTAACGGCTTCTACCAACATCTACGGAATGTTCAATTTCGGCAAGATGCATAAGCTTCAGGCTATCAGACACGTGATAAAGCCGAACATATCCTTGAGCCTGAGTCCTGAACTGGGTACAAGAGCCAACGGATGGCGCACCCTTGAGTATATCGACAAGAACGGGAAACCGGTGACATACGATTACAACATCTATGACGGACAGCTCAATTCGGCTCCACGCAAAGGCCGTTCGGCGACGATGAGTCTGTCGATCAACAACAATCTCGAAGCCAAGGTCAGAGATTTGAGGGACACTACCGGAAAAGGCACAAAGAAAGTCAAGCTGATTGACCAGCTCAGCATCAGGACCGGTTACAACTTCCTTGCGGACTCTTTGAAACTCAACACTATTACAGTCGACTTGTCCACTTCCATATTCGAAAAGGTCGGAATAAGCATGGGAGCCAATCTCGATCCGTATGCCGTGGATTACAGGGGCAGAAGATATGACAGATTCAATTTTCTGAAGGAAGGTCTCGGCAAAGCCTTGAGGCTCACGAATGCCCATGCTTCCCTTTCATATACCCTTTCCGGGAAAGGCGCCATCAATGGAAACGACGGTTCTAAATCGTCCTCCGGAGACGAAGGCAGGTCCGGTGGAGACAGGAGCGCAGCCGATTATTACAGAAGAGTATATTACCACCCTATGACCGGAGAGTATATCCCCGGGGGATGGGTTTATTATACAAATCCTAACGTTCCTTGGTCTGTCAACCTGAATTACAGTTTCACCTATTCAAAAAGCTACCAGTACACCAACAAGGAACTGATAGAAAAGAACAATTTCACCCAGACCCTCGGAGTCAACGGTAACATAAAACTGTCCCCGAAGATGGCTATGAACTTCATGACCAACTTCGATATAATGGCCATGAAGATGACGACCTCACAGTACTCTTTCACATATGACCTGCACTGTTTCAACATTGCTGTCTCGTGGGTTCCGTCAGGAAAATTCCAGAGTTGGAGCTTCCGCATCGCCGCCAATGCTTCCGCCCTTGCGGACCTTCTCCGCTTCAAGAAGAGCACAAGCTACTGGGATAGATACTAATTTCCAGTGGTTTATTACTATATTTAAATATAATTTTACTATATTTGCAGAACTAGATACGGCTCTGTCCCGCATTTCTGGGATTCAATACAGAGTCTTCCCTGTTTTTTAAAAAGATTTTTGATTTAACCTAAGAGTATTAAATATGCCACACAGTTTACTTGAGCTGAATTCAATGTCAGAAGATCAGCTCCGATCGCTGGCGGACGAACTTGGAATCAAAGGCACCAAGAAAATGGATGCCGAAGCCCTCGGCTATGCAATCCTTGACCAGGAAGCCGTCAACAAATCCAAGGAACAGCCGCAGCAGCAGCCACAGGAGAAACGCAAGAGAGGCCGTCCTAAAAAGGAGGTAGAAGCAGCTCCGGCAAAGGAAAAAAAGCAGCCAAAGGAGAAGCCGGCACCGGCACAGGCTCCGGTCCAGGCTCCGGCCCAGGCCCCGGCTGAAAGCAATTCAGCACCACAACAGACTCAGAAGAAAGGACGTAAAGCCAAAGTCCAGGAAAAACCAGCCGAAGAGCCGGCAGTAAAGGAGAATGCTCCTGAAGAGGCAGCAAAACCACAGAGACTTCCTCGCGAAGAGTACCTGAAACTCAAACAGGAACGCCGCCAGCAGCAGATTCAGCAGAAACAGCAGGCCGCTGCGCAGGAAATCCTCGCAGAAGTGGAGCAGCAGGCCCAGAAGCCTCAGAAACAGCCTAAACAGCAGCTACCTTCCAAAGTAGAATTCGATGGTACCGTAGAAGCTACCGGAGTTCTCGAAATCATGCCTGACGGATACGGTTTCCTCCGCTCTTCAGACTACAACTATCTCAACTCCCCTGACGATATCTACGTATCCCAGCAGCAGATCAAGGTCAACGCCCTCAAGACAGGCGATACAGTGACCGGCGAGATACGTCCTCCAAAGGAGGGCGACAAATACTTCCCTCTCGTAAGCATCAAATACATCAACGGGCGTACTCCGGAGTTCATCCGCGACAGGGTTCCGTTCGATTTCCTCACCCCTCTCTTCCCGGACGAGAAATTCAACCTTCTCGGACATGGTCATGAGAAAGACATCTCTTGCCGCATCGTGGACATGTTCACCCCTATCGGAAAAGGCCAGCGCGGACTTATCGTAGCCCAGCCTAAGACCGGTAAGACCATGCTCCTCAAATCTATCGCAAACGCCATCGCCGACAACCATCCTGAGGTTTACGAAATCGTCCTTCTTATCGACGAGCGTCCTGAAGAGGTTACCGACATGAGCCGAAGCGTAAAGGCAGAAGTCGTAGCATCAACCTTCGACGAGCCTGCAGAAAGGCACGTAAAGGTTGCGAACATGGTTCTCGACAAGGCCCGCAGACTCGTTGAATGCGGTCATGATGTCGTCATCCTCCTCGATTCCATCACACGTCTCGCACGTGCATACAATACCGTACAGCCTGCTTCCGGAAAGGTTCTTACCGGTGGTGTGGATGCCAACGCCCTCCAGAAGCCTAAACGCTTCTTCGGAGCCGCACGTAACATCGAAGGCGGCGGATCGCTCACTATCCTCGCGACCGCTCTCACGGAGACCGGTTCAAAGATGGATGACGTGATCTTCGAGGAATTCAAGGGCACCGGCAACATGGAGCTCCAGCTCGACAGGACCCTTTCCAACAGACGTATATTCCCGTCAGTCAACGTAGTACTCTCAAGTACCCGTCGTGACGACCTTCTCTATGCGCCTGACCAGGGCAACAGGATCTGGATTCTCCGCAAGCTGCTTGCAGAGATGAACCCTATTGAAGCAATGAATTTCATGCTGCGTCTGATGGACGAGCATAAGACAAATCAGGACCTCCTTGACAACATGAGCAAGGTAAGCCCGAGGGATTAGGAATCCGGTTTTTACCGGATCCTAATATTCGTCCCAGGACTTGATCTGTATATCGTCCAAAGACATCGTACAGAAGGCCTTTATAAATGCAGTAGCGAGCCGCGCATTGGTGAACAACGGAATGTTGAAATCAATAGCGGCTCGTCTTATTGTATAGCCGTTATTGAGCTGCTCGTCCGTAAAGTTCTCCGGAATGTTGATGACCATGTCCACTTCCTTGTTCTGGATAAGTTCCATCGCAGGACGGTAGCGCTTGTAGTTAGGATTGTCGCACTCGCTAGGCCAGAGCACCTTCTCGCACGGAATGCTGTTCTCCACGAGGTATTTGTGGGTACTTCCGAGAGCGTAAAGCTCGTAACCCTTGTCTGCAAGAAGCTTGCAGGCGGTAAGCATATCTGCTCTCTGCAGGGAGTCTCCGGTAGAAAGCATTATCTTCTTCTCCGGGATATGGTTTCCTACGGAAAGAATGGATTTCAGCAGGGCCTCGTTCAGGTCGTCGCCGAGACAGCCGACTTCTCCGGTAGAAGACATGTCCACGCCAAGCATCGGGTCTGCCTCCTCAAGTCTCGCGAATGAGAACTGTGAGGACTTGACTCCGACATAATCCAGGTCGAATGCGCTCTTCTGAGGAGCCGCAGGATGTAATCCGAGCATGACTTTGGTGGCAAGCTCGATAAAGTCGATCTTGAGCACCTTGGACACGAACGGGAAGCTTCTGGAGGCCCTGAGGTTGCACTCGATAACCTTTATCTCATTCTCCTTAGCAAGGAACTGGATATTGAAAGGACCGCTGATGCGCAGGGCACCTGCAATCTTTCTGGCGATCTTCTTGATACGTCTTGCAGTCTCCACATATAGTTTCTGCGGAGGGAACTGTATGGTAGCGTCTCCCGAGTGCACTCCGGCATACTCCACATGCTCAGAAATAGCATATGCGAGAACCTCTCCATCGTCAGCGACAGCGTCGAACTCTATCTCCTTGCACCTCTGCATGAACTGGCTGATCACCACCGGATGCTCTTTCGACACATCAGCGGCGAGCGAAAGGAAGTGGCGTAGCTTATGTTCGTCGTAGCATACGTTCATCGCAGCACCCGAAAGCACATAGGAAGGACGCACGAGAACCGGGAAACCGACCTCCTTTATGAACTGGTCGACATCATCCATCGTAGTAAGCTCCTTCCAGCGAGGCTGGTCAACCTCGAGCGAATCCACGATGCTGGAGAACTTGTGTCTGTCCTCAGCCTTGTCGATGTCCTCGGCCCTTGTTCCCAGGATAGGAACCTTGTTGTTGGAAAGACGCAGGGCAAGGTTGTTCGGGATCTGGCCGCCCACCGATACTACGACTCCATGAGGATTCTCGAGTTCATATATGTCCATGACTCTCTCGAACGTCAGTTCGTCGAAGTAGAGACGGTCGCACATATCGTAGTCGGTCGATACGGTCTCAGGGTTGTAGTTGATCAGGACTCCCCTGTATCCCTGCTGACGTATAGTCTGCAGACAGGTAACGGAGCACCAGTCGAATTCTACGGAGCTTCCGATACGGTAAGCACCAGAGCCGAGAACTATAACCGACTTATTATCATTTTCATACTTGATATCATTTTCAGTTCCGCTATAAGTAAGATAGAGGTAGTTCGTAGCGGCCGGGAACTCGGCGGCAAGGGTATCTATCTTCTTCACTACAGGCACGATGCCAAGTTTCTTGCGGTACTGGCGGACATGGTCCTGATGCTCTACGGCGTGGCCATGGTCCTTATAGATGGCTCGCTGTAGCTGGAAGTCGGAGAAGCCCTGTTTCTTGGCAAGGCTGAGAAGCTCTACCGGGAGGTCTTCCACCTTGTCGTACTTCTCGAGCTCATGGAACGTATTGACGATGTTGGCAAGCTTGTCGAGGAACCATCTGTCTATCTTGGTGAGCTCATGGATCTGGTCGACGGTGTAGCCTGCGTGAAGCATGGCCTTTGAAATCACGAAGATACGGCGGTCAGTAGGCTCGCGGAGAGCAGTATCGACGTCGGCCACCTGCAGCTCCTTGTTGCCCACGAAGCCATGCGCGCCCTGTCCGATCATTCGGAGTCCCTTCTGGATGGCCTCCTCGAAGGTGCGGCCTATGGACATGACCTCGCCGACGCTCTTCATGCTGGAGCCGATCTTGCGTGATACGCCGTGGAACTTGCTGAGGTCCCAGCGAGGTATCTTGCAGACGATATAGTCAAGGGCAGGCTCGAAGAAGGCCGGAGTCGTCTTTGTAACCGAGTTCTTCAGGTCGAAAAGGCCATAGCCGAGGCCGAGCTTGGCAGCCACGAAGGCCAGAGGATAGCCTGTAGCCTTGGAGGCAAGGGCAGACGAACGGCTGAGTCGGGCGTTGACCTCAATGACCCTGTAATCCATCGCATCAGGGTCGTATGCGTATTGTACGTTGCATTCTCCGACGATGCCGATATGACGTACTATCTTTATCGAAAGTTCCCTTAGGAAGTAATAGTCCTTGTTTGAAAGAGTCTGGGAAGGAGCCACGACGATCGATTCGCCGGTATGGATTCCGAGCGGATCGAAGTTCTCCATGTTGCAGACGGTGATGCAGTTGTCGTAACGGTCCCTTACTACCTCGTATTCGATTTCTTTCCAGCCTTTGAGGGATTTTTCGACGAGGACCTGCGGGGAGAATGAGAAAGCCTTGTCGCAGATTTCCTCGAGCTGTTCGTCGTTGTCGCAGAAGCCGGATCCAAGGCCGCCGAGAGCGTAAGCCGCGCGTACGATAAGAGGATAGCCGAGCTCATGGGCGGCTTTCTTGGCTTCTTCGAGGGAGGAAGCCGGGTGGGACTTGATAGTCTTGACGTTGATTTCGTCGAGCTTCTGGACGAAGAGTTCGCGGTCCTCCGTATCCATTATAGCCTGTACAGGCGTTCCGAGGACATGGACCTGATACTTGTCCAGTATTCCGTTCTTATAGAGCTCTACGCCGCAGTTTAGGGCCGTCTGGCCGCCGAACGAAAGGAGGATGCCCTGCGGCTGCTCCTTCATGATCACTTTTTCCACGAAATAAGGGGTGACCGGGAGGAAGTAGATCTTGTCGGCAACGCCTTCCGAAGTCTGGACGGTGGCGATGTTAGGGTTGATAAGTACAGTCTCGATACCTTCTTCTCTGATTGCCTTCAGCGCCTGGCTTCCGGAATAATCGAATTCTCCTGCCTGACCAATCTTCAGGGCTCCGGAGCCAAGGATTAGAACTTTACGTATGTTCTTGTCTATCATTTAACTGCGATATTTTAATTAGAGCTTTGCTATAAAATCATCAAAAAGGAATTGGGTGTCGGTAGGACCGCTGGATGCCTCCGGATGGAACTGCACGGAGCAGAATGGTTTCGACTTGTGGCGTATGCCTTCGTTGGTACCGTCATTCATGTTGGTGAACCATGGTTCCCAGTCGGCTCCGAGAGTCTTGTCATCGACGGCGTAGCCATGATTCTGGGAAGTGATGAAGCAGCGGTTCGATCCTTCCATGCGCACCGGCTGGTTGTGGCTGCGGTGGCCGTATTTGAGCTTGAAGGTGCTTGCTCCGCCGGCGCGGGCGAGCAGCTGGTTGCCCATGCAGATGCCGAAGATCGGCTTGCCGGCTTCCATGGCCTTGCGTATGTTGGCTACAGTAATGTCGCAGAACTCAGGGTTGCCCGGGCCGTTCGAGATGAAAAGTCCGTCCCATTCGAGAGTGTTGAAATCGTAGTCCCATGGCACCCGGATCAGCTCCACGCCCCTCTCCACGAAGCAGCGGAGGATGTTGTGCTTGACGCCGCAGTCGACCAGTACGACTTTCTTGTCGCCTTTGCCGTAGCGCAGGACTTCCTTGCAGCTGACCAGCGCGATCTGGTTGTCAAGGTTCGGGTCATGTACGTCGAACTTTCCGTCGTCTTCTCCGACGATGATCCTGCCGAGCATCGAGCCGTTCTCCCTGAGGACTTTGGTGAGCTCTCGGGTGTCGATTCCGAAGATGCCGGGGATCTTCTGCTCCTTGAGCCAGTCTCCAAGGCTGCGTACCGCATCCCAGTGGCTATATTTTTCGGAATAATCCGAGATCACGAGACCGCGGACCCAGATTTTCTCTGACTCGAAGTTGGCTGATATGCCGTTTTCATCCACTCTTTCGTCCGGAACTCCATAGTTTCCGATGAGAGGATAAGTCACACAAAGGATCTGTCCTGAATAGGAAGGGTCTGTAAGGCTCTCAGGATATCCGACCATTGCGGTCGAGAAAACCACTTCGCCGTCGCATGGTCCGTCATATCCGAAAGACCATCCGCCGAACTGCATGCCGTTGCTCAGTCTAAGAACTGCTCTTTTACTGTACATATCTATTTAAACACAAAAAAACCACCTCATCAAAGATGAAATGGCTAACTTAAAAACAATAAAGGAAAGGAGGACATCACCGGCGATTCACCGGCTCCTGAACAAGATATAAACACATGTTTTAGGGTCATCCGTCAAGTCCTTTTTATCTTTGCAAAGGTAAGAATAATCTCTCATAGAAACAAAATATTTTTTCTAACTTTGTGACGATGAAAATAAGATTCGAAGACACCATAGTTGCTCCGGCGACGATTCCAGGGACTGGGGCCATAAGTATTATCAGGGTCAGCGGCCCCGACGCTTTGGCGTTGTCAGACAAGGTGGTACATCTCCGCAACGGAAGCATCGCTTCAAGTAAGGGATATACCATCCATTATGGGGACGTGACGCTAGAGGACGGCAGCCGGCTCGACGATGTGCTGGTCAGCGTGTTCAGGAATCCTCATTCTTATACAGGCGAAGACTCGGTCGAGATCTCATGCCATGCATCCAGATACATAGTCGAGCAGCTTCTTTCCCTGCTCTGCCGCGCCGGAGCCAGGATGGCCGGACCGGGCGAATTCACCCAGAGGGCTTTCGTCAACGGCAAGATGGACCTCGCCCAGGCCGAGGCCGTGGCCGATGTGATCGCAGCCCAGAGCGCCGCAGCCCATAAGGTGGCTTACAGCCAGATGAGGGGGCATTTCTCGAAAGAGCTGGAGCAGATGAGCGATGAACTCGTGGACATGACTTCCCTGCTGGAGCTGGAACTGGATTTCAGCGAAGAAGATGTCGAGTTTGCCGACCGTTCCAAGCTAAATTCCCTGCTGGAAGGGCTGCTGGCCCATGTTTCCAGACTGATCGATTCGTTCCGCCTCGGCAATGCGATAAAGAACGGAGTGCCGGTAGCCATAGTCGGGGCCGCCAATTCGGGCAAGAGCACCCTGCTGAACGCCCTTCTGGGTGAAGACAGGGCCATCGTTTCGGACATCGCCGGCACTACGAGGGATTCGATCGAGGAGACTCTCAACATAGACGGCATTCTGTTCAGGTTTATCGACACAGCGGGCATCAGGGAGACCGGAGAGACCATCGAGAAGATCGGTATCGACAGGGCTTTCAAGAAGCTTTCCGAAGCTGACATAGTGCTTGCCGTGGTTGACGGAAGCGCTGATGCCGTCGAGATCGAGGCTAACCTGAAGGAGATTCTCGGGAGGGTCGATTTCGCCTCCCAGACGCTGATTATTCTTGTAAACAAGGCTGACAAGGCGGCAAATGATGGCTTTAACAAAAACGTTACCGTTATAAACAATATTGTTTCTTCTATTGATTATAAAGTCGATATACTGCCAATCGCGGCGAAATCCGGCGTGGGATTGGATTCGCTGAGAAAAATGCTTGCCGACAAGAAGAAAAGTCAGATCGAGTCTGCGGATTCAACTTTGATAACAAACGTAAGGCATCTGGAAGCGCTGCGCGAAGCCCGCACTTCCCTGCTCCGCGTACGCGAAAGTCTCGACGCAGGCATCCCTTCCGACCTGGTAGCCCAGGACCTGCGCGAAGCCATCGCCACCCTCAACTCCATCCTCGGCCGCCACATCGACTCCACCACCATCCTCAACCACATCTTCAAGAATCATTGCATCGGAAAGTAGAATATACCGCCTAACTAATTGATAATCAACTATAGGTAGGCAATATAGCATAGATTTGCACAACCACAGCACAACATAATTTAGATGCAAGCCGAAAAAATTAAGATAAACTCCTAAAAAAGGTTGATTTTGGTTGTGCAACCGTTCAAGATAGCAGTAGTTTTCACGAGATTTCAATGCTATGGCGTGGCAAGTTCAGGCATCGTTCCCGGGTGTTTCGAGCATAGTTCATGAGCCTTTGGTTGTGCAATTGCACAACGGTCTTCTCCCCTCTTGACAGTAAGAAACCCTCCGGTATCTTCACGACGGCGGAGGGTAACGACTGGATTTGAAATCGTCCTTTTAGGCCAGGAGGGCATAAACCAGCATGGCGAGCTGGCGGTTGTGGAGCAAGCACAGCGAGCGGAACAACCGACTGCTGACCGTGACCGCATTTCCTTTATTGCGCGAAGCGCGGCGTGGAACGGCCGCGAGTCTCTGACCGGAGTGGCGCAGCCCGGAGGGAAGAGTCTAGCAGTGGAACTGCCATAAGTGGAGTACGGAGGGGCGCTCTGTGCCCCGGAGGACGGAACCAAGCCTTCTGAACGGAGCTTCAGCGGAGAGAAGATGGCTTGACCGCTTTTTTATAGTCGCCAGTATCCGGAAACCGATGTGCCTGGTCACCATCGGCCCGAATTATCATTATCGCCTTCTACTTTAATATATCTTTTGCTCGAAGGACAGAAGCCTCATATTCCTTCTTGTCCCCGAAGATAAATCCCCACTTGTGTTCAGGTGCATTCTTACGGGTCTCTATCTTCGGCTTGTGATACGCGGGATTGCTTATCTCGCACCATTCCACTCCCGAATCGACGCCATTCATCGAAAAACCATTTAAGAAGTACTGGAGATAGGTGGAGCGGGTATCAATGACTGGTTTATCGTGCATGAGAACACTTCCAACCGGACGATATTGATCTATTTTATCTGAGTCTTTTTCGTCATTCCCAGAAGTTTTCAGTTCGACAAATTGATTCTTCTTTAGATCCAGAACCACATATTGACGGATTAGTGCTGACGCTCTGAAATGGCCAGACTCCTTCTCAAATGTAATATCAAATCCGGACCAATGAGAATGCAATGTCATCATGGGGAAATACGGCACATTCCGTCCAATAAACCTGCCATCACGATGGTAAACAATATCATCAACAATCCTCTCTTCATGAACGGTTTCTTCTTCATGGTAGTAGAACTCAACCTTGCTAATGAATATGGCATATTCGTTCCTGACGCGGATGTAACCACCATAAATCATTTCTTGGGCAAACTGCTCAAAATGGTCGATTAGATTATCTATTTTGCTTTTAAGCGGGGTCGCTTGTGCCCCATTGAAGCCATTCAGCAGATTATATAGACGCGTATTGGTGTTCATTTTAATAATAGCTATGGTCCCGTGATACAGAAGTATGATTACAAATATACGACATTTCTGGTGAAGTTGCCGTGGCACTTGGCTATGACCATCTCTCCGTCGGTAAAGTTGGTCTGCGGGTCGCAGATGGCATTGGGTGAGATGAGAAGAGCGTGGTCTGCATAGGCAGCGAAGCATTCCAGGCAAATCTGCCAGTTGGAGTAGGACTCGGCCCGCTCTTCTGGGACGTTGCAGACTTCCATCGGCAGGTCGGCCCCCACGACTATGGCTATGTCAAGTTCTTCGGCCAGGGCTTTCAACATTCCAGTCAACTTTAAGAACTTGGAGTTATCATTGACCGGCTCGTCATTGAATCCTTCCAGACGGCGGATGTTCTCGATGAAAACAATGCCTGTTTCAGTCTCTTCGACCCAATTCTTCAATTCCATTGCTAACTCAAAGAAATTTTCGAGATGCATTCTCGTGAAGTATAGAGGGTTGCCTGTTACAGCACACAATCCTGCTTCCAGTTTTATCCTTTCGTTGACAGTCATGGTAACTGGCTGCTTTACTTCATCGAGAGAAAGATTTGATTCGATTGCCAGTAATTCGTCTCTAAGATCTTCCCATTCCCTGTCCAGAGAGATATAGGTAACCGGGACAGATTTATCCATAGCTTCATACGATGCCATTTGCAGCGGGACGATATCAAGCATTGTTTGCTGATATGCTCCAACCAGAATCAATTCTCCTTGTTTCCATGGGATACCTATATCAATCAGTCCTTTTACAAGTGTGGGATACCAATGGTGCTGCTGGAATGATTCGTATGTGCGGAACCATTGGGGATGGTATTCATATTGTGCTTTGAAAAATGAGCCTTCCTTATGGATGATCTCACTATAAGCCCTATGGAGAATCATCTGAAAATCCATCAGGGTCTGACCGATATCCTTGGATTCATCGACAGCATCTTCCGCCAGATTTTCAGCGGCTACTTTTACGGCCTCACGAAAGGCCTTTTCCTTTGCGCCCTTTATCTGTGCAAGGACGCCTTCTACCTTGTTGTTATGCTTTTCCATGGCTTTAAAACTGAATATTTTTCGTTCGTGAAAACAATTTTGAGATTCCAACTGATACAGTTCAATGCGCCACCATCGCGGACAAGGCCCTGACAGTTATCTATTCTAATTACCTTATGGTCCGGGTAGAAGTCCTGTATCTGCCTGATGGCCATAGGGTCCTCTTTAGTACGAAGGCCCGGCACAAAGATGCACTTCTTCACCTGAAGGAAGTTTAAGTAGGCCCATGACATTGAACTGCAGCGGGGCGAGTGATAGCAGAGTTCTTCCACTTTGAAATGGCCTGACAGAGCGTCGATGAGCTTTGTACGGAAATACGGGTCATAATCGACATAGTTGTTTATCAGGACGGTGTCCCCTTTGATATAGCGGACCATTCCGTCAGCATGACCGAACATTTCATGCCGGTCCCAGGGTATAAAGACAACTTCGGCATTCAACAGTAACTCCAGCTTTGATATCAACTTTTCCTTTGGAATATCCGGATTCTCACGGAATACTTTATCAGTAAGGATGGCCTTATCTCCGCACTTGATGACATTACCTCCATCCAGGATAATGTTGGTTCTGTAACACCTCAGGCCAAGATCTTTACTAATCTTCTGATACTCGGGAATATAGTATGAGTAGTTCAGAAGATAGTCCGGGTAGTATTTGTACTGCAGGAACACATCGGTATCCAGTTGAATCGGCATGTAATCACGTGCCCATACGTGATGTTCTGATTCTGTCCTTGGAAGGAAAAACATAGGGATTCCTTCATTTTCCAGCGCATTTAACAAGTTAATGCACATGGGCATATAGTGGCTTAATCCCTCAGCCAAAAAGACTGCATTTGTTTGATTATCTGTTACCATCCTGTAAAATATTTTATTATAAATTATTAAATATCAAGCACTTACCAAATACAACAGCAAAGATATGCCGCCATTTTGAGACCACCAAACGAAAGATGTTAAAAGATGTTAAAGGATTCAAAAAGTGTCGTTTTACCCTTGAAAAGCTGGTCTTTGTGAGCATCTGAATCTTGCCATCTTCGGCAAAAGCTGTGACCTTCGCAGAAAACCTTCCTGATATGAACGAATATACTTTTAAAATGGTTTCGGGTCTGGTGGGACGGTTTGCGGAACTGCTGGAGAGCATCGACCAGAAGCTGGACAAAGTGAATGTTGCTCCAATTCCTACGGATGATACGCCTGAATTGATGACCATCAAGGATTTGGGCCGGTATCTGCCGTCCCATCCGAAACCATCGACCGTGTACGGCTGGGGCAATGACAATACTATTCCCCACTACAAGCAGGGCAAGACGTTGATGTTCAAGAAGTCGGAGATTGAAAAGTGGCTGCTTCGCACCCGCGTGAAAGACAACACTGAGCTGATGGAGGAGGCACAGCATTATTGCGCCACGCATCCCTTAGGCGGAAGAAGGAGGTAGCCGGTATGGAGCAGATAAATGTGGCCATGATTCCCGCAGTTCTGGCTGGCATCGTAAAGCAGCTGGAGGCCATCGACGGCTGGCTTACCCTCAAGACCGAACCGGTGTTAAACGGCACCATCGGCCCGCTGGAGGACTGGATTGACATCTACGAACTGAGGCGGATGATTCCTGGTAACCCGAAGATTGAACTGGTGTGCAGCTGGCTGTATTTCCACGGCATACCACACTACAAGTCCGGCAGGACTTCCCTATTCCGCCGACAAGAGGTCGAGGCCTGGATAGAGCGGTCACAGAGGTACGGCCTCGGCGACTTCTGGACAAAGAAGCGAAAGTATAAGGAAGATAAGTCTCCCGAGTAAGCAACTTACTATCGCTTCAAGAAGTCTTTAAGCGACACCGTGGAGATTCCCAATCCCTTCGCTTTGACCTGAAGGCCATTGTCGGAAGTCAACAGAATGGGGTTCTCATCCTTGTACTTTAAGGCAACCGTGAGGATCATGTTGTCCGGAGACCTCTTGTTGAAATCATCAGGAAGCAGGTCCAGATTGGCCAGTTCCATTTTGATCTCACGCTGATCCATGGCTTGATTGATGAATCGAAGTGCTTTCTGAACATTGACCTTACCGGCATCATCCAGCGTAACCTTCAACTTGTCGAGTTCGTCAATCACCTTTGCCGATAGAATGACCGGATACTTGACGTCTATCTTCGATATTATGTCAGGACAGTTGACAAACACGTTGGTGTCAATGACATAATAGTTTTTCTTGACCTGGCTGAGTTCCTTCTTTGGAC
This sequence comes from Bacteroidales bacterium WCE2008, assembly GCA_900167925.1. NCBI lineage: Bacteria > Pseudomonadati > Bacteroidota > Bacteroidia > Bacteroidales > Bacteroidales bacterium WCE2008. The sequence continues at coordinate 267,191 of FUZM01000002.1, forward strand.
GTTCGAACTTAGACAGATCTATTTTCCCAAGAATCTTCAAACCCGGTTGCTCCGAGTTCTGAGGCACTTCTGGTTCTTTTGACTCCGGCTCCCTTGGTTTGTGAACTTCAACTTCGACATGGCGAATAGCTCCATTCCCATCGACTCTATCGCAGCAATTCAGGAAGTGGGAAATTTTCGCGGAAGCTGAATGAAGGTTTTCAAGCGGAGCGTCACTCAACACAAGCGTCGTGCTCCTTGAACGGCTTGTGGCCACATTGAATCGGTTCTCGTCCAAAGCGAAAGAAGGCTTCCATCCGGGGATATACATTATCGTATAGTCTACGGTCATACCCTGAATTCTATCGACCGTTTCAATCGTCAGGTTGACCAAGCTATCCGCCGTTAAGAAATGCTTCTGCAGCTCTTTTACGCTTTCTTTGAACGGTGTGATAATGGCTATTTCCGCCTCTGGGAAAGACGCCTTAAAGCCATCGAGGATACTGCTAATTACGTCCAAAGCTCCATCGGTGCAGACCCCATTACTATTGTCACCAGTCGTTTGGTATATAATGCCACCTTCCTTAAGGATAAAGGCGCTTTTTACGCCGCTGAAATCAGGAATACAAGGGTTTACCGATGAGAGCCGATTATCGTAGAAAATACCAGTCAGTTTTGCGCTGTTGGGACTCAAGCGGAACGAGGTGATAATACGATATGCCTTTATATCTGTGCCGAGGGCAAACGTCTTCATTCCTTCAATCTGGGCGCTCGCATTGAAAAGCTTATACTGGGGCTTCTTGAGGGATTTAACGATTGGAGGTAGCTGCATCGGGTCGCCCACGATTAAACTTCTCTTTCCTAACGACTTGAAGGCGACAATTGCAGAGAGAAAAGCCTGCGAAGCCTCCTCAATCACAACCAAGTCGTAGCAGGGTACTCCTGCTGCTTCGACATTCTTCGCGCTAAATGCCCCAGAGAGAATATAGTTCGTGACGCAAAGGAGTTCGCCATTGGGGACAAGGAAACCGTTGGTTACTGCTTTTAGCTTTGGAGCCATCCGTCGCTCATCAGCGGAGATGTTGGTTTTGGAGATCTTCTCCCCTTCCAGGAACTCTTTCAGAGGGGGCTGCAGGGCAAGCTCAATCAAGCCCTTATTTGCCATAGTTGTCGCGCAAACAGTCTTTCCAGCGCGTAAGTAGTCCGCTATGATTGTGGCAATGACATAACTTTTTCCCGTTCCAGGAGGGCCTTGGAGAATACAACAATTATCGCTTTCCAGGGTCTTTGAGACCGTTTCTGCTATTGCATTAGGCTGGTCTGGATTGAAACTCAATTCTTCCGGATGCCAATCTTCATAATTGATCTTTGGCTCTATCTGTAATTCAGGATTATCTGGATAAAGGTCCATGAACCGCTTAAGATTCACGAAGTAATCAACCGGGGCAAAGGGATCAAAGATGAGTACGGACAAGCTTTTGCCGGATTCGGTTGCTTTTTTTAACAGATCGAATAACTGGACGGAGACGGATGTACATTCCACGTGATCATATCCGTCTTTTGATGGGATGAAGAAGAGCGGAAGGAAATCAGATGTGGTCGAATGCATATCCTGCCTCTGTCTGAATTCATCAAGCGTACACTTCCAGTCTTTGATATGAGCGCCAAACTCCGCGTATGCCCCCTTTTTGATGACGAAAAAAGACTTCGGCACCTTCAAGCGTGGAGCATAGCCATTGGGGAACTTGATGACAATATGCCCTCTCTCTGGAATGACCTTTTCGGCGTAGCCCATAGAGACGACTCCCTGGGTGACGAGTTGGCCTATAGGTGTAGAGAGAAGTGTCTTCTGCTCCAGCTGCATCTGATTAAGCTGGTCGGAGAAGAACCACTGATAATGTCCTATCTTCGTGCTCATATCCTAATATTCATCTAAGTTCTCTTCCTGCCCTGGATCTTCCTGTACAGGTACAAATAACAAGTCTGGCTCTCCAAGAGATGCAACCCTAATGAGGGTATATGCCGTTCCAGTTACACCCTCAAGAACGCCTCCGTATAACGTGTTAACTACATCTACTCGGTCTTCACCGGTCAGTTTAATAAGAATGTCGTCTTCACCAATCCAGGTAAGCAAATCTTGGGTATCCTTCAAATACATGAAATCCTTTGACTTAGCACCAAGATAAACCAGAACAACACATTTATCATCGGCAACCTTGTTCCAGATTGACGGCGAGATATACAGGACACCGCCTGCAGCGCTACACTTGTGTATGTATTTGCCGCCTTTCAGGCGCTGTTCAACGCGATCGGAACGAACGAAGTCTGCCTCGGATTCTTCCGGTTCGAAGTTATGACGTTTGAGCCAATCGTACATTCGAAGCTGGGACAGATAGTTTGTATCAGCGACCTCTTCCGCTGACATATCTACGCCAAGTAAGCGATTCACCCTGTCAAGCTCTCCTGGATCAGCCGGAGCCGTGGATAAGCATCTGGTTTCGCCTCGAGACTTGAAGTGTTCGACGTCTTCTGGCGAGAATGGCTTAGGCATAGAGTATTCTCTCACCCTTGACGTTCCCGAGCTACGCCGAGGCTGATACTCGGTATCGCGTTCGGATGAATGCGTGGCAGGCTGTCTGGGCTCTTTATTGGCGGGTTCATGTGGCGTAGCCGTTTCCTTCTTTTCCTGGGGCTCTGACTGTGGTTTGGGGGTGCTTGCTTTTGGTGCCTCAGGGCGGCTCGGCTCATAAGACCTTGCAGACGGAGTGTAACTGCTTCCACCTTGCGATGTGTACTCTTCTTCATCTTCACGCTCAGGAGACACGTCTACGATTTCCACATCCCCGACATCATCAGTCTCAGGCTCTTCATTTTGTACCTTTGACAGCGTCCCCGTGTAATACTCATTCTCTGTTTCTTCTGGCTCCTCTTCCTCGGGGACAGCAAGAACTATTTGCAAATCGGAGATAAACTTCTTGAAGGAAGCGTCGTAAGCCAGTGACGGACAGTATTTATCAAGACATTCTTCAACAGACACGCTTTCGTCAAGAACGTCTTCGCAAATGTCATCAAGGACATTTAGTCCGAGAATTCGCTTGACCCTACTGCAGAACTTGGTGTATGTTCTGTTGTTAGTCCAGGAGTTGACGTAATAGAGATTGTTGCCGTCAAGATATGTTCGTTCTACATCATTGTGGATTTTGTCGTATCCAAGATCTATCTTATCGCAAACAAAGAATCGATACTCCTTTATCGTCGTGATGTACTTGTCGTACAGAGACCCATACTTATCGCTATTCTCAATAGCAGCGAGAATCAACAGTTTCTTATTGATTGTCTGAAGAATGCGAGCCGTCTCTTCCCTATCGTTGATAGGCGTAGTGACAAAATCCTTACTGGTCAAGACCTGGATCTGCATTATCTCGCAGAACCGTAAGAACTCGTCTTCATCATCGGGGAACATCTTCGTGTTCATCACGTGCTCATCTCCAGAGAAGATTGCTTTCTCCTGTGAAGCCGCTGGATGGATGACGTAAAGCTCGCTAATATGGGACGGACGCCCCTTACCATTACGCCATTTTGCAGTTGGTTGTTTCCTATAAGTTGCTACGGCAGATTCATCTATGTCATCAGCATCAAGTATCCATTCGACGACCTGTCTACGATAATCGCTTTCTTCGCTGTATTTCTCCTTTGCATTTAACAGATAATACAGGCAGTCTTGGAATCCCATTTCCTTCTTGAAAGGAAGACTATAAAATGCTTCACGATCATCTTCGTCCTGGATCTTGTTGACTACTTCATTTGCCGGCAGTTTTTCAGTCCATCCTGGTGTATGTTGCACATAATGCAAGATCTCTGGAGAATAGATTTCAGTAGGCTTCTTAACAGAGCTTGCAGTTGGAATGCAGCGGACTTCGTCGAAAAGTCCTTCTTCAATCCAGTCTTGATAATCTGTCCTGCCCCGAGGGAATATCCGGCTCCAATAATAAACTGCGAACTGTCGAGTTTCCAAGAGTGGAATATCCTCCTCTTCAAACCTGCGATGGATCTCTGTCTTATCTCTGAACAAATCCTCCAGCAAGTCCTTATTATCTTCCGTTATATAGCTCTCTGTTAAATACTTCAGCGTTGTAATGCCGTTGGATTCAAAATCGCAGCGAGGTTTATAGACGGAGCCCAACGTTATCTCGGAAGCGGAAAGATACTCACCTACCTTAGTCTTAAAGTAAACTTTTGAGATGATACCGCTATCAAAGGAATATGCCTTATTGAGATTCGCCAACTCCTTTATAAATTGTACGTGAATACGGTCTCTTTCTACCTCGTTATCTTGAATGCTGTTGATGTAAGACTCTATCTTTTCTCTTGCCCAAGCCACCCTATCTGTAATGATAAGATTGTCTTCAAATGTGTCGGCAATCTTGAGGATGATTTCGGAGTTGGCCTTTACAATCTCGGGGGCGACCTCGTCGTTGATGGTGATGTAGTTGAACGGCTCGGCTTCTTCCTTTTCTCCTTCGATATTTACGACAACGCACTCTTCCAACGAAAGGTAACTGCCACCACGTGTCCTCACACGGAGTTTCTGTAGCTGGTCGAGCACGCTATCCCAAGAGGATGTAAGGTCTTTGAGATGCTTCGTAAGCATTGCGACGACAGCATCATCTTCAAATGAGGCAAGATTGGGAAGAATAGAGTTAAACAGGATGTCCTTGTTGTCAGACTTCAAGTTCAGCTTCTTGAATAGCTTTAACCACTCATTCTTACATTGCTCCGTTTCCTCTTCAAGATACTTTTCGGATACAAACAGCGCTTCCTCGTCATACTTCTTTACAAGAGCTTCGATACCATTTGCCTGATACTTGTCAGCGATATACAATTCCTCCCCGGTATGATCTGTTTGAAGCTTATTGTCGATCAAATGGATCTGCTGTAACTCATCGAAACTCTCTATCTCCTTCAAATGGGATTTGATCCAACGCCAGAAATCAATGTTGTAGTCGTTGACATCCATCAACGAAGTAAAAGATGTGTCTTTGACAAGTGTCCCGGTAACAAATGCTGAGAGGCTGAATTGTCCTATCTTGAGCAATTGGAGCGCATCTTTACCAAGCTTCTCGGTATAGATCGGATCAAGGAGTGTAAAAATCTCCTCAGGACACCATTTTCTCCCCAGGACATACTTTGCTTCTTCGTTGAACTCGTAGATCTCTGTGCCATCGAGCCTCTCCTTTTGTACTGATCCACTATGGAGGATGAGTGGCATATCTTTGAGATCATTGTAACTCAAAGAGCCATCGAAAATAATGCTGGAGTGGTCGTGGAGATAATCCACGAATGAGGAAGTGGTCGCTCTATCTTTGAGATTCTCAAAAATAGCTTTCTTGTGTCCCAGAATTACCTCTTTGAAGAAAGACTTGTCGGTAAATGTCTTGATGCCGAAAGACTGTCGTAAGAAACTCTCGGCTGCTTTCCTATCCGTTTCTTCAAATGACTGCAGGTATGCTGGAGACAAGCAATACATCATCGTGTCATCCAGCCAGTCATATTCACAGTTGTCTGCAAAACACGAATTGTTCTCATACGCTTCTTGGTTGAAGTATCTGACATCATCATCACAGAGATAATACTCTTCGCCATTGATGTCGTTGCAGCAAAGGACATACTGTCCGAGCTGATTGTCCTTTTCTTTGAGGGTATCGCGATGGTCAAACAGGTAGCGGACAAATGCTTTGCTGGCATCGAGATCTTCATCAAGCTTATAGTTGATGTCACTACGCGCATCATCGTCTCCAACAATGACATCCTTTATAAAGCCGTCGTCAGAATAATCCTTTACTCCAAAATCCTCAAACGTTGTTTTTAGGGCTGCGTCAACAGCCGGCTCATTGAAATACTCGTGTGAGAGGATCTGGACGAAATCATCTGGCAACCATGTCTCCTTTGAGAGATTATACCCTTCGTTATTAAAGAAATAGACTCTCCAGTCAAAACCTTCCACAATCTTGCCATCCTCGGTAATAAACGGCAGATTGCTTGGGAGGTCATTCACATCAATTTCATTCTCGGCCACATACTTGTAAAACTCTCTGGAGTTATCCATTACCTCCAGAAGCTTATTTGTCGTTTCGGCTGTTTCGCCACAGAAAAGATAGTCATTCAGAACTTCCAGTGCGTCAAATGCCAAAAAGTTAGAATCAACGAAATCGTCCCAACCATCTTTCTCCGCCATGAAACGCTGCGTCTCTTCTGTGAGATGAGGGATATATGTCCTAAAGCATTTCAATCTCTTGAAGTCATCCCCAAATTCCGGATACAGTTGATCAGCCTTAAAGAGTTCTCCTTCATATTCGATGAAGATTAACTGCTCAGCGAACGAATCCAATTCGCCTTTACGCAGAAGATGCTCCAGGAACTTGTTGTTGTTGTCCTGAACTTTCAGCCATGTTTGGAAATCTTCATCAGAAACGACATTCCTGATAGAATCAAAATCGACATCATTTGTAGCTGGAGAATGCTTGTAAATGAAGTCTCCGAAACTATCAGAGGATCTTAATTCTTGAACTGGCAGGTAATCACAACCAGTGGCAGTAAGTGAAATGAAATCCGCATCGGCCATTACACCATTAGCGGTAATGCCGGTTCTGTCGTTGATAATATCGTCAATGGTTGCATAATCCGACTCCCCTTCTGCGTTGACAACAGGAACGAAAGGTTCGCTCTTGATCAGGCTTTCGAATTCTTCTTGAAACTCATCGATAAACGTTTCATAATCAGAGTGATTCTCCTTGCATTCATCAAAGTCAGGAATCAGTGAGAAGATAGATTCCAATTCATATTCACCCGAGGCTATTAAATCCTTGATCCAATAGAAGAACTGTCGTCCAGCTATCTTGGCTATCTCATGATTGAGTTCAATATCTTCAATATCATCTCGAGCACCATTCGGCAACATATCCGTGTTCATCAGGAAGTCAAAGCCCCAATTTGCCCGTTTAGCAGGAAGGTAGCAATAAAGATTTGCCTTCTCGACAGGGAGTAGTTTACGCCCTTCCCTTTTACAGGCAAACTTGACCGTCGTTTTATTGAAATGAAGGTACTTCTTAGGGATCTTCTCATAGCCATCCTCCTTTTCTGCATCTGTATCAGATAAAGAGCTGTCTATCTTCTTTCGGACAAATGGAGGGACATCATCTGTATATGCCTTTGATACGCACCAATTAGAATTCTCTTTTGACCTTACAATATCAGGAGTAGGCTTATTCCCAAAATAGACACTAACTTTTCTTATGTTTGGAATAAAAAGAATAACCCTTTCTGTGTCAAACACTTTCAAGAAAAGATCGATATAATTATCCTTCCTCGTGCGATCAGTAAGTATCTTGGACTCCCGTGGCATCAAAGCAAATTTGACGCGGAATAAATCATCAGGAGTTCTCTCGAATATGCTTTGAACTGTAGAGTAAACACTCTTTGCTTCGGTCCAAACGGGGAGAATCTGCCATGGGGTATTTATTGGATACTTTGGATCATTGTAAAAATTGAAAGAGTAACTGCCTGTATGGAGATAAACGTAATCATTATCCGCAAACACTGTCTTGAAACCAATTCCCTTATATCCTATTGCCTCTTGGTTCTCTGTTTTTTCTCCGTCATTGATGTCACAAATCGCAGCAACATTCCTGGCATTGAAATAATCTCCTGTATGCTGAAAGATCAAATACTGAACTGTTAAATGGAATTCGACGTCAACAGGGATAATACTCCTGTCTCTGTTCCTTTGGGGATAGTCATTGGCGTTTTGAAGCAGTTCATAGATGAATACTTCCTTTCCACTCTGTGTGAGTTGCTTCTTTAGAGTATCAACAAAACCCGTTGACTTTTTTGATGCACTTGCCGAGTATCTTATGATGCCGGAATACAAACTTCTGACAATATCTTCCGGATACATCGGCTTTATTTCCTTTGTTAAGTCGATTCCAAACTGTAGAGGACTGGAGTTTAACAATACCCATGAAAACCGGTAATAGGCAAATCTATTGATGCCTTGGAGGCCACGAGCGTTAAACTTTATCGTAATATCTTTCACTCCACGTTCTTGATCTTCGACCTTTGTAAAATCCGTGTCTCGAATATCCGTAATAGTCCAGTTTGAGCCAGGGCCATCTGGAATAAACTGGCCAATGAAGAAATCATTCTCCAAGCGGAGCCGGTATTTTACGTTATCAATCTCGACGCTTGTATCCGGGCGAATCGTGTTGGGAATTACATTGATAATAAACGCATTATTGATGGATTCTCGAAACGACCGAGGGGCTAACTCACAATGGAAAAAATATCTTTTGCCACTCTCGCAACGATAGCTGCGTATCTTGATAAAAGGCTTGTTATTATTGACCGGATACTTGATTAGCCTGTCACCCGATTTGATGCCAGTAAACTTCTCGCCATCATATTCCCCGGAGAATTCGAATTCTTCATTCCCCCAATACTCTTTCAGGAACTGTTCGATTTCGTGATCTGAAAGGCGAAAAGCCTCCTGCATCGAATTGATCGTCATAATGTTACTTCTTGTTAATTTTTGCAGAGTAAGGGGTAAAAATGTCCATCAATTTGCCAGAGGCCGTGGTGAGGAACTCGATAATTTGCTGGCGCTGGTCGGTGTCAACATAAACCCAGTCGCGGTCGATACGGATGCGAGAAGTGACTTTGTCATCGAGACGCTGCCAGGTCAGCTTTTCACCAAATTTAGCTTCGATGGCCTCCTTATTCCCATAGAGGAAATCGAAGATACTTTTGTTCCTATCCTTGTCACCGGTGTTGATATAGATCTCGGCGCGACAATTATCAAAATTGACAATGACGTTGCAATTCAAGCCATTAGAGCCTTTGACCGCACGACCAATCCAGTTGTCGGTGGTTGGAGTATTAATGGCAAACAGACCGTTTACTGATTTGTTGTAGTCAATGAATTCCGTCCAGAATGTCTGGCGTACCGTGAACCGAGCCTGTTTCTCCTCTCCACTCTTGTTCTCGTCCTGGGTTTTCTTTGCGATGGAGATGGTATAATCCTCTGCATCTTTTACCGGGATAATCTGGTCGAAGTCGAGGAGGACCTTGCCGCTGTATTCGTAGGGCGTGACCTTGAAGCATTTCATCTTCAGGCCGGAATTGAGGAGCCACATTACGGACGAGGTGACCTCTTTGCGGAAATTCGCGGCGACAAAGAAGATGCGCTGGCCGTTTCCAACGTTGATGTCCACGTCCTTGAGGTCTCGGTTGTCAAAGAAGTCGGACAGGTTCTCTGCAGCCGACTCTTTGAGACACTGGTCATTCAGATACTTTTGGTAAATATCAATGACGTCGCTTTTGGAGAGACTGGAACAATACGACGCATACTTGATGGCCTGCCAAGTGACATCCCTTCCAGAGTCATCCAATTTATTCTCGATAATGACCAGATTGCCGCTCTTATCTATGGCGAGCAGATCCAATCGTTCTTTTGTGTCGGCAAAGCCGTCGAACTCCTTCTGGATAATGAGCAGGTCTTCCCCGAGGGATGACGGCTCCTTTGCAATCCATTCCTGAAGATTATGGCGTTCATCCAGTCCTAAGGACTTGAAGGTCTTCTTCTCGACCTTGATGAGTTTATTACTGTCTTTGTCGATGATGTACATATGTGGTTTCTATGATATTAATAATTGGTTCAGTATAGCATTGATCGTTATTCTGTTGTAGCTTAAAAGAAACAATAGGTATCAAACCAGTCTAATCTTTCCGGTCAGAAGCTGCTGCATCATTCCCTCTTTCAGCATCAGATATTTTTCAAGTTTCTTGGACAATGCGCGAATCTCGTTGTCCATATCCTCAATAATGTCGCAGATCGCGTCCTGCTCATCAATTGTAGGAGGAACGAAGAAATCAAACTTGATGATATCTTTCTGGTAAAGATGAATAATTGTTGAGCCGGCGACTATAGATTCAATAAAATCATCAAAGTACTTTGAGATGAAGACCTTTGCAAGGTAGCGTTGTGAGATTTCCTTATCTTTTGTCCTAATTACAAAGACGCCACTGTTCAAAGTCCCTGGTCCTGGGATATGGTCTAAATAGGCCACTTTACCTATTGTACCGTCTTTAGTAACAAGCACATCTTGCTCCTGGATTTTGATATAGGGGTCTTGTTCAAATCGCTCTTTCGTCACATAATGACAGCCACCCCATTCTATTCGGCCATCATGAAAGTCGGTGCCAGTAATAAGGTAGTAATCTCCAGAATCAAGGTACTCGTTAGTCGTCAAACCTTGCCAGCCAATTCTCGCCTTAATTATTGCGCTTTTACCAAGGTTTTTTTCCACCCAAGTACTTGAAAATCCTGATACTCTCCGTTTGCCCGTAAGAAGATTCCTTACGACTCCATTACGAATATTATTCTTCTTCTCTAGAAGCCGCTGCAACGCTTGTATTAGGTTGTCAGTATCTCTTAAAGCATTGGCTATTCGAAGTTGTTCATTTACACAAGGCAAAGGGTACTTGAATTTGCTTATTTTTTCTTGAGATAAAGACGCCATCGTAGTCCCTGACTGAACCGCCAAGTAATACTCAACAAAAAGATTGCTGTTAAAAACCCAGTAGAGATACTCGTTAGTGTATTGATTATTAGTCGTTCTAACAATCAACAAATGACTATTAAGGGATACTTTCTCCGGTTTATTATCTATAAAAACAGTCTTCCCAATGGTGCCATCTTTTGTGATAAGAATATCGTTAAGCTTTACATGTATCGCCGGATCTTGAGCGAACCGTTCCTCGCTAATATGATAGCACCGGTCCCATACTACATGACCATTCTTAAAATCAGTTCCGGTTACCAGGTAGGGACCAAAATCAATAAACTCAGACGCTTTTAATCCCTGCCAGCCAATCCTGCCTTTGAGATAAAAGTTTCCCTGAATAGAGCCAAGAGTCCAATCCTGCGGGATTAGCCCAATCTCTGTATTTTGAAAGCTAGTCTCAATCATATTCAAACCCCATGTCTATTAGGTGAGATCCCACCTTTTTTTCGAGAGAAACAACTTCTTCGTCAAGGTCTCTAAGAGTATCCTCGTATCGTTTTGCTAATGAAGTAATATCGGAAGTAATCTGCAGTGATACTTTCCTCATTGCCCCGTCAAAGAGATTGTATAAAGAGACGCTCCATTTTTTGTCAACTACCAACAACTGAATTTGGTCGGATGTGAGCCCATTCTCATATTTGAGAAACACGTTCTTTAAAAGCGTTAAGTGGCTGATGGAAAGGGTTTTTGATAGTTGTTTCTTTTGTTTGCAGAGAGCCAAGTATTCTTCCCAAACACTGATTGTTTCTTTATCCACCTTTTTAACACCCTTCTTAACTTCTTTGATCGCTCCGTTAATCTTAGCTTCAGATACCTTCTCAAAATCCTCAAAGTAATCTGCCTTGTCTTCCAGAATAGCATCAATACGACCTTGAGTCTCATCAACTTTCGCTGACAAATCATCAATTGCTATTTTATCCGATTTAAAGAATTCATTTACTATTATCTCTACCGGAAGAAGGTCGCAAACGATATCGTTGATAGTTGTTGCCACTTTAACCTTAGGCTTCTCGATTGTACCATCTTTTTTCTTTTTTTCTTTCGGCTGAGGAGTATACGGTTGTGCAATCCAACCGTCATTGGATACCATGTAGCAGTCATCCTGCATGGTATCTAACCAATAATTCATTAAATAATTATACACATCATACCGATTAACGAGAGAATTCTCCGGGATTGTAGAAAGCAAAGAATCCCCCCAAGGGCCAATAATCGATTTAGGAGCACAATCTTTTGCAACAGCCATCATCGAATCTCGAACTGTGTCAAGCCAATGAGAAATAAGCTCCTTATAATGTGCTGTTTGTGCGATAAAACTATCATCGCCGGATATGCACTGAGCGATATCTCGAATATCTACATTTAACTTGAAATACCCTGGAGTATAATCTGAAAACAAAGATCTCTTCAATGAAGGACATGCTGCCCAGTATGGCGTCATTTGCTGAATATCATGCTCCGGCAAACCTCCACGTAGATTGATGTGTGCGTGAATGTCTTGAAGAATTTCCGTGTCCAATGGTGTAATGTACCTCGAAAGGTTCAGATTATAATCATTCTTCTCAATCTCTGCCCACTTAACAAATCTTGCATAATTAGGAATATCGTTCCAGTTATTCCAGGTATCAACGATTAATTTGATATCTTGTTCACGTAATCTATTCTTGGCACCATCTTTAATAAAGCCATCCTTGGCGTTTATCATGAAAATGCCTTCCCGGCTTTCTCGTTCGGCTTTATCAATGATAATGATACAAGCTGGTATGCCGGTTCCAAAGAAGAGATTTGACGGAAGGCCAATAATTCCCTTGATATACTTCTTTTTGACAATGTCCTTTCGGATGTCATACTCAGCGTTCCCTCGGAATAAAACGCCATGAGGGAGAATACAAGCACCACGGCCGGTATTCTCTTTCATTGATGCTATCAAATGCAGCAGAAACGCAAAATCTCCGCATTTATAAGGTGGCAGAAGGCTAGCTGACCAACGGTGGTACTCATCGCTTTCGCTTCCCGTATCGAGCCAATTCTTTTTGGAGAATGGCGGATTCGCGACACAAACATCAAAGGTTTCAAGCATCCCTCCAGTCGTAAATTTCGGTGCATTTAGAGTGTCTCCCACCTTAATTTGTGCGGTCACAATTCCGTGTAGGAGCATATTCAGTTTTGCCAAAGCAGCCGTGGTGCTATCGAGTTCCTGGCCTCGGATGGCGCACTTACCGGTGGAGGTCTCATTCAGGGCCCTGAGAAGCAAGGAACCGGAGCCACAAGTCGGGTCATAAATGGTCTCTCCAGCACGGTGTAGATTTTCAAGATGTAGGACCTTGGCCATCACGCGACTCACCTCTGCCGGTGTATAGAACTGTCCCTTACTTTTTCCGCTCTCAGCTGCAAAATTCTTCATCAAGTATTCATATGCATCGCCGAGAAGATCATCGTCCGCTGCTCTATTCAGGCCAAAATTCAATTCGTTACGCTGGAATTCCGCAATGAGCTTCGATAAGGTTTCCGTGCGTGTCTTGGTCTCACCTAATTTAGCCGGATCGTTGAAGTTGGGTAGGGTCAAATCGCCAATGTAGATGGCGTTTGCTTCACGAATGGCTTCCAGCTTTTCGTTGATGAGTTCTCCAATGTGATCGTTCTGTTTCAGCGCAACAAAGTCCTCAAAATAGCATCCTTCTGGTATCTGCAGAGGGGTTTGCTTTTGGTGTGCTTTGTCAGAGAGATACTTTACAAAGAGAATCATCAGCACATAGTCCTTGTACTGACTTGCGTCCATAGAGCCCCGCAAAGCGTTGCAGGATTCCCAAAGGGTACTGTATAGTTGAGACTTTTTTACTGCCATATTATGAATTCCTTGTTGCTAACATATAAACTTCTGTGACTTGCTCCTGTGAGAGCCAGTACATCTTAACCTTGATAAAACCCTTGAGCATATGTGCGTCTACGGAGTGCGGGTCTTTCCAATCCGGTCCAGCATCCTCGTAGATGAGCTTGTCAAAATCTTGTATTATCTGGATCAATTCCTCCTCATTCCCGCTCGGCTGCCAAATCTTTCGGTTATTCCACATCGCCTTCATAAGCTTGTTGGAGATGCCTTCCGGGAAGTTGACTCCTCCTCTCTTGCTTTCCTTAATTAGCCGAACGAGTTCTTTGGCTTTTTTCTCAAAATCCACTGTGCTCGCTTTGAGCATATCCAGAAGCTCCTGTAAGCGGGTGCTGAAAAGAGCTGCCGCTTCAGGGTCACGGTCTTTGTAGTCATTGATAACAGCACGGGCTTTGCCTTCAATTACTTCAGCAGCTGCACCAGGATGACCGCCGGCTGCTTTCACGGCGCGCCGCACAATCTCCTCTTCATCAGACTCATCTCCAATCAAATCAAGGAAAGAGAAATCTGCTGTAGCAGGAATAATAGTCTCTGCGTCTTCAGCACGGATGAAGCGGTCCATCAAACTTCTCATGTCGTGATCCCTGCTCCGAGGGTCAAAATCATCACCTGAGACTTGCTTGATACGAAGATTGATGTGCGTGGCCTCTCGAACCAGTTTTTCTATACTGTCGGACTGTTCCAAAGTATAAGATGCTTTAGACATGAAATCTGCAAGATTATCATAGGCCGTTGCAAGAGCGGCAGTAATCTTATACATATTTTCACGTTTGACCTTTGCAGGAGCATCCTCATCGTCTTTGAGGTAGTACTCGGCCAGTTTGTCAATATCGGTCATTTCACTTTGAGCCCAAAGAGACTTAAGTGATTCATATGCCTTCTTGGCTGCCTCCAAACGCTTTTTCCCTTTAACAACGGCATCCTCGAGCAACCCGTCAATATCGCTGGCCTCATAGCCACCTAAAGCACCTTTCTCGTCGTTGAATTTGTGAATAGCGGCATCAATATCATCGAACAAATGCTTGAAATCAACGATGAGACCAAACTTTTTGTGGGTCTGAGCGATGACTACATCTTTGTTGTTCTCGTCCATCACATCAACGCCCAAACGGTTGACTCGGCAAATGGACTGGAAGAGATTATGGTCGTATAAGTATCTGTCTATGTAAAGGAAAGTGGCACACGGGGCATCAAAACCCGTCAACAACTTATCCCTCACAATCATTAACTTCATTCGGGCTGGTTGTTTAACAAACTTCTCCTTTGCCCATTTCTCATATTTGGCTGCATTAGGTTGCCCCGCATCCGCATAAGTCTGGAGTGCCATACGGTGCTTGAACTGTAGCGGTGTCTCAAGAGAAAGGTCGGTTGTCTCCTTTCTCTCATCTGCATCAGTCGGCTCGAAGCTGGTAACAACAGCACATTTCCCCCGTAAGGTGGTATCGCCACAGCGATTCTGGAAGAAATCATAGTACTTGTATGCGGTTTCAATGTCACCGGCAATAAGCATGGCGTTTGCCCAATCCTGACGGAGAATCGAATTGGATCTCACATCGTCAATT
Source organism: Bacteroidales bacterium WCE2008 (assembly GCA_900167925.1). NCBI lineage: Bacteria > Pseudomonadati > Bacteroidota > Bacteroidia > Bacteroidales > Bacteroidales bacterium WCE2008. The sequence continues at coordinate 282,238 of FUZM01000002.1, forward strand.
ATGCTGTAACCAATGCGCTCGATGCGCTCCTTAGATGAGTAGATATGCTCAAGGGTTGCCCAGCGGTCTTTCACCATTTCTGCACGTTCTGGGGTAAGTCCGGAAATTATCGACTCAAGCTTCTCATCAAGCTTCTCTTTATTAGAAATGTACTGTTCAACATCACGCGCCTCGTACTGCAAGTCCAGGATCACCTTATCTTCGACGGCCTGCTTGTGGAGGTACTTGTGAATGAATGTGCCAAACTTGAACTCAGATGTCTTCGATAGATTCTTGTAGTTTTCTTTGAGTTTATCATCTCGAAGCAGAGGCGTACCAGTGAAACCGATGAGCATCACTTCCTTCCCCATTATCTCCCGCATACCTTCATGTAGCCTTCCACCTTGTGTACGGTGGCACTCGTCTATGAAAACAAAGATATTCTTGCCTTTGACCGAGAAACTATTCCCTGGATACTGAAGTGAAATCCTTTCACGTAATTCCTTCAGATACTTATCGAGAGGAATCTTTACATCTTCGCGACCTTCCTCGGCTTCTTGGCCGCGGTTCCCAAACTTCTGAATCAGGGAGCAAATCAACCACTCACTTCCGGTATTGAGTGTTTCAAGCAAATGATCTGATGAGGTCGCCCTACAAAGAGCATTGCCAGTGTCGGAGAAATCATCTGCCAGCTGTTTGTCCAATTCGGTTCTGTCTGTAATGATAAGGACACGAGGGTCTTCGAAGTTGGCCTTTATGTAAGCGGCCAACCAAACCATAGTAAGAGACTTTCCACTTCCCTGGGAGTGCCATATGATTCCACTGTCTTTGGTCTCCAGACGAGGGATGGCTGCCATCAAAGCATACAGCTGGTGAGGTCGCATCACTTTTTTGATGCCACTATCCGTGATTACACCATAGCGGAACATCGTCATGAAGGTCTTCTTGTCAAAGAAAAGCTCAAATGATTCTTTATCACTAAGGATGTAACCTGTCTTGTTCGAATTCCTTTTGAAACGGCACCAGAAATCCAATGGTGTTCCAATGGTTCCGTACTTAAATCCAACTCCGTCGATGGTGTCGTCGAACTCTTCGTCCTCAGATTCCTTCTGGTAGCCTTTATATTCATTGGCGGCTATCGTAAACTGAATTGTTGTGAAGAAAGACGGAATTAACGCCTTTTCATTAGACAGAGACTGTTTAATACCCTCCACAATCGACACGATGCTTCGCTTGAGTTCTATCACGGCCAGGGCAATACCATTCACATAGATCACAAGATCCGGCCTGCTATTTGCACCTGTAAGAGGGTCAATGAAACTAACTTCCTCCGCAATGCCGAAGCGGTTATTCAGAGGATTCTCGAAATCGAAAAGCATAACATCCTTTTCGTTCTCCTCCGGCGATGGCTTTGCTTGAACTCCTGTAACCAGCAATTGGTAGACAGCTGTGTTGGTATCTATCAGGGTGCCAATCTTTTTATCAGTGAGTCGAATCTTCTCTTTTAGAGTCCTGATGGCCGAATCGATCTGGAAATCCGTGTATTTATCTTGTGACTCCAGGTACGCCCGCAACTCGCTTTCCATAAGAGGTGAGTTGGCTTTGCCGTCAGCATTCTTGCTTGCTCCTTTTGCATACTGGAAATGTCCCAGATAGGTATAGTCGAGTCCTTCTGGGTTTTTGAAGAGTTCAATGACCGAATTCTGGTAATTTCTCTCTTTTTCGGAAAGGAAGTCAGGCATAGGCGTTATAAAGGAAATTCGTTTAACTCTTTACGGATAGATTCCCAATCAGGAAGGTACGTATCCAGGATTCTCTTGAATCTATCATTGTGTTTCTGCTCAATGAGATGTGTAAGTTCATGAGCGACCACATATTCAATACACTTCGTCGGCTTCTTGGCCAACTGAAGATTGAAAAGTGCTTTCTTCTTCGCTTTTGAGCATGTGCCCCAACTGGAATCCATATCACGGATTTCCCACTCAGCGAGTTGTACCTCAAGGATCTTTTCCCACTTCTCGATCAACTTTGTCAAGACGGGCTTGAGCTGATCACGATACCATTCGTTAAGAACCATCGCTTTATGCTCCCTTGTGGCCCCCGGATGATCATAAAGAAGTATGTAATCCCCAGAAGTCTCGGCATGCATTGAGCTGGCATCAGTGAGGATGACACGCAGCCGGTATAACTGCCCTTTAAAGAAATGAGCTTCGCCAGAAATGAACTGTCTCTCCGGCTGCAGATTGAACGACTGGAGTTTTTCCCGCTTTTCTGTAAGCCAAACCCATTTTTGCAGGACATAAAGCCGAATGCGTTCTTCGGAATAACTCTCTGGAGCGGAGACATGAACGCGACCATCGGGCGGATATACCGCCAGATGCATGTTCTTGATGGGTTTATACTCCACCGAAATGCTGAGTCCGTTTATTTCCAAAGGTTTATTGCTTAATCTTTCAAATTTAGCGATTTTTGCTGGATTTCCTTGCATTTTAATGCAGGAGATTGAAAATGAGAGTACAAAAACGCCCCAATTCTGCAATGAATCGAGGCGAAATGCAAAGAGAGTAGCCAATAGTTTACCGGCCTTCAACGTAGTTTATGATGCCTTCCACGTGCAGCGTAACAATGGCCTTCTTCCCCTCCTCTAATTCGAGGAAGCTGAGCGAGACTTCCGAATCCATGAACCCGTTCTCTGTCAGGACCGCCGCGCAGTAGGTGTGCTTCAGGATGTAGAACGGTTTCTCGAAGTCGGGATCACCGTCAGAGTAATCGGTCCTGAGCCGGTGGCCGGGAAGGTGCCTTTGGGCGGCTTTGTACATGCAGGTAGCCAGCTTGTCGGACTCTGTGTGTCCGGGGAAAGTGTAGGCACTCCAGCCGGTGGCGCTATGCCACATTCGGCCGCTGCCGGCGGCATTGACGTGGATGCTGACCACGAACGTGTCGTGGGGTTCGTGGCCGTGACGAATCGCTATCCTGCTGATCCTGCGGCAGCGCTCTTCGAGGGAGATGTCTTCCTCTTCGGGCACGACGAGCGATGCGGTGTAACCACGGCATTGGAGATGCTCGACGAAGATGCACTAGAGCATCGTCCTGTTTGTTGGGCAAGGTGAAGATGCTGGCGCTGATTATTTACCTGGCCCAGAATTCCCATATATTCCGATGATAGTACCATAGAGAATCAATACTTCTCTTAGAATACTTATCGAAGAACATGTATACTCCCCTATTTGCGAGAGGAGATGGACTCCAGCACCCGCAATTAGAATTCCACAAATGAAAATAGCAATAGCTATAACTAATCGTAATTGACAGATTGTTTTGTTCTCTTTATTGTTTTGTTTATTCATATTCGTGCCAGCACCGGGTTGTCCTAGCCTTTCTCGGCCACCGGTCTGACTGGCTTTGTGAACTCCATCGCATAAGGCGTTACGTTTCATTCACATTGCAAAGTTCGCATGAGGGATTTTTGCCGCAAAAGGCCGCAGATAAAATATTAACTCCTTGAAGTCGTTGTATTTCAAGGAGTTAATCTGCGGTGTAAACCGAAAGTTCTTCGGGGCCCTGCGGTGACCAAAGGTCTCATGTTATTTGATGGAACCAGATAGAATCTTTGTGTTGATTTTGGCGATCTTTTTAGTTGTATCGTTGAGCTTGTTCAGGTCATTTGGTGTCTGACCAATGCTGCAGCAGGCGATACAGTACCAGTTGCTGCCAAGATGCTGGCTGAGACGCTTAATAATGAACTTGACGGCTCCAATGTACCCGGCTCGTTGGCCGGCGTTCTCCGCCTGCGCCATCATTTTGGAGAAGTTGGCGTTGTCGATGGCTGCGGTGAATTCTTCGAGGGTAGTGATGGTGAAGGCTTTTTCGTTCCAGGCGTCGTAGAGTTTTTTATAGTTGATGATGCGGGAGTGCTGGATCTTGGGGAGTTCTTGTGTTGGTTTAGGCTCGGAGCTATCTTGTTCGATGTGGCTATTCTCCTCAGGAACCAGAGGAATGGTCTCGCTGTCGATGAAATACTCATGTGCAATCTCAAGGACATTCCTCTCACAAATGTCAAGGTAGAATCGCATTGAGGCAACATCTACAGTAGCAGTTTTACCACATTTGCTCAGAACCTTACTTTGATTGGCAGCGTAGGTCTCAAATATGTCTGTCTGCAGTGAGACGATCCAATTGATGATAGCCGCATCGATATCGGCTGCAACGTTAGAAATCGCTTGCAGACGGGTGATATAATCCCGGAAGTAGGAGTGAATAAGTGCCGACATTGGCTCATTACATTGCCGGAAGATATCGTCGCATGACATTGTTGGACTGTCAGAGGTCATCTGGTGGCAGAAAGTCATACACTGCTCAACGAGAACTTCGAAGAAGCGTTTTTTGTTGTCCTCGACATAGACGATGGCGCGTTGTCGGAATTCGAGCCCGAACTTACCCGTGTATTCTGCCTTCAGTTCATCATACTCCCCTATCCACATATTGTACGGAATGAGATTCGCAAAGGAAGCCGGCATTTTAGGAAGAAGGTTTTCTATCCTATAGTGGAAGTATCGGTAGAGAAGCGAATACACATTTAGTTTTACCGGCCATGTACCCTTTGATTGACATTTCTGAAGATCTTTCTTGGCAGCAATGTCGGATGCTAGGTAAAGGGTTGGTATAGCTTGGTATTGCTCCTCTATAATCTCCCTGGTATTCAAGAGCCAGTCGAACATCAGCCGGAGGCCAGAGCGCGGGTCATTTCGGTAGGATTGCTTAATCTGAGCAGCATAGCTCTCCATCAATGCATAAATGAAACGAGGATACTCTTCGAAATAGAGATCATTCTTTTGGAGTTTATTCTCTACATCATAGCAGCGCGCAAACATATCCCGAACCATACCAGAGAATGCAAACTCGTTAGCGAAAGGCTCTGTGAAACATCCGCCGTGAACTTCCACTCTCAGATGAGCGAACCGTGGATGAGAAAGAAGGCTGAAATCGTAAAGGATCTGTTTATCTAGAATAGACATCTGAGATTTCTAGTTGGGTTTAAATCTTTATGCAAATCATTCAATAGAATCATTTAATGATAAGTGATAAAATAGATGCTACACTACCTATCAAGCCAACAATCACGATAAATGTATTCCAGCCTTTAGAATGAAAACTAAAATCTGGTTTTATCATCTGAATTGGATAGCCAAAAACTATTCTTAATAGTAATCCTACTCCCCTAAAGAAATGGTCAAAAATATTCCACCACCCTTTACATTGCTTTTTGAATTGACGTTCATGTTCCGCGATAGAAGACACGGTATCAATCTGAATCTGATTAACATTTGATTCAATCTCATATTCCTTACCATCGCGTATTGCAAGCCCTAAACTATATACTGGCATATGAGGATAATGCTCAGGGATTATTTTGGAGATGTAGTTATAGTTTGAGACAATGTACGTCAAAGTCTCTTGTGAGTATTTATTCTTCTTTGATTCTTTGAGTAGCGTCAACGAATGGTTACAAAAATCTTTGATGGCACGCTCTTCACCACGGATATTGCATAGATTTAGTAGCCAGCCAATAAAACCGGCCAAAACGATACTGGATATAATAAGAACAATAAGTAGATTATTCATATTAACACTTATGCTTAGTCAAACGGTGTTATTTTCACGCAACTATACTGTGTATTATATAGCCAAGTTGAGTTTACTCTTTTGACATTAGTCTTTTAAACATCCTATTGGTACCACATAGACTCCATCCTCACGTCTATAGGCATAAGTCCCCACGCCAACCAGCACCATCATAAATGATGGGGCCTTCATTCTTTCTGTGTCAATTTTCCCGGCCAGCCTTAGGAGCGATTCCGAACCCTCATTAACTAGTTCATCACCACCCAGTTTTATCTCTACTAAACCGTACCGACCATCCCTCAAGTGAATAACCGCATCGCACTCCAAGCCGTTTTTGTCCCGGAAATGATACACTTTCCCGTTCAATGCTTCCGCATATACTCTCAAATCTCGAACTACCAGTGTCTCGAAAACCAGTCCAAAGGTATTCAAATCATTTACAAGATCCTGAGGGCCAATACCAAGAGCTGCAGTAGCTATTGATGGATCGGTAAAATACCGCGTATCACTCGTCCTAATCGCAGTCTTGCTCCTAAGATTTGGATTCCAAGCCTCACTATCTTCAACTACAAAGATTTCCTTCAAGGCTTTGATGTACGATGAGATTGTATCTTCAGACAATGTATCAGACTCATTTGCCTGCAAGTCAGCTCGAATCGTTCCGAATGAAGCTTGACTCCCCTGGTTTCTTGCCAGAGAACGTAACAGACGATGAACACGTACCGGGTCACGTTCCACACCATCCACCTTCGATATATCACGCTTCTCCACAGCCTCGATATAGTCAAAAGCTTGGTCCAGAGCAATCTCTCGATCCATATCAACAGCAAGAGGCCATCCACCACGACAAGTCAAGAATGCTACCTGTTCAATATCCATCTTGTTTATGCCACCAACTTGATCAGGTGTTGTAAACAACTCGGCAAGCGAAACCTCACCAGTCGATTCGTGCGACTCCCAGAGGCTCATAGGACGCATCTTTATCCACCCAATACGGCCGGTACCTGAATGTATTACTTTGCTCATATCTGCCGGGACAGAGGATCCGGTCAAAATAAACTGACCTAATGGACCATGGTCTGATTCAAAACGCACACTATCCCACAATTGGGGTGCGATTTGCCACTCATCAATAAGACGAGGATTCTCCCCTCTCAACAGCAACTTGGGATTCAGTGATGCCAACCTGATGTTCTGCTCCACCATCCCTGTCTCTGACATATAGAGTATGCTCTTGGCAATCTGTTCTGCAGTAGTTGTCTTCCCACACCACTTAGCTCCCTCTATGAGGACTGCTCCCTTTCCTGCTAACTTGCACTGTAGCAGACCATCTGCTATCCTTTTCTTATATACTTTTCCCATATCGTATCGCCTTTATAACTACTACAAATATACAAAAAATCTTTCCAGTTCCCTCATTCGACCAAAAATCGTTCGCCCATTTGGCCAACTTTTGCACCCGAACTTGGCCACTGCAAATAATAAGCAGTGAAATAGTAAAAAACTCTAAAAACAGAGTCTCCGCACGAAAAAGTATGAGTCTTAGAATAGGTTCACCTGAGATTCAGCGCGAAGTAGGATCCTTTCTTCGAACCCCAAAATAATCTCGGGTTGAAGGAAAAGGTGTCATTGCTTGTCCAGTACAGTTCATGTAATAGATATACCAATCAAACTAAACAAGCATATTGAAAGTCTGAAATCTAAGATGAAGAGATTCCTTGATCGCTTCTGCAAAGTGGATTGAACTTTGAATTATTCCAGACAAAAGGTACTTATTTCAGGGAATTGAGAAATCACCTTTTCGCGACAGATTTCCGGAGCCCACAAAAGCGCCTTTATTTCTCCTTTAACCCGAAATATTGGGGTATTATAGGTAATTCGTAACTTCTAGAGAAAAAGTTTGTCGTAGTTTTTGTCACAAAAACCGTGAATTCTGTCACACGCGTGACAAGACGCCCTTGTAACTTATTAATAATCAGCCTTGTTTGTCGTGCGCAGAAATAACTTTGGAAAGTTCATATCTTGCTGCATCGGGAAATGATTGTATACTGATTAATCGTCCTCTCCAACAGGACCCGGAACGAATAGAATATCTTTCGACACTTGAATACCATACGCCACATCCCTAAACCGTCCTGGCTGAGGAACAAGGATGCCGGAGGAAACCAGTGCCTTGACGTCTCTCTCGGCTGTATCTACTGACACAGAGGCAAGCTTCGCCCAGTTCTTCACTTTCAGTTTTCCGGCATATCCATCAAGATAAGTGTTCAGCACCTGCTTCTGACGGTCGCTGATAACATCCTGAGAATGACTCTGCCAGAAGATGGCCTTATTCAGGATGGACGATAGCATCTCCTCTGCACTCTCAATAGAGCGAATCATACAATCGAGGTACCAGTCAATCCAAGCTGTGATGTCCACATTCCCCTTCTGGCAACGCTCAAGAATGTCATTGTACTTGCGCTTCTCCTTATTAATCTGTCGGGAAATGCTGAAATAACGGAGCGATGAGTTGTCTGCCTGGCTCAATGCCATATCCGCGATAGCCCGGCTGATTCGGCCATTCCCGTCATCGAAAGGGTGAATGCTCACGAACCAGAAATGCGCGACAGCTGACTTGACGTAATCCTTGGGTGTCGAATCGGCATTAAACCAGCCAAGGAACTTCTCCATCTCGCTGGGGACAAGTTCTGCCGCTGGAGCGTGGTAATGGACTCTCTCCCTCTCCAAAGTACCCGAAATGACTTCCATATCATCAACCCTGTACTTCCCGACGTTGATGACTTCCATCCCGCTCCTGCCCGTTGGAAAGAGGCAGTTGTGCCATCCGAAAAGCCGGTCATCAGTCAGCGGTTTTGCATAGTTCCCTACTGCATCCAACATCATCTCAACAACACCCTCGACATAGTGTGAAGGTTCTGTCTCGTTCGTGATATGGACACCCATCCTTCTTGCGACGGAGGAACGGACCTGATCGGAATTCAAGACAACGCCCTCAATCTCCGAAGAAGCAACAATATCGTGCGTCAAAGCCTCGACGGTAGCCTGCTGCTGAACATCGAAACCGATAGCCGACAGCCGCCCCTCAAGGAAACCGGCAGCTTTATTTACTTTCGCGAGTTTAAGGCCGATGCGGGTTTGGTCCCAGGTGAAATTTGGCCAATTCTCTGTTTGATGGATGTACATATCTCACTCATTTTTCTGCAAATATAATCATTTGCGGAATATAAACCGCAAAAATTGCGGATTATTAACCGCATCAAGAGTTTGAAAAAAGGCAAGACAGCCCCAAGAACGAGCCAAGTATCACCAAGAATCCCAAATAATCGCTAAATTTGTGCTGTACGAAAGTAGTTTTAAACGGCTTGATGGTTTGGGAAATTTTGTCGTATTCCGTACCATATTTGTACCATGAATAACACAAACTATTGATTAACAAATAGTTCTAAATCCTGCATCGGGAAGTAAAATACATGAGCTTTACAAACAGATGTACCACATTTGGCTCGAATAGTAAATTTTCGAATAGAAAATTATAGAATTCTTGATTTTTTATTCAGAATTTTACTACATTTGCGACATGAAGGATGTTCTAGACATATTAGGCAACGTCCCGGTCACAAAGGAAACAATTGCATCATTGTATCCTGATGTTTCCGGTTCAAATCAAAAGGTGTCCTCTTTGGAGCATAGCGGCAGACTGTTACGCCTTAAGAGAGGATTATATATTGTTAACCCTGCCTGGAATGGCAAGCGTATCAGCAAAGAACTTGTTGCCAATCACCTTTACTCCCCTTCATATGTATCTATGCATACTGCTCTTCGCTGGTATGGGCTTATCCCCGAGCAGGTATACTTGGTCCAAAGCATGACACTGAAGCATTCACGAGTGTTCGAGAATTCACTCGGCAGATTTTCTTACATCGGAGTTGGCAGAGACTACTTCCCTATCGGACTCCGGCAAGAAGAGGCGGAAGGAACAAGCTTCATCATCGCAAGCCCGGAGAAGGCGTTATGCGATTTAATCTGTCATACATCCGGCGTAAATCTGCGTTATCAAAAGGAGGCGCAGGCATTTCTGGAAGAAGATTTGCGACTTGATATGGATGAATTCTGTAAATTCAATGCCGAGATCCTTCATCAATGTGCCGATGCCGGCAAAAAGACACAATCCATCGAAACAATCATAAAACTGCTTGAGCGATGAACGAACTATATGAAAAGATGCTTTCGGCCTATGACCAAAGCACGGAGACAGCGCGAAGGAACGCCATTTATGAAGTGAGCCAGCAGATTGTTCTTGCAGGGCTTGCCGATGGTGGTTTTTTCGATAAAGCTGCTTTCTACGGGGGTACTTGTTTGCGTATCTTCCACGGATTGAATCGCTTCAGCGAGGATATGGATTTCACTCTGTTAAAGGAAGATTCATCATTTAACTTTGAGCAATACTTTCAGCCGGTCATTGATCAGTTTGCATTAGTAGGCCGCAAAGTTGAAATCAAGAAGAAGGATAAGAAAAGCTTTGGCAAGGCGGAATCGGCCTTTCTGAAGGATACCACTGACGTGTATGACATATCATTCCAGACAGACAGATCCATCAAGGTGAAAATTGAGGTGGATACGGTGCCACCTCTGAAGTTTGCGACAGAACAAAAGATCTTACTGCAGCCTAAATCCTTCTTAACCCGCTGCGTGACGCTTCCCGATCTTTATGCCGGCAAGATGCACGCTTTGGTTTTCAGGGCGTGGAAGAGCCGGATTAAGGGTAGAGACTGGTATGATTTTGAATGGTATGTACGGAATGGTATCCCTCTTGACTGGAATCACCTTCATGAGAGGATTCTTCAATTCAACGGTCAGGAAATGACTCTTGACGAGTTTAAGTCCGCCTTGCGGGACCGTTTGGGCAGTGCCGATATATCCCGCGTCAAAGAGGACGTGCTCCCCTTCCTGAACAATCCTGGCGAATTGGATATTTGGTCCAATGACTATTTCCTGCAGTTGGCTGACATGATGAAGATTGATGCATAAGTCTTACCTCTATGTTTATGAAACGAATCGCCATATACGCTTTAATGCTTCTTGTAGAACTCATTGTATCATGTGGGCGCCATAGACTGGTTGTTCACGGTTTCGTCGATGAGCCCCAGGACAGCATCCTGTTTGACCTGAAGGATTATGTGCTTCCTGCATCAGAGGTGGATCTCTGGAATGTCGTGAAATGCGGCGGGTACTACTATTTTACATTCCACGAGCAGATGAGAGGGGAATGGGGCGGATCCCATTCCCTTTTGATGGGAGCATCAGAGGACAAACTCCAAGTAAGATATATCCCCCTCCCTGATAATGTCAAAAGCATCTCATCCACATTCGTTAGAAACGATTCATTGATTATGGAATCGGATGATGGCCAATTGTTTTTATTTGACTCAAAGAAATGGAGTTGGTCACCTTTGACTCCAGAAAAAGATGATGAAGGGATTATGTATGAGGATGATGATTGGATGGTGAAGCATGCGGACCATGGAGAGTTCGGAAATGCGACCTGGTTTATTGACAAGCATTCCAAAGAAGAATATGCGTTTGTTGAGTTGAATGGTGGTTTCCGTCGGATTGGTAATACTTTTTATGTCGTATCACTAACAAGAATCTATGAGATACCGGATCCTACCATCGGTTTTCATTGTGATTCTTCAACCAGATACGAAAATGCCAAGGAAACTCATTTATTGGAACATCATTTCTTTGATGCGGGCTATAAACCTATGAGGCACTTTGTCAATCCTGTGGTTCGTTTTGATGAATTTGATCTTTCGGGAGAGTTCATCCTTCCAGATGGATCACGCATCTATCACAACCCATATGAGGTATTCAACGACTATTTGAAGGCAGATACGACATTCGTTGCTTCGTTTTGCGCTTCCGACACGCTGTTTTGTGCGCTTAACACACCATTAGGACTTGAATTAGCGAAATTGGAGAATGTCAAACTGGTCCCGGTTCATCATTTCAACAAGAGTATAGGATCGAATTATCCCTACCACTATTTCAACGAATACCCAAGTATTTCCGCCCGGTACAAGTATAGAGATGAGTCTAATCCGACAGATTACCGGTTGCTTCTTGTGATTAATACAGAGGCTGGATCTTCTGAGTTGATTGACATAGCTCATAATGGAAATACTCTGCTGAAGCTTTGCTATGACGCTAGTGGCCTGAATCCTGTCGAACGGGATGGATTCGAAGAATTACTCACATTTTATCTAAAGGATTGGGATCGTCTGGCTTTGGATAGTGTTATCCGGAAGGAGAAGTCTCTGGGAGGCGAAATCAGTTATTTGAATTTAGGGGCAGACAGGAATAAGTACCCTCCGGAAAAAATCTTCAAGAAAGAAGAGTCTTATCATATTGACATCATCTCAAAACAAATTGACGATTCTTATGAAGTACATTCAAAATACTGGGTGCAAGAATCGAATCAGTCTATTCCCGCGATATTTATGGACTGGTCAAAATTGAGATATGACTCCAAATTTGACGCAGCAGCAAAGTATCAGGAACTCGTAGAAACTATCTCCGAGGCTGTCGGACAAGGGACAACAATACCAGAAACGGACAGGAAAATGAAATACGCGGAATGGCATTATGGAGAGCGTTCAATCCGGCTCTATGGCACTGATTTTAATGTCCGTTTCCTTATGTTCTAAGCTACTGGATACATGAGATAGTCCATTTAAGATCTCGTGCAGTTCTTTCAACAGTTAATCAGTCCGGATTATTACTACAATAAACGACTTTAGTATTATATCCGCATCGAAAAGAAGTATTTTTCTCATAGAAAAAGAAGATTATATTCCTTTTCTATGAGAAAATTTTTATATTTGAGAGTACGTTATCATTGCAGGATGTTATTCCGTACATTGATTCTAGCCAATTGAAATTTTTGGATATTTGGTCCAATGACTATTTCCTGCAGTTGGCTGACATGATGAAAATTCAAAGCTAAAATGAAGACTTTTTCCTATATAGTACTGTCGTTGACTCTGGCCTTGGCATTTTACCTGTGGCTTCCGAGCAATCTGTCATTTACGATAACTTGGATGGGAATTACATTCCTTGGATTGCCATTGCTGATCGCGGACATTGTTGCTTTAATCTATCTTTTTCGCCACAGGAAAGAGAAAGGTGTTAAGGGATTGGCCGTCTTGTTTGTGTTGATTCCCGTTGTTTTAACCATGGGTTTGTATGTTCCTTGGAATTCGTCCTCTGATAAAACCATGTTCAAGCATTATCAACGCCATGAAAATGACTTGCGCGAATTGATTCAATATGCCGAGAGTCTTACAGATTCTGTAACAGTCTCTTTCCCGTCAGATTCAATTCCGAAGGAAGTGTCTAAGGAGCAATATGAACACGTCATGCAGTTACTGAAGAAGGCTCGCTGTAAGGGTATCAAAACCTATTCTCAGCACCTTTGGGGCAACAAAACGATGGTTGTCTTCCGCAATACAGGTTTTGGCGGCAGCGGGTACTTATCCTTCCCTGACAATACAATCAAGGTGTATCGATGGGATCCGCTAGGATCAGACAATAATGGTATTTACGATATCGATACTCCCCCATTCAAATGTTCAATTGAACTACCTCGTTAGACAATCCGGTTTGTTACCAAATAAACGCACTTATTTCTGAGCCGTAGCCGAATTTAGCGCATTAAGAAATAACCAAGTGCAACAAGGGCAATACCCGCAATCACACTGATAGCCAAATACCCGGCAAAGCCCCAGACATTGCCGCCCTGTAGCATCAGCAGAGCTTCCTTTGAGAATGTGGAGAATGTCGTAAAGCCGCCACAGAGGCCTACGGTAAGAAATAATGCCCAGTTACTACTCTCAGTGCCATTCCTGCTGAATACACCCCATAGAAGACCGATGAGGAAGCACCCTACAAGATTCACAATAAGCGTTGCCCATGGAAATCCCTTATTGACGCTTTTCATCGCCAAAGATACCAGATACCGGCACGATCCACCCACGAAACTGCCGGCTCCAACAACTAATATATTCTTAATAATGTCTGAGACCATCGAATTTCGATTTATCGACACAAAGATACCACAAAGTTCTGACATACACACGAAAGACCCTTCCTCACCACGCATATTCAAATTGTCTGCTGTCAGAGCATATGACACTTTGCGGCTGATAAAACGCAAAATTTGCATTTTATCAGCCGCAAATGTAATCCAAAAGGACTTCAGGCTATATGGTTACCCTGAAACCGTAAACCTTGCCATTTTCGAGCGGGAGCTTGGACGTTATCGTCTTCCGCATGTCGCAGCCAGGGAACACAGTGACCGAATTTCGGCGCTCATCTTCGTCGTCGTAATAGTTGCCGCCGAACTGGAGGCACAGTTCATATCCCTCCTCGAGGTCTTTGTCGAATCGGACAGGCACGAAGAAAGTCTTTTCGACCACATCCTCATCCATCAGCGTGAGGTCGCTGTTATTGCCGGAATCAAGCAGGTAATAGTCCAGCGGTCCTCTCTCGATCGTAAAGGGCTTTCCCGTGTAGCTTTCGGTAGTCACATCAATACCAGAGAATCGGACAAAGACCGGATCTCCGTTCACCCCCCACTCTTCCTCTTCTTCCGAATCGGGATCGATGCACTTGATACGGATTGAATTGATCCTGGCCTGGTCGAAAGGCGAACCGGGAGGAGCTTCGTACGGAAAATTCCTCAGGGTCACCTCGATACGGAACACGGCGAGCTGGTGCTCCAGATACACGTGGGCGACATCGCCGGAGACCTTCACCTCGCCGAGCATAAGGTCGACGTCGGAGATAGATCCCGTATCATCATGCTGCAGGGCGCCCGAAGCGGTCGAAAGGCTTCTCATATAAATGGTTGGTGATCCCTCCCTCACGCCATCGAAGATCGAATTACCTGCGTACGTGTCCACTGACGGATAGAGGCAGATAATCTTATCCCCTTCGTTTCCGTTCCAGGTCCCGGAGAATTCTGCTTTCTTGCGACCTGCCTCACCGGTAGAAACGAACTCGTCGACAGCCGTGATGCCGTTCTGGCCGAAAGAGACCACTGTAATGGCTTCATACGAATCCCAGAAGCCTTCAAGCGTCTTGTCATCCGTATAATCATAAATCGTCTTCGTGGTCGCCGGAGCGATTACGGACGCCTGAATTGTCATCGGAATGCCTTCCTTCTTTTCGGCCGGCGTCTTATGGCAGCTGTTCATCAGCACGGCCGCGCAGGCCATCATTACAATATTCGTTATGATGCGTTTCATCTTGCAGACTTTAATTAGGTTAAAAATCCAAATCCCAACCGTGGCCCATATCAGGGACCTCTCCACTAGCACAGACAATGCCTTCCGACTTGACCTCAATGACCTCTGTCACGGGTGATTCATAAGTGATTAAGCGTAAATCTTTCATTAGGTTGTAAATAACGTCTATAAAATTGACACGATTAAATGCTGTTTAATACTAAAAACACACTTCGTAGTTCAAAAATAATAATTCTATAAGACATTACAAAGGCTCTGGAATAAAAACTTATCCCCAGACTAAATGTCTCACTTCTCCAGATCACTTCGTTCATAGCGATGGCTTCCCGGTTGCAGTTTCTTCCAGTGCCAGCACTTGATAGCATCGGCCAGAGATGCTCCCTTGTTGTCGGCAAAGAAATCGCGCACGTACTGGTTGTACTCGAACTGTGGCCAAATTTCCGTAGGATGTTCCAGCGTCTTGTATGCCTCCACGGCATCTCCGAAAGTCTTACCTGCGTTCTCTTTCAGCCATTTCTGGAACTCCACCTTGAAATGGAAACCCTTGCCCAGATACTGTTTAAAGAAGGCCCTCAGCTCTTGTGAACAGACAATCCCCTGAGGAATGGCCTCATCCAGAGAAACCGGAACCTGTTTCTTTCTCTCAAGCATAGGATTCTTTTTGGGCTTTGACATACATCATCTTCTTCACGGCAATCTCACCAGCGCCCGAGCACTGGTCGATGATGTATTGAACGAAATCTGAATTGCTAGCCATAAATTCGAATTTACATTTTGCCTCCAATTATTTACATAACAATTCCATTGATGTAAATTGAGGTACCATTCCCAGTGCTTTATAGAATGCTTTTGCGCCCGGGTTGCCTTCCCAGACGTGAAGGGTAATGTTGTGGCAGCCTTTCTTCTTTGCAAACGCTTTCACATAATCAAATAGGGAGGTTCCAATGTGAAGGCCACGGGCCGAATCTAGGACACATAAATCATCCAGATACAGCGTTTTAAGCGGCTTCAGCGCTCCGCTTTCCTGATGTCGAATGACGCAGAAGGCGTATCCCAAGACGCTTCCTTCCCTGTCATAGACGAAGACCGGGGTATCCGGATTTTTAAAGATGGACAGGAGTTCTTCGTCCGTGTACTTTTTCCCTACCGGACGGAACAGGTCCGGCCTGCTGGCATGATGCACGGACAGCACCTGTCCAAGGAGCGTATTGACCACCTCCAAATCACGTGGTTCTGCCGGGCGTATGATGAATTCTGACATAATTACATTACTGTTTCCCGAATTTCATAAATTCCTGTAATAAATTCCGATTTATCGAGGACTAATATAGCTTTTATTACAATATTACTTCATAACATCGTCCCTCTTGCGACGATGTTTTCTTGTACAATTCAGACATCGAGTCAATGATAAAGTCGGCTCCGGCAGCCAAGAGATCTTCCCGGGAACCGTTACCCCAGGTAACGCCGCAAGTCTTTGCCCCGGCAGCCTTTCCCATTTGGATATCAACCCCCATATCACCCACGACAAGCGTCTCGTCAGCGCTTATGCCAAAAGCTAAGAGTACTTTCAGTACAGGTTCCGGGTCAGGCTTTGCCTTTGTCACGTTATCAGCCCCGATGACAAGCGAGAAACAGGATTCGACCCCCATCTCGGAAAGGAACTCATTCAGGGACTTGGAACTTCGGGACGATGCGATAGCCATTGTCAGTCCTCTTGCTTTCAAGCCTCTCAATGTATCTGCCACTCCGGGAAAAAGCTGAGGGACAAGGAATTTTCGGTTTTCCTCGAAAAAACGCCTGTATGTGACCACACACTCTTCAACTGCCGATTCTTCCAGTCCGGGATACATTTTCCTGAAGCAATCAGCCAGAGTCAGGCCTATAGTAGACGCGCAGACAGCCTCGTCACGGACAGGGAGCCCTAAAGAGTGCATTGTCTGCTGTAAGATCAATACGATATTGCGCCGGGTATCTCCCAACGTGCCGTCAAAGTCGAATATTATGAGTTTAATCATGAGACAAATTACGATTTAGAGACACAAAGATACCACAAATAAATCAAAACAGCCATGTCCCCACTGGAGCATATGGCTGTTTTGATTGTCAAAAGAAGCGTCCCGAACTACAGTCTAGGTTTCTGGAGCACCCTCACGATGAGAGATACAAGGTAGATGCCTATGCCATAAATGGCGGTATTCAAGGTTAGCCTCAAGCCTGTGCAAAGAACACCCATCGGGATCGGATCGTTCAATTTTGAAAGGCCACCCAAAGCATTGAACATCTGCCAGAGTCCGATTATCGTCCCAAGGACGCCGAACAACAAGGCAAACAGGCCAATCTCCTTTACCCAGCAAGGAGCCTTCCAAGCCGCAAAGAAGATGGCTACCAAAAGTACTGTGAGGACGGACATAAACCCGAGACCTCCTTCAATGAAAAAATTTAACATATGGTAAAAAGTTTTGTGGTTAATAACTCGGGAGCAAAAGTAAAGGGCCGGCAGTTTCTGCGCAAGCCATAACCCCTAGAACAGAAGTCAAATCCCCAAATTCCCTTTTTAGATTGAGGAGAAAGATGTTTTTTGCTATTTTTGTGTCTGAAATGAAACGGTTGTCAGTCATATCTTATTGGATAGTTTCCATCCTTCTGGTATCGGTTATCCTAATGAGCTTGGGATATCGGTTAGTGGAAGCGATGTTCATGGGGACGATGTTCCTTCCAGGAGCTCTGGCCGCCAAATATTTTCTACAAAAAGTAAACTTCAAGAACAGACGTGCTGGAATAAAGAATTCGGTGTATATCGTATTGGGAATTCTGGTAGCAGAAATCCTACTTTTCCTGCTCACTCATTTCT